>JBKEBP010000212.1:0-17353 GCA_047973235.1 Suipraeoptans sp. | reverse complement strand
TGTAACGAGAATGAACTCTTTACCTGGTCCTACAAGAAGATGAGTTTACAACATGGTTGTTGGTGAAACTGAAGCCTAAGAAAAGGAATTAGAGATATATCCTGTAGGTTACAGAGCTGCTAAAGCAGGGAAAAAACTTACATTAAGCCTTGGATATTCTCATCCTGTTGAGATGGAAGATCCTGAAGGTATTGAGGCTGTCTTAGAAGGACAGAATAAGATTACTGTAAAAGGTATAGATAAAGAAAAAGTAGGCCAATACGCTGCTGAAATCAGAGACAAAAGAAGACCTGAACCATATAAAGGCAAGGGTATTAAGTATGCTGATGAACACATAAGACGTAAAGTTGGTAAAACAGGTAAGAAATAAGAGAGGAGAGTGTAAAAATGGTTAACAAGAAAATTAGAAGTGAAGTACGTGTAAAAAAACACAAAAGAATACGTAACCGTTTTAGTGGAACGCCGGATTGTCCACGTTTGGCTGTTTTTAGAAGCAATAATCACATGTATGTGCAAATTATTGACGATACAGTTGGAAACACTCTAGTTTCAGCTTCTACTCTTCAAAAAGATGTGAAAGCAAACTTAGAAAAAACCAACGACGTTAATGCCGCGGCACAATTAGGCAAGGTTATCGGCGAAAAAGCAGTAGCACAAGGTATTAAAGATGTTGTCTTTGATAGAGGCGGGTTTATATACCAGGGTAAGATTCAAGCATTGGCAGACGCAGCTAGAGAAGCTGGGTTGAATTTCTAAAGGAGGAACGATTAATGAGACAAGAGCGTATTGATGCTAGTCACATGGAGCTAGAAGAAAAAGTGGTATCAATCAAGCGTGTTACCAAGGTTGTTAAAGGTGGTCGTAACTTCAGATTTACAGCCCTAGTAGTTGTAGGCGATGGAGCTGGCCATGTTGGTGCAGGTTTAGGAAAAGCAACTGAAATTCCTGAAGCAATTCGTAAAGGAAAAGAAGATGCTGCGAAGAATCTTATTTCTGTAGCGCTAGATGATAATGGAAGTATCACACATGATTTTATAGGAAAGTTTGGAGGAGCGTCAGTGCTTCTTAAGAAGGCTCCGGAAGGTACAGGAGTTATTGCCGGTGGACCGGCTCGTGCTGTTATAGAGATGGCAGGAATCAAAAATATCCGTACAAAATCATTGGGATCAAATAATAAACAAAACGTAGTACTAGCTACTATAAAGGGACTTACACAAGTTAAGACACTGGAAGAAGTAGCTAAGCTTCGCGGAAAATCCGTGGAAGAGATCTTAGGCTAAGGAGGCAGCTAAAATGGGAAATTTAAAAGTAACATTAGTTAAATCAACTATTGGATCCATTCCAAAGCATAAGAAAACTGTAGAAGCGCTTGGTCTTAGAAAACTTAATAAGACAGTAGAGCTTCCGGATAACGCAGCAACAAGAGGAATGGTTAAGCAGGTACAACACCTGGTTAAAGTAGAAGAAGCGTAGATTTGAAATATTTAAATAAGGAGGTGTCATAATGGACTTATCAAACTTAAGACCGGCTGATGGAGCTAAACATAGCGATAACTTCAGAAGAGGTCGTGGACATGGCTCAGGTAATGGTAAGACAGCCGGTAAAGGCCATAAAGGACAAAAGGCTCGTTCAGGCGGTACAAGACCGGGTTTTGAAGGTGGTCAGATGCCGTTATATAGAAGAATTCCTAAGAGAGGTTTTACAAATAGAAACTCTAAGGATATTGTAGGTATCAATGTTAACGTGCTTGAAGTTTTTGACAACGATACAGTTGTAACTATTGATGTGTTAAAAGAACAAGGTATCATTAACAACCCAAGAGACGGCGTTAAAATATTAGGGAGCGGAGAACTGACTAAGAAATTGACAGTTCAGGTAAATGCTTACTCTGAAAGCGCTAAACAGAAAATAGAAAGCCTTGACGGAAAAGCAGAGGTGGTATAATGTTAGAAACATTCCGAAAAGCATTTACGATCAAAGATATTCGAAAAAAGATTATTTTTACATTTTTGATGCTTATTGTCATTAGGATTGGCTCTGAATTACCTACACCGGGTGTAAATCCGGACTATATCAAGGACTTTTTTGCAACAGCAACCGGGGAATCTTTTAACTTTTTGAATGCATTTACAGGTGGTTCATTTGAAAGAATGGCAATATTTGCATTAAGTATTACCCCATACATTACTTCATCTATTATTATGCAGCTATTGACAATAGCAATTCCGAAGTTAGAGGAAATGCAAAAAGAAGGTGAAGATGGAAGAAAGAAAATTCAAAAAATCACCCGTTTTCTAACAGCAGGATTAGCGCTTGTTGAATCATTAGCAATGGCAGTTGGATTTGGAAGAAGCGGACTATTGGTTGAATATAATTTCGTTAACGCAGCAATCGTTGTATTAACATTAACTGCGGGTTCTACTTTTCTTATGTGGATTGGTGAGCGTATTACGGAAAAAGGAGTTGGGAATGGTATATCAATAGTTCTTATGATTAATATACTTTCACGAATTCCAAATGACATGGTTGCCTTATTTGAACAATTTGTCAAAGGTAAAACAATAGCAAGAGGTGGTCTTGCGGCAATCATTATCATAGCAATCATTGTCCTTGTTGTGTTCTTTGTTGTTCTATTACAAGGTGGCGAGAGACGAATTGCAGTTCAGTATTCGCAAAAAGTAGTCGGAAGAAAGACATATGGTGGACAATCCACTAATATTCCTATGAAGGTTAATACAGCAGGAGTTGTACCGATTATCTTTGCATCATCATTAATGCAATTTCCAATTATTATTGCATCTGTCATCGGTAAGGATGGAGGAGATGGTGTCGGCGGTCAAATACTTAAGATGCTAAACCAAAGTAACTGGATGAATCCTGAAAACTGGCTATATTCTATAGGGTTAGTGATTTATATTGGTCTTACAATTGCGTTTGCATATTTCTACACATCGATTACATTTAATCCGATGGAGATAGCAAACAATATGAAGAAGAGTGGTGGATTTATTCCGGGAATCAGACCGGGTAAACCTACTGTAGATTATTTATCACATATATTGAATTATATAGTATTTATAGGAGCTTGTGGACTTGTTATTATCCAGGTTATTCCAATTTTCTTTAATGGTATACTCGGAGCAAATGTTTCATTCGCGGGAACATCGCTTATCATTATTGTAAGTGTTATTCTTGAAACAATGAAGCAAATTGAGTCACAGATGCTTGTAAGAAACTATAAAGGATTTTTAAATAATTAGTTATTTTGACTCGCAGAGTTTCTCTGCGGGTTAAAATGCTATAAGGAGAAGCGAATGAGAATTATCATGTTAGGTGCCCCGGGAGCAGGTAAAGGTACTCAAGCGAAAATGATTGCAAAGAAATATGACGTTGCTCATATTTCTACAGGAGACATTTTTCGTGCCAATATTAAACAGGGAACAGAACTTGGCAAAAAAGCAAAAGGATATATGGATCAGGGGTTATTAGTACCTGATGAATTAGTAGTAGAGTTGGTAGTTGATAGAATACAAAATGAAGATTGTAAAAATGGTTACGTATTAGACGGATTTCCACGTACGATACCACAAGCAGAAGAACTTGATGCAGCACTGGCAGGTTTGGGTGAAAAGATTGATTTTGCAATTGATGTTGATGTACCGGATGAAAACATTGTAAGGCGTATGTCAGGTAGACGCGCGTGTGTTGATTGTGGAGCAACGTATCATCTTGTATATGCACCTACTAAAGTAGAAGGCATATGTGATAATTGCGGTGGAAAGCTTATTTTAAGAGATGATGATAAGCCTGAGACTGTACAAAAAAGACTGTCTGTATATCATGAACAGACAAAGCCACTTATTGCACATTATGACAAGGCTGGCGTAATGAAAACAGTAGATGGAACAGTTGACATTGAAGACGTATTTAAAACAATCGTCGATATTTTAGGAGCGTAAAATAATGGCAGTCACAATAAAATCGGCTAGAGAAATTGAACTAATGCATGAAGCCGGGAAAATACTTGAAAGTGTACATAATGAGTTGGCGAGTGCTATTAAGCCGGGAATAAGTACGCTTGAGATTGACCGAATTGGTGAAGAATTGATAAGAAGTCATGATTGCACCCCTTCTTTTTTAGATTACAATGGTTACCCAGCATCTATATGTGTTTCGGTAAACGAAGAAGTGGTTCACGGAATACCCAATGCTGATAGGGTTTTATTTGAAGGAGATATAGTTAGCCTGGATGCAGGAGTTATATATAAAGGCTATCATTCGGATGCGGCAAGAACCTACGGAGTTGGAAAAATTAGTGAGGATGCTGATAAGCTAATCAATGTTACAAAAGAATCATTCTTTGAAGGCATTAAGTATGCAAAAGAAGGCAATTATTTATTTGATATATCCGGTGCGATTGGCAGATATGCTGAGAGTCGTGGATATGGTGTAGTCAGAGACCTGTGTGGGCATGGAATTGGAACGCAGCTTCATGAATCACCGGAGATACCTAACTATGAAATGTCAAGGCGAGGTCTTAAGCTAAAGGCAGGTATGACACTTGCGATAGAGCCAATGATAAATATCGGGACTTGGGAAGTAGAATGGCTTGATGATGATTGGACGGTTATTAGTAAAGATCACTCGTTATCTGCACATTATGAGAACACAGTGTTAATAACGAAAGATAAACCGGTACTGCTTTCATTATCAGAGGCATGGTGATTGTATGGAGAGATTTTTAAAAGGCAGATTGGTAAAATCACTTTGTGGACATGATAAAGATACGATATACGTAGTAATTGATTTAGACGATAGGTATCTGTATCTTGTTAATGGCAAGGATAGAGCTATTAGCAGTCCTAAAAAAAAGAAAAGAAAGCATGTTCAATATATTGGTAAAGCAATAAATATAGAAAATTGTGATGATGTCAGAATAAAGAGACTAATTAAAGAAGCCCTAAAATAGAGATAACAAGGAGAAATGAAAATGTCAAAAGATGATGTAATTGAAATAGAAGGAACCGTTGTAGAGAAATTACCAAATGCAATGTTTCAAGTTGAACTTGAAAATGGACATAAAGTATTAGCGCATATAAGTGGAAAACTTAGAATGCATTTTATAAAGATATTACCCGGTGATAAAGTAACACTTGAACTATCACCATATGATTTGACTAAAGGAAGAATTGTTTGGAGAGATAAGTAAAAAAAGCATTGACTTTCACTGGCATTTGACTTATAATATATAAGCGTGTTTCTGCCTAATAATGACAGAAAAACGATGAATTAACAGGTAAAAACAGGCAAAAGCAGTGGATGAAAGGAGGATTTGACGTGAAGGTTAGATCATCAGTAAAACCAATTTGCGAGAAATGCAAAATAATCAGAAGAAAAGGTAGTGTTCGCGTGATTTGCGAAAATCCAAAGCATAAACAAAGACAAGGATAATTCACTATTTAATATACAAGGACACCTCACACATGTGAAATCCTCGTATATTGCTTACAATACCGGCAGGTTATTTACGAATAACAGCTGACCGGAAAGGATGCACTTCTTTGCATCTGGGAACTAATCATTCCCCAATTTGAGACAATATTAATACAGTAGAAAATGGAGGATAATCAACATGGCTCGTATAGCAGGTGTAGATTTACCAAGAGACAAGCGTGTAGAGATTGGACTGACTTATATCTATGGAATAGGTAGAGCAAGTGCAACACGTATTTTAGAGGAAGCAGGGGTTAATCCTGACACTCGTTGTAGAGATCTTACAACAGATGATGAAAAGAAAATTAGTAAAGTAATTGATGAAACACAACAGGTTGAAGGTGATTTACGTAGAGAAATCGCTCTTAACATTAAGAGATTACAAGAAATTGGATGCTATAGAGGTATCCGCCACAGAAGAGGACTACCGGTTCGTGGTCAGAAGACTAAGACAAATGCAAGAACAAGAAAAGGTCCTAAGAGAACAGTAGCAAATAAGAAAAAGTAACTCTAGAGAACTTAATGAGTGCAAGTAACACTTAGCACAAATAAAACAAAGAAAAGAAAGTAGGTTAGTTTAGATGGCAGCAAAAAAAGTTACCAAAAAAGTGACAAAGAAACGTGTCAAGAAAAACGTTGAACGAGGACAAGCACACATCCAATCATCATTTAATAATACAATAGTTACATTAACTGATGCACAAGGAAATGCTCTTTCATGGGCAAGTGCCGGCGGTCTGGGATTTAGAGGTTCAAGGAAATCTACTCCTTATGCAGCTCAAATGGCAGCTGAAACAGCAGCTAAAGCAGCTATAGTACATGGTTTGAAATCAGTAGATGTTATGGTAAAAGGACCAGGTTCAGGGAGAGAAGCAGCTATTCGTGCATTACAGGCGGTAGGAATTGATGTAACAAGCATTAGGGATGTAACTCCTGTACCACATAATGGTTGTCGACCACCAAAACGTAGAAGAGTATAGTGATACTTGGTAGTAACTGATTTTAAAATAGGAGGAAAACAAAAACATGGCAGTAAACAGAGTTCCCGTTCTCAAAAGATGTAGATCTTTAGGTATGGATCCTATCTTCTTAGGAATAGATAAAAAGTCAAACAGACAGTTAAAAAGATCAAATAGAAAAATGAGCGAATATGGCTTACAGTTAAGAGAAAAACAAAAAGCCAAATTCATTTATGGGGTTTTAGAAAAACCATTTAGAAATTACTATAAAAAAGCTAAGCGTACAAGTGGAATGACAGGTGAGAATCTTATGGTTTTACTTGAAACGAGACTTGATAACGTTATTTTCCGTATGGGATTAGCAAGAACAAGAAGAGAAGCAAGACAAATCGTTGACCATAAACACGTAACAGTTAATGGAAAAGTAGTTAATATTCCTTCTTACCTTGTAAAGGTAGGCGATGCTGTTGAGATCAACGAAAAACATAAGAGTTCTCCAAGATATAAAGAAATTGTTGAGACTACAGGTGGACGCATGGTTCCGGAGTGGTTAGATATTGACCATGAGAGCCTCAAAGGATCAATCAAAGAGCTTCCGGCACGTGAAGCAATAGATGTTCCTGTTGATGAGATGCTTATCGTCGAGTTGTATTCTAAATAGTCCGTAACACTACAGGAGGTGGCTTTAGTGTTTGATTTTAATAAACCAAATATAGAAATTGTCGAAAAATCCGATGATAATAAATATGGTAGATTTGTAGTAGAGCCTTTGGAAAGAGGTTATGGTACTACGTTAGGTAATTCACTTAGAAGAATCATGTTATCATCTCTTCCGGGATGTGCAATTAGTCAAGTTAAGATTGACGGAGTATTGCACGAATTTAGTTCAATACCCGGTGTTAAAGAAGATGTTACAGAAATAATCATGAACCTTAAGTCATTAGCACTTAAGAATACGTCTGAGTCTGATGAGCCAAAAATCGCTTATATTGAGTATGAAGGTGAAGGGGTTGTAACCGCGGCTGATATACAAGTTGATTCAGATATTGAGATTATGAATCCTGAGACAGTTATTGCAACATTAAGCGGTGGTGCTGACACTAAGCTTTATATGGAACTTACCATTACTCAAGGCAGAGGATATGTTAGTGCAGATAAGAATAAGAATGAAGAATTACCTATAGCAGTAATTCCGATTGACTCTATATACACACCTGTTGAACGTGTAAATCTAAATGTAGAAAACACACGTGTTGGTCAGATAACAGACTTTGATAAATTGACATTAGATGTATATACAAACGGTACTCTTTCACCGGATGAGACAGTGTCTCTTGCGGCAAAAGTATTAAGTGAACATCTCAAACTCTTTGTAGATCTTTCTGAAGTTGCACAGTCAGCAGAGGTTATGATTGAAAAAGAAGATGATGAGAAGGAAAAAGTACTTGAAATGAGCATTGACGAATTAGAACTTTCTGTTCGTTCATATAATTGCTTAAAAAGAGCAGGTATTAATACTGTAGAGGAACTAACTAATAGAACTTCAGAAGATATGATGAAGGTTCGTAATCTTGGACGTAAGTCTTTGGAAGAAGTACTCGCAAAACTTGATGAGCTGGGACTTAGTCTTAGCAAAGGAGACGAGTAGAAATATCGTTATCGGTAAGACCAAAAGAGCATGGTAACGGCATTTGGCTAGTAAGCCCGAGGAAGCATAACCAAGTGTAAGAAAGGGAAAATAAAATGGCAAAGTACAGAAAACTTGGCAGAACATCAAGCCAAAGAAAAGCATTATTAAGAAATCAAGTAACAGCACTACTTAACAATGGCAAGATTAAGACAACAGATGCAAAAGCTAAAGAAATCAGAAAGATTGCAGAAGGTCTTATAGCGATGGCTGTTAAGGAAAAAGATAACTTTGAAGAAGTAACTATCAAAGCAAAAGTTGCTCGCAAAGACAAAGACGGCAAGAGAGTTAAAGAAGTAGTAGATGGAAAGAAAGTTACAGTATATGATGAACAAGACAAAACTGTAAAAAAAGATCTTCCAAGCAGACTTCATGCAAGACGTCAAATGCTTAAAGTTCTTTACCCTGTAAAAGAGGTTCCTACAACTCAAGCAGGAAAGAAAAAGAATACTAAAGAAGTTGACTTAGTTGCAAAATTATTTGAAGAAGTAGCTCCAAAGTATGAGAACCGTAATGGTGGTTATACAAGAATCATCAAAATCGGTCAAAGAAAAGGCGATGCCGCAATGGAAGTTATTATTGAATTAGTATAACTTGAGTTCAAATATAGTTAATAGAGGAGCCGCAATGACAGAAAAGTCGTTGCGGCTCTTTTAATGATATATAAAATTCTAATCAATTTCCGGTGGCTTTACTTTTTGAAATTAAAAGCACTAAAACCACGATACATAGCACTAGCCCCCAGTTCTTCTTCGATGCGAAGAAGTTGGTTATATTTAGCAACACGCTCGCTTCGACTCGGAGCTCCGGTTTTGATTTGACCTGTGTTTAGTGCAACGGCTAAATCAGCAATGGTAGTGTCTTCTGTCTCGCCCGAACGATGTGAAGAAATAGAAGTATATCCTGCACTGTGAGCCATTTTGATGGCTTCAAGTGTTTCTGACACGGATCCAATTTGATTTAGTTTAATAAGTATCGAGTTTCCGCATTTTTCATCAATTCCTTTTTGAAGTCTTGAAGTATTGGTTACAAATAAGTCATCACCAACTAATTGGACTTTATCACCAAGCTTTTCGGTCATATGCTTCCAACCGGCCCAATCCTCCTCATCAAGTCCGTCCTCAATAGAGTAAATAGGATATTTATTAATTAAATTATCCCAATGAGCAACTAATTCCTCAGAAGTATAGGTTATTCCTGATTTAGGAAGTTTATACTCGCCTGTATTTCCTGTCTTCCATTCACTTGAAGCGGCATCCATTGCAAGCACGAAGTCCTTTCCTGGCTCATATCCGGATTTTTTAATTGCATCTAGTATACACTCAATAGCTTCTTCATCACTGGCTAAATCAGGTGCAAAACCACCTTCATCACCAACAGAAGTAGCCAATCCTCTTTCATTTAGAAGTTTCGCCAGCGAATGGAAAACTTCAGTACACCACCTAAGTCCTTCTTTGAAACTTTGTGCTCCGGCAGGCATAATCATAAATTCTTGAACGTCAACCGTGTTTGAAGCATGTGCGCCCCCATTTAGTATATTCATCATAGGAACAGGTAATACGTTGCCATTAACACCACCTAAGAATCGATATAGAGGTAATCCCAATGCCATTGAAGCAGCTCTTGCTGTAGCGATTGATACAGCTAGTATGGCATTAGCACCTAGTTTAGATTTATCTGTAGTACCATCAGCCTTCATCATTGCATTATCTATTGCATATGTATCTGCAGCGTCCATACCAACAAGAATATCGTTTATAGTAGTATTAATATTATTTACGGCTTTCGATACACCTTTACCACCAAATACCTTAGGGTCATTATCTCTAAGCTCTAAGGCCTCAAATTCGCCGGTAGATGCTCCGCTAGGTGCAGCGCCAAATGCTATGGTACCATCGTTTAAATGTACCTCTGCTTCAACTGTAGGGTTACCACGAGAGTCTATAATTTCTCGCCCAATAATTTTTTCTATAATTGTAAAATCCATGCTGTCCTCCTTGAAATATGATTATCATTATCAATATGTATATTAATACAGATTTCAAAGGAAAACAATGGGTTAAATGATTAAAAATTATAATAAAAGTGTAAACAAAAAGGCTGCTTACGCAACCTTTTAGAAAAAGACGTTTCCGCCTATCACTATTCCTTCTCTGTTCCCGGCAGTTCTGAACTGCGTACACCATCCGGCGAGTTCTGTATTCCTAGTGCCACCTAGTAAATCCCTTGCAGCTTGATAACAGGTAGCATGTGGTCCATTGTTTAATATGCGATTCAAACTACCATTCCAAGTTGGTGAGAATTGACCGCTTTGATAAACGACTCCGGATATTGAACCGGGATACCTGGAACTTTCAAGTCTATTCATGATAACAGTACCAACGGCTATGCAACCATCATAGTTAGAACCTGCTTCAGCTTGTAAAATCGCTGCCAATAAAACAAGTTCATCGGTTGGGGCTGTTATTGCCTCACCGGAAGAAGTAGAACCAGTAGAACTATTTGAAGACTGTGCAGCAGCAGCTTGTTCTGCGGCCGCGGCCGCAGCGGCAGCCTTTTGTTCCTGTTCAGCCTTTTCCGCAGCCAGTTTTGCTTCGAGCTCTTTCCGCTCTTGTTCTTCGATATTGGCTATTTGACTCTGATAGTTGTTTATCTGAGAGTTAGTAGTATTTAATTGCTCATTTAATGATGACTGAAGACTGGCTAATTCTGTGTGTTGGTCTGCTAGAAAAGCTTCTTTTTCTTCTATTTTTGCGCTTGTATCTACAAGTTGATCAAGCATGTCTCTATCATATTCAGTAATAGTCGTAACATATTCGGCATTAGCTAAAAAGTCCGCCATAGATTTAGAACCAAACAATGATTCCAAAAGAGAAGTGTTTCCACCCTCATACATAAACTTAATCCGAGACTTCATGTTAGCGTATTGTCGCTCTTCGCTCAGCTTAGCTGCAGTTAAATCAAGATTCGTTTGTTCGATTTCAGCTGAAAGAGAAGAAATCTCGCTTGCAGCATCATCAATATTTTTTCTTAATCCGGATAGCTGAGAGTTAAGACTGCCTACTTTGTTTTCTAAATCTTGCTTATCTTCTGCATACGAAACAGTACTGCAGATGAATAAAGATGCAATGCACACTATTGAAAGTGCGCCATGAAAAATTTTCTTATTTATAAAAAACATATATTGTATCCTTTCAAATCACACGTCTGGATATTATACAGCATAAAATCCAATAATGCAATTTTAGAAGAAAACATTCCCGCCAATAACAGTTCCCTGACGGTTTCCGGCCATTCTAAATTGAGAACACCATCCTGCAAGTTCTGCATTTCTTGAACCGGCTAAAGCATCGGTTGCCACTTGCATACAGACATCTACGGGACCATTGCTGAGAATTCTATTAAGACTGCCATTCCAGGTAGGTGAAAACTGACCACTTTGGTAAATAACTCCTGAAAGTGTTCCGGGATATGCCCCGCTTTCAACACGATTCATAATAACAGTAGCAACTGCCATACAAGCGTCATAATTACTTCCTGCCTCTGCCTG
Organism: Suipraeoptans sp.; assembly: GCA_047973235.1. GTDB lineage: Bacteria > Bacillota > Clostridia > Lachnospirales > Lachnospiraceae > Aequitasia. Next base: position 5,663 of record JBKEBP010000212.1, on the reverse strand, counting down.
AAGTATTGCAGCAAATAAAACTAATTCATCAGTTGTCAAAGTAATTGGTGATCCGGATGAAGTAATTGCTGTTGAAACATTTCTTTGTGCAGCAATTTTGATTTGCTCTTTAAGTTCGGCATTAGCTTGTTCCAGTTCTTCGGTTAATGAAGTCTGCATCACTGATAAATCTTCTTGTTGTTTAGTTAATTCAGTTTCTTTTGCAGCGACCTGATTGCTGACTTCTTCAAAACCATCTAGCATAGTTCTATCGTATTCTGTTATTGTAGTGACATATTCAGCATTAGCTAAAAAGTCACCCATATCTTTTGATTCAAATAAAGCCTGTAATAAAGAGGTTTGTCCACCCTCATACATAAATTTTATACGGGATTTCATTGCCTCATACTGCTGCGATTCATTTAATGTAGCAGCACTTAATTCGATTTTAGTTTGTTCTATCTCATCTGCGAGATTTTCGAGTTCCTCTGTTGTAGCATCTAACTGATTAGTTAAATCGCTGATATGAGTGTTTAACCCACTAATACTGTCGTCGTCGCCTGGAGCTGCAGTGGCAACAATATATGAGCCTAATATAGAAGTTATACTTAACAAACAAGCAAAACGTCTAAACGGCTTTTTAAAACTAGTCAACATAATAACTTTCCTTTCCCCTTTACGGATGCTTAAGCATTATACTATAAATTGATTTTAATTGCAAGATTTGGTACTATATTCATATCTATCTAGCCATGCATGTAAAAGACGAAGTGCTATCGTCAAGTTTACTTGTAAGATAGCACTTCGTCTTTTACATATACGGCGCTTAGCCGAAGCGATGATTTGCGAAGCAAATTAGAGCTTAGCATGGCGGAAGACAGCATGCTGCGATGATTTGCGAAGCAGAAAGGAACATTATGATTACCAATAAATCTAAAATATATCCACTAGTAGTAAAACGAGGCAGACTATCATCAAAGAAAGGACCGGTGTTAAGTCTTATCAATGACCTTGAAATAGTCTTTGAGTACCAAGGCGATGAAACAACAAGCGAGTTGATAAAACACAAGGTGATGGAAGGTGATTATGACATATACCAATTGTATAATGCAGCCTGTGAGAATATAGTTAGAGATGTTGAGTTTGTCATTGCGAACACAATGTATGGTGCTTTTGCAATAATTGCTGATGGGATTCATGAGGCGAGTGCACTTTGCTTTAAATCAATATGGATAACGTGTATAGAAAAACTAAAAGATGATTTAATTATTATGGTGCCATCCGCAGATACGATACTATTTGCACCGGCATCTCAAACAGAAGTTGTTACAAAGATGATAGAGCATGGTGTGGCAGCATACAACGGGAGCAGTGATAAAATAAGTAAGGAACTATTTATTTTCCTTCAGAAAGAGAGGGAACTGAAAGTATATGAAGCCCAAAATTAAAATGTTTGCATTTGATTTAGATGGAACATTATTTACAGATGACAAACGAATAACACAAAGAACCTGGGATGCACTTCAAATCGCAGTAGAAAAGGGTGTACTACTCGTACCTACTACAGGTAGACCGGTGACCGGACTTCCAAGTGCACTTCTAAATAATGATAATATACGGTACGTTATAAGTGCCAATGGCTCAAGAATAATAGACAACCGTGATAACAAGATAATAAAAGAAGATTTAATTGATGTCAAGTTGGCTAAAAGGGTACTGGATATTCTAATGAAATATGATTGTATAATTGATATATACTATGATGGCATGGGATACATGCAGGAATCATTTCACGAAAGAGTAAATGAGTTTCATGACAATCCTGCTGTGGCACAATACTATAGAGAAACAAGAAGAACAGTGCCTGACATCATGCAGAAATTTTATGAGGAGAGTAGGCCGGTAGATAAGTTACAAGGAACATTCCTAAGTATGGAGGATAGAAGCAGAGCACGCGAAGAAATAACTGAGATAAAAGATATTAAAATCACATCTTCAATAGTAAACAATCTGGAAATGAACTTATTTACAGTAAATAAAGGCACAGCAATGGTATATTTAGGTGAACAGCTAGGAATTCATTCTATTGAGATGATGGCGATAGGTGATGGTGATAATGATATTGAAATGGTTGAAATGGCTGGTACAGGCATTGCTATGGGAAATGCAATATTTGAATTAAAAAAGGTTGCAAATGATATAACAGACACTAATGAGGAGGATGGTTTTGCAAAAGCAATAGAAAAGTATATTGCAGATTGAAATATTGACATTGACAGAAATATAGAAAGATAGAAAGAAACATAGAGGAGAGAGACATGTTAGATTTACTAAAAGTAATAATATTAGGTATTGTAGAGGGAATAACAGAATGGCTTCCGGTAAGCAGCACCGGACATCTTATATTAGTTGGTGATTTCTTGCAGCCAAATCTTTCGGATGCTTTTATGGAAATGTTTAATGTAGTTATACAGTTAGGTGCAATTATGGCAGTTGTAGTTTTATACTTCCATAAGCTTAATCCATTTTCCGGAAAAAAGACGGAGAAGCAGAAGAAACTAACATGGCAGATGTGGATAAAAGTTTTAATTGCAAGTGTACCTGCCGGTATAGTCGGTGTACTGTTCAATGATACCATTGATGCAGTTTTTTATCGCCCAATTGTTGTAGCAATTATGCTTATTGTATATGGTGTATTATTCATACTAATAGAAATCAGAAATGAAGGGGAGCGCCCAAAGGTTACCAGGATATCACAATTGTCGATTAAAATGTTATTGTTAATTGGTGTGTTTCAAATGTTAGCACTTATACCCGGAACATCGCGCTCAGGTGCAACTATTGTCGGAGCACTATTAATAGGCGTTTCAAGAAGCACCGCAGCAGAATTCACGTTTTTCTTAGCTATACCTGCCATGTTTGGAGCTAGTCTTATTAAGCTTGTTAAGTTTGGATTTGCATTTACTGCCGGTGAATTCGGATTACTATTGGTAGGATGTATTGTGTCTTTTGTTGTATCGATTTTCGCTATTAAATTCTTAATGGGTTATATCAAGCAACATGACTTTAAGATTTTTGGATATTACAGAATAGTACTTGGTGTATTGATTTTGTTATCTATGCTAGCAAAATTAATAATTGGGTAGTAAAGTGTTACTTGAAAAAATGAATATTTATGATAGAATTATCAATAGAGTGAATATTTATGCAAAGCAAATAATGGGAGGACTTTAAGAATGAAGTTAAAAAAAATAGTAAGTATAGTTTTAGTATTATCAAGTGTATTTATGTTAGTGGCTTGTGGGGGAAAAGAGGAAGACAAGACTCTTATAATGGCTACAAATGCAGAGTTTCCACCGTATGAGTATTATGATGGTGATGAGATTGTTGGTATAGATGCAGAGATCGCCGCTGCTATAGCAGATAAACTTGGATTGGAGCTCAAGATTGAAGACATGGCATTTGATTCTATCGTTGCCGCTGTCAATAGTGGTAAGGCAGATGTTGGTATAGCCGGGATGACAGTGACTGAAGACAGAAAAAAGAATGTTAACTTTACAGATCCTTATGCATCAGCGACACAGGTAATTATTGTTCAAGATGGCAGTGATATTAAAACACCAGATGATTTAACAGGAAAGACTGTAGGTGTTCAACTTGGAACAACAGGTGATATTTATGCAGAAGATATAGAAGATGTTAATATTGAAAGATATAACAAGGGCTTTGAAGCTGTTCAATCACTTTCTCAAGGAAAGATAGATGCGGTTATAATCGATGGCGAACCAGCTAAGAAATTCATAGGATCAGTTGATGGATTACAAATACTCGATGAAGCATTCACTGAAGAAGAATATGCGATAGCAGTTGCAAAAGATAACGAAGATTTACTTAAGGACATTAATGGTGCTCTTGCTGAGTTAAAAGAGTCAGGTGACCTGGATAAAATTATTAACAAATACATTACAGCAGAAGAATAGGAAGAGATATCATGTTTCAAGATTTTGGAAGTAAAATTTATGCTACATTTGTTGAAAAAGACAGATATCTGTATCTGCTAAGAGGACTTGGAACAACACTGCAGATTACGCTTTTTGCAGTTCTCATAGGTGTGGTAATAGGGTTCTTAGTTGCGGTTGTCAGGTCAACATATGATAAAACAGGTAAAGCAAAGGTACTAAATGTTATATGTAACATTTATCTTACGGTAATTCGGGGAACACCGGTAGTTGTTCAACTTCTGATAACGTATTACCTAATATTTTCAAGCGTTAATGTGAGCAAGACTATAGTAGCAATTATGGCATTCGGCCTTAATTCAGGAGCTTATGTGGCAGAAATATTCAGATCAGGTATTATGTCTATACCACAGGGACAATTTGAGGCAGGTCGAAGTTTGGGCTTTTCATACACTGAGACTATGCGAATGATAATTATGCCACAGGCATTTAAAAATGTATTGCCTGCACTTTGCAATGAATTTATTGTTTTGTTGAAAGAAACATCAGTAGCAGGTTATATTGCGATACAAGACTTAACGAAGGGTGGAGATATTATTAGAAGCCAGACTTATGATGCGTTTACATCACTACTTACAGTAGCGGCAATATATCTGGTAATGGTAATGGTATTTACAAAACTTGTAAGTATCCTTGAAAGGAGGCTTAGAAGTAGTGACAGTTAATCATGGTGATACAATAATTAAAGTAGAAGGTCTACACAAAGTATTTGGAGAACTTCATGCAGTAAATGGAATAAATGAAGAAATTAAAAAAGGTGAAGTGGTGGTGGTAGTGGGACCATCCGGTTCAGGTAAATCAACATTCCTTAGAACACTCAATCTGCTGGAAGTACCTGATAGAGGTAAAGTAATGTTTGAAGGAGTTGATATCACAGACAATAATGTGAATATCGATAAGCATAGGCAAAAAATGGGAATGGTTTTTCAACATTTCAATTTGTTTCCTCACAAAACAGTTATTGAAAATATAACATTAGCTCCGATTAAGTTACTTAAACTTAGCAAGGAAGAGGCCGATGCAAAGGCCATGAAGTTACTTGAACGAGTTGGTTTGGAGGAAAAAGCAGATGTATATCCGTCCAAACTATCCGGTGGTCAAAAACAGAGGATTGCAATTATTAGATCACTAGCCATGGATCCGGAGGTAATGCTCTTTGATGAACCAACATCGGCACTAGATCCTGAGATGGTAGGTGAAGTACTGGAATTGATGAAACAACTAGCCAAAGAAGGAATGACTATGGTAGTTGTAACTCACGAGATGGGCTTTGCTAAAGAGGTAGCCAAACGAGTGATATTCATGGATGAAGGTGAAATAAAAGAACAAGCACCACCGGAAGAGTTTTTCGAGAATCCAAAAGACCCAAGACTTAAAGAGTTTTTATCGAAAGTGTTATAGAAAGTGTTATATAAATAAACACATAGTGAAAGGGGCTATCGGGAAATAACCGATTTTGACCTCAAAAATTGAAAATTAGCAAAACCCTGAATAAATAGTGTTTTATCACATGTCGATTTAGTTCAGGGTTTTGTTTTTATGAATTTTTTTCATGTTATTATTATTTTAGAGCGACTAAAACAAAGGTATTGGATTAGATCTAGTAGCTTCTGTGTTATGCCACTTCTTGCCTCTCTTTTCCTTCGAATTTCTCGATTTGACCAG
>JBKEBP010000186.1:0-38090 GCA_047973235.1 Suipraeoptans sp. | reverse complement strand
TGCTATTTGGAGTGAAACAGGAGGACAAAGTAGTACTATAAAATGGACCGGGACTACAGGAAGCTCCGGTACGATTTCATTTAAAATAAGTGATTATAAAAATAATAGAGGAAGATACCATATACATGTATATAACTCTACTTCCACAAAGTTATTAACAAATACATCTTTTTATGTGTCGACAAATACAAGTGCAACCATGTCTATAACTAGTCCTAACAATGACGATAAGCAGTTCCTTGTAACGATGCAGTTTGCAGATATGCCAACTGAGGTTTCCGCTGTACAGATTCCTATTTGGACAACGAGCAATCAAAGTGATATTAAATGGTACACTGCAACCAATAAAGGAAGTGGAAAATGGCAGTTTACATTAAATGTAAGTGATTATAAAAAGGTGGGAACATATACAGTACATGCATATGCACTTTTGTCGAATGGTTCTCAGAAATTTCTAAATAGTGGGTCCTTTAGTGTATCAAATGTTACAGGAAGTGTAGCAACTTCAAATTACAATCAAAATGCCGGTACGTTTGATGTTACGGTAAGTAATATTAGTTCAAAATCAGGGATATCCGTTGTACAAGTACCTGTTTGGTGTAAAAGCGATCAAAGCGATATAAAATGGTATACAGCTTCTAAACAAACTAACGGAAGTTATAAGGTATCAGTTGCGATAGCTAATCATAGTTATAATCTTGGAACGTACACTGCTCATGCATATGTAACAGCCGGTAATGGATTATTTAGAAATGTTGGCGCAACAACCAGGTCAGTAACAGCACCGGATATCACATTAACAGCAACGGGAAATACTGCTCAGACAAGCTACTCTTTGGTTGCGGGTAACCCGGGCGTGGTTGGTACAGTTAAATCCGTAAGCTTTGCAGTATGGGGCGCAGCAAGTGGACAAAATGATATCCGTTGGTATTCAGGAACGAAGAATTCAAGTGGTGGATATACAGCTAATGCTGCTATATCAAATCATAAAGAAGCGGGTACATATAATGTGCATTGCTATGCGACCATGTCAAATGGAACATTGAGATTTCTTAAAGCGACTACATTTACAGTTACGGCAGCTACAGGCTCGGTAAGTGTATCAAATTATAATAAGAACGCAGGAACTTTCGTAGTAACAGTTAGTAATTTAAGTGCTAAATCCGGGGTATCTACAGTACAGATACCTGTGTGGAGCAAAAGCAATCAGAGCGATATAAAGTGGTATACGGCATCTAAGCAAACAGATGGCAGCTATAAAACAACAGTTTCAATAGTAAACCACAGTTATAATACAGGAACGTATAAAGCACATGTGTATGTAACAGCCGGTAATGGAGTTATGAATTTTGTGGCAGGAACAACACAGGCAGTTACTGCCCCGGAGGTAGGGTTAAGTGTTAGCGATTCTAGTGGCACTGAAAGTCGCTACGCATTGACGGCTTCAAATGTTGGATTAGTCGGAAGTGTCAAAGGCGTGAGCTTTGCAGTGTGGGGCGCAGCAGGTGGACAAAATGATATCAAATGGTATTCCGGAAGTTTGGCATCAAGTGGAAATTATACATCAACTGCAGTAATATCTAATCACAAGGAAGTAGGAACATATAACGTACATTGTTATGCGACTATGTCAAATGGAAGTATGAGGTTTTTGAAATCTACTACATTTACAGTGTCATCAACAACAGCATCAATAAGCCTTGGCAGCTATAATGAAACAACCGGTAAAATGACAATAACGGTTAGCAATATAAGTTCAAAATCAGGGGTATCAAATGTTATAATTCCTGTATGGTCAACTAGTAATCAGAGTAATATAACATGGTATACTGCTTCAAAACAAAGCAATGGAAGCTATACTGCGACAATGGATATTGCTAATCATAGTTACCTTACGGGTACTTACAAATTTCATGTCTATGTTACAAATGGTAATGGAGCACAGATGTTTACGGGGTCAACTACAAAAAGCATAACGACAGTTCCATATAATGTAATTGCAGGGACATCATCCGTGACAGCTAGTCAGTTGGTTACATTATTTAAAAAGTATAATACAAATTATGATACATTTACTAAGTATCCTAATAAGCAATATGATGGTATACTTAGTAAAGGTGGAGCAGCTACAATAGAAATATTTTGTGCCATGTATATAGAAGAAGCTAAAGCAGAGGGGATTCGTGCTGATATTGCATTCGCTCAAATGATGGTTGAAACAGGATTCTTACAGTTCGGAGGACAAGTTGCACCAAACCAGTACAATTTTGCCGGGCTAGGTGCTGTGGATGGTGGTGCAGCCGGTGCAACACTTGATTCAGTTCGAATAGGAATTAGAGCACAGATACAACATCTGAAATGTTATGCCAACTCAGAACCACTAAAAAATACTAATGTAGATCCCAGATGGAGCGAGAGTTTAAGAAACAAAGCACCGTATGTGGAGTGGTTAAGTATTCCAAATAATCCATATGGTACCGGCTGGGCTTCAGATTCGGATTATGCTAGTAAGATAATGAATTATGTAAGTCAATTATAATAATAACTTATAGCTTAAATTAGCTTAAAGGAGCAGACAATCAATGAGAACATATTTAGTAACAGGTGGAGCAGGTTTTATAGGTTCAAATTATATTCATTATATGTTTAACAAGTATGATAATGAAATTAGGATAATTAATGTTGATAAATTAACCTATGCAGGAAATCTTGAAAATCTAAAGGATATTGAGAAGAGGAATAACTATACTTTTGTAAAAGCGGATATTTGTGATGCAGACGCTATAAATAAGATATTTGAGGAAAATGATATTGATAGAGTTGTACACTTTGCAGCAGAAAGTCATGTGGATAGAAGTATTAAAAATCCGGATATATTTGTAAAGACAAATGTTCTTGGTACCTTAGTAATGTTAAATGCTGCGAAAAATTCGTGGGAAAACCCTGATGAGACATTTAAAAAAGATAAAAAATTCTTACATGTTTCTACAGACGAAGTATATGGTTCATTAGAAAATGAAGGTGAGTATTTTTATGAAGCTACACCGTATGATCCTCATAGCCCGTATTCAGCAAGCAAAGCGTCATCGGATATGCTTGTGAAATCCTATATGGATACATATAAGTTCCCTGCAAATATAACTAATTGCAGTAACAACTACGGACCGTATCAATTTCCTGAAAAACTAATTCCATTGATTATCAACAATGCCTTACAAGGAAAGAAACTTCCGGTGTATGGTGATGGTAAAAACGTAAGAGACTGGCTTTATGTGATGGATCATGCCAAAGGTATAGACGCAGTTCAAGAAGAGGGAAGACTATTTGAGACCTATAATATAGGTGGACATAACGAAAAGCAGAATATTCAGATTATCAATATTATCATAGATACACTTAAAGAAATGTTACCTGTTGATGATCCCAGACAAAGGCTTGTTAGCAAAGATTTAATAACATATGTTGAAGATAGAAAGGGACACGATAGGCGATATGCAATAGCACCGGATAAGATAAAAGAGGAAATAGGATGGTATCCGGAAACTCCTTTTGAAAAAGGAATAAAGCTTACAATCAAATGGTTCTTTGAAAATGAGGACTGGATGGAGCATGTGACAAGTGGTAATTACCAACAATATTATAAAGATATGTATAAATAAACAAACAGCAGTATCATTTGATACTGCTAGTTTGTGTCTTAGTCCAAGGAGGAAATCAGATGAAAGGTATAATATTAGCAGGAGGTTCAGGCACCAGACTATACCCTCTTACGAAAGCTGTTTCAAAACAAATAATGCCGGTTTACGACAAGCCGATGATTTATTATCCACTATCAATTTTAATGTTAGCGGGAATTAGGGAGGTTTTAATTATCTCAACCCCTAGAGATTTGCCGACATTTAAAGAGTTGCTCGGAAGTGGCGAGGATTTAGGGATGAGATTTGAGTATAAAGTTCAGGAAACACCAAGGGGACTTGCAGATGCATTTATTATTGGAGAAGAGTTTATAGGTAATGACAATGTGGCTCTAATATTAGGTGATAATATCTTTTACGGACAAAGCTTTTCGAAAATACTTCGAGATGTGACTTCAAGGCAAACCGGTGCGACTATTTTCGGGTACTATGTTAGAGACCCAAGAGAATATGGTGTAGTTGAATTTGACGAAAATGGAAAGGCTATAAGCATTGAGGAAAAACCGGAAAATCCAAAGTCAAATTATGCAGTTCCGGGACTATATTTTTATGACAATAGGGTCGTAGAAATTGCAAAAAATGTAAAACCGTCTAAAAGAGGTGAAATCGAAATTACAAGTGTTAATAATGCCTATTTGGAAAAAGGTGAATTAATGGTTGAAACAATGGGACGTGGGTTTGCATGGTTGGATACAGGAAGTCATGATTCTCTACTGGACGCAGCAGATTTTGTGGCGGCATTTCAAAAACGACAAGGACTATACATTTCATGCATTGAAGAAATCGCTTATAAGCGTGGATTTATTACAAAAGAACAGCTACTTGAACTTGCAGCACCTCTTATGAAAACAGAGTATGGAAAATACTTGGTTGATGTTGCCGAAGGTCTTTAGGAGGACTAATAAAAATGGGACAGATTAAAGTTGAAACATGTGAAATAGAAGGACTAAGAGTTATCACACCGACAGTTCATGGAGATGAACGCGGATATTTCATGGAAACTTATAATTATAATGATTTTAAGGAATGTGGAATTGATATAGAGTTTGTACAGGATAATCAGTCGAGCTCAAAGAAGGGCGTACTTAGAGGGCTTCATTATCAGATAAACTATCCACAGGATAAATTGGTTCGAGCCGTTAGTGGAGAAGTATTTGATGTCGCTGTAGATTTAAGAAAAGGTTCTAAGACCTATGGCAAATGGTATGGAGTTATTTTATCTGCTGAAAATAAAAAACAGTTCTTCATACCAAAGGGTTTTGCTCATGGATTCGTAGTTCTTAGTGATTATGCAGAGTTTGCATACAAGTGCTCGGATTTTTATCATGCAAATGATGAGGGTGGCCTTCTTTGGAATGATCCTGACATAGGTGTAGAATGGCCTATATCTGATATTGAAGAACTTACTATTTCAGATAAGGATAAAAAATGGAAAGGCATAAAAAGTTTGTAAATACAGTAGGAGGTCTTTATGTCAGTATATATACAAAATTTTTTAAAGTTCAGACCGCTGTTAAGCGAACTTGTATCAAGAGATATTAAAATAAAGTATCGGCGTTCAGTACTAGGAGTATTATGGACATTATTAAATCCTTTATTTATGATGATAATACTGTCTGTAGTGTTTTCAAATATTTTCAAATTTGATATTGAGAATTTTCCACTCTATGTGCTTAGTGGACAAGTAATTTTTAACTTTTTTTCAGAATCAACGACGAGTGCGATGTCATCAATAGTTAGTAACGCACCACTGATAAAAAAAGTTTATATACCGAAATACTTGTTTGTATTATCGAGAACGGTTTCGAGTTTTATAAATCTATGTGCATCATTTAGTGCATTACTTATGGTTATGGTAGTAATGAGAATAGAGCTCAAATATACAATAGTTTTAGCAATTTTGCCTTTATCTATTCTTATGGTTTTTTCTTTAGGTGTAGGTATGTTCTTAGCAGCAGTTACAGTTAGATTTAGAGACATTATGCATTTATACTCAGTTTTTACAACAGGTTTGATGTATTTAACACCGGTTATATATCCAATGTCACAACTGCCGGGTAAGATAAAGACTATAGTTGAATTAAATCCATTAACTAACATTCTTGTTATGTTTAGAGGAATAGTGTTAGATGGGATTCTTCCAAGTGCGTCATCAATACTTTTGGGAGTAGTGGAGGCACTGATAGCATTTGCAATAGGTGTATATGTTTTTTATAAAAATCAGGATGAATTTATACTGAATATTTAGGAGCATTTATGAATCAAGATAATATAATTGAGGTTGACGCTGTATCAATGAGATTCAGTATGGCTTCTGAAAAATTTGATAGTTTTAAAGAATATGTTATAAAAAGTATGAAAAAGCAGGTGAGCTACGGAGAATTTTGGGCGCTAACGGACATTTCATTTTCTGTTAAACGTGGTAGTTCGGTTGGTCTAATAGGTCTAAACGGTAGTGGCAAAAGTACTATGCTTAAGATAATTGCAGGGGTCCTAAAGCCAACTAAAGGGAGTGTACAAATAGGTGGTGCAATAGCTCCACTTATTGAACTTGGTGCAGGGTTTGATCCGGATTTAACTGCAGAGGAAAATGTATATTTAAATGGAGCTATTCTTGGATATTCAAGAGAATATATGAGACGGGAATACCCAAAAATCGTAGAGTTTTCAGAACTTCAAAATTTTATGAATGTTCCGGTAAAAAACTTTTCTTCCGGTATGGTAGCAAGGCTTGCGTTTGCTATTGCAACAACAGGAACACCGGAGGTACTTATAGTGGATGAGGTACTCTCAGTGGGTGACTTCAGATTTCAGGAAAAGTGCGAGCATCGAATTAAAAAAATGAAGGATAACGGAACTACAATCCTTTTTGTTTCACATAGTATTCAACAAGTCAAAGAAATATGTAATGAAGTAGTATGGCTTGAAAAAGGGACACTTAGAATGCAAGGTAAAGCTGAAGAAATATGTGACATTTATGAAAGGTCTTAACAAAAAGCTTATGAAAAGAATTATTAAAATTGCGATTATTAGTATAGTGGTAATAGTAGTGTCGTTCATGTATGCTCATATAGATAAGAAGACATATTTCTATGACAAACAGGAAAGTACAGGTGACTATATTGGTACAGGTATACTAGTCGACAAAAAATTAGAACAAGAATTTACAACAAATGAAAACATTATTGATGCGCTGAGTATAAAATGCGCAACATCAGGAAATATAGATAATGTTACCGTTAACTATAGTATTATAGAAAACAGTAGTGGTAATGAGGTGTCAAGTGGCACGATTGCAGGCTCTGACATTGAATATAATGAATTCCACGTATTTCAAATTGACCACTTAGATGATACTTCAGGTAAAAAATACACTTTGGAGATATCACAATCAGGTGCTGATGAGTTAAATGGTATATCATTTTATATCGGTAGAAAATCTGACGTAGATAGTCAGCTCATGATAAATGGTAATGATACTGATGGTGTTATTATCGCGAGAACACTAAGTCACAGATTTGATATCCAGACATTTATAGTATTGATACTTATCATACTGTATATCGTTGTGTTTTTTAAGTTTTTATATAAATTATTCAGGTAGGAGATTTTTATGCAAAAGAAGTTCGTTATTAATAGTGTAAGGTATAAAGTAGGGGCAAGTAATATAGTATTAATAAAAGGCTGGTCTCCACAAAATCATATAGATGCAAGCAAGTTATGTGTATATATGAATCGACAAGAATTGGAAATGAAAGTTGAAGAAGTAGATAGGAAAAAATCAATAGAAGTAAAGCAGGACACAAAGACCATATTGATTGATAAAGAATATTATATTTGGGTTCGTATGCCAAAACATTATAAAAAAAGCGACAATCTTGAGCTAACATTTGCTGACAATCACAAAAATGAGTCTATCAAAAAAATTCCATGTAGAAAAATATGGCATTTGAAAAAAGATTTATATCTGACAATAGATGACGTATATAGAGATGATGCAAACGAATCAGCGGTAAGGGGATGGATTGCATCACCAAGTACTCCTTCAATACTTGTATTGGACGAAAATAAAAAAATAGTACCGACAGAAGTAAAAAAGAGAAATAGACCGGATGTATCAGCTGAGTTCGGAGAAGTAGATTCGGACAATGCGATAGGCTTTGTTATAAAGAAGATTCCTGAAAACCTAAAGGACATAACTATAAGAATAGAGTATGGAGAAAAGACATACGATAAAGAATGTTCATTGCGTGAGGATAAGGTTAAAAAAACCCTGAATAAGGTCCATATTTATGTAAATAAAGCAAAAAAATACTACCAGAGAAAAGGCGCCATTGAAACATTTAAACATACTATTAAATATACTCTAAGAAGAATAACAACAAAGGCAGTACCAAAGTATAAGTATAAAGATTATATAATTGACCATAGGCTGACAAAAACAGATTTGGAATCACAGAAAAATACTAAATTCGAATATGCTCCAAAAATCAGTCTGGTAGTACCACTATTTAACACTCCGGTTAATTATTTGGCAGATTTGATTGATTCGGTACAAAACCAAACGTATAATAATTGGGAATTATGTTTTTCTGATGGGACTGGACGTGAAACACCACTGCGTGCTTTGGTAAAAAAGTATCAAGAGTCTGATGAAAGAATTAAAATATGCTATTCGGATAGCCCGCTTCAAATTTCGGAAAATACCAATGCGGCTATTGAAATATCTACAGGTGAGTATATAGGATTTTCGGACCATGATGACTGCCTAAAGGAAGATACATTTTTTAAATGTATTAAGTCAATTAATAATAGTCCGGATATTGATATGTTATATACTGACGAAGACAAGATGAATATGGATGGCAGTAAATATTTTGAGCCTCACTTTAAGCCGGATTTTAATATTGATTTGCTTAGAACGGTTAATTATATTTGTCACTTCAATATGGTTAAAAAAGAGCTGTTAGATGAAGTAGGTGGGCTCAGATCGGAATATGATGGAGCACAGGACTATGATTTTGTATTAAGGTGTTCTGAAAAGGCAAAACATATATATCATATTCCGGAAATACTTTATCACTGGAGAGCTCATGAGGACTCTACAGCCCAAGATCCTAAGAGTAAGGAATATGCTTTTAAAGCGGGGATTAGAGCAATTGAAGCACACTATGAGAGAGTTGGGATTCGCGCCAAGGTGATTCCACAAACGGAATATGAGAATACATTGGGATGGTATAGGACTATTAATGAAATAAATGGTGAGCCACTTATTTCCATAATAATTCCAAATAAGGACCATACGGACGATTTGAACACATGTATCAGGTCAATAGAAAAGAAGAGTAAGTATCCTAATATAGAATATATTGTTGTTGAAAACAATAGTACAAAAAAGGAAACTTTTGAATATTATGAGAAGATTCAAAAGAAAAATAAGCGTGTTAAGGTTGTTTATTGGGAAAGAGAATTTAATTATTCTGCAATAAATAATTATGGCGCTTCTCATGCAAAGGGCGATTATTTCTTATTCATGAACAATGATATAGAAATTATAAATGATGACTGTATTGAAGAGTTATTAGGCTATTGCCAAAGACCGGAGGTTGGTATTGTAGGTGCAAGATTATTTTATCCTGACAACACTATACAACATGCCGGAGTAATAGTTGGGTTTGGAGGCGTGGCAGGACATTCGCTTGTTGGTTGGCCACGAGGAATGCCGGCGTATTTTGCAAAAGAAATCTCGGTTCAGGATGTAAGTGCTGTTACAGCTGCGTGTATCCTGGTTAAACGAGAAGCGTTTGAAAGTGTCGATGGATTTGAAGAAAAACTGGCAGTAGCATTTAATGATATTGATTTTTGCTTACGGATTCGAGAAAAGAATTATTTGATAGTATATAACCCTTATGCGGAACTATACCATTATGAATCTAAATCAAGAGGCTCGGATGAAGAAGGTAAAAAGGCAGTCAGGTTTCAGCGAGAAGTAGAATTTATGAAAAAGAGATGGGAGAAGGTTTTGGAGGCAGGGGATCCTTACTATAATCCTAATTTATCACTAGTTTATGCTGATTTTAGGATTAAAAGTCCCGATGAAAAGTTTAATTAAAGGGGGTGCATTGCACCTCCCTTACTTGTTAATATTTAATTTTCTAGAGAACCAATCTCTTACGTAATCAAAAGTATTTAGTATTAATTCAACTTCTATAACAAAATAATTTTTTAAATGTCGTAATTTAAAAGGCACCTTTTTTTGCTGCTTCATAGTTTTGAAACCTTCTTTTATACCTCTTAAGTAGTCTTTTAAGAAACCAATCTTAGCGAAAAATAACATTTTTACAAAAACTCCTACAGCAAGCGGTATGAAATTAATTATAAGCATTATTATAGGCATGTTTTTATAGTTCAAATAGATATTATTACGAGAAGACAGTTCAACCTTAAAGGTGTTGTATTTAGAACCACTGGTTCCACTGCCTACATGCTCGGTTATTGCATTAGGCCAATAGGCATTTTTATAACCAAATATTTTAGCTCTAAAACCAACATCGATATCTTCCAGATATGCAAAGTGGTTTTCATCAAAATATCCTATTTGTTCAAATACAGAAGTGCGATAAATCGCCGCACCGGCACATGCAGAGAAGACATATGAGGGAACATTGAAATTAGTAATGCTTCTTCCGGTTCCCCTAGCGACACTCCAGCCAAGTAGGGTATATAGGTCACCGGCATCATCTATAAGATCGGTATTACTCATTTGAATCATTTTACTGCTTACTGAAAAGAGCTTATCGGATTTTTCAATTGCCTTTACAAGTTCAAAAGCAAAATCAGGATATGCTGATGTATCATTGTTTAATAGAATTACATATTTGGTTTCGGCAGCACGAATACCTTCGTTGACTGCTCTGCTAAACCCATAGTTACTATCCAGTTTCATAAGTTTTACACTGGGGTAGTTTTCTTCTATATATTGAATGCTACCATCAGTAGAGGCATTATCTACAATGATGGTTTGGAAGTCTTGATAAGTTTGAAGTTCTAATGCATCAAGGCAAGGTTTGATAAAATGTTTTCCATTATAATTGGGAATGACAATAGTTAAATTCATTATGTAACCTCATTTGTTTTTATTTTTACCGATTAATTATACCAAAGTTTTTAAAGTATGACTATAAGATTATACATTATATGTTACACAAATGCTAAGATTCTGTTAAATAATGTCATAATTACTATTGATGAAAGCAATGATTTATTGTATGATATGAAGAGTTGTTTAAAAAAAGAACAAGGGTGAATATTGTGATAAAAGACAATCAAAACTTTTTAAGTAAGATACATATACTTGTAGATGCAATTATTATAGTGTTTTCATATCTAGCAGCATGGTTAATTAGATTTCAAAGTGATTTATTTACAAGAGATCCCTGGCAACTATCATTTTATCAATACACAAGAGTGCTGATTTTTGTCGTTCCTTGCTATTTATTACTGTATTATATATTTCAGCTGTATACACCAAAGCGAGTGCAGGGAAGACGATTAGAGGCTTGGCATATTATTCAGGCTAATGTCATAGGACTTATGGCATTTATTTTGGTTTTATATTTTGCAAGACAACAGGACTACTCAAGATCTATGATTTTCGTTTTCTTTTGTGTGAATATATATATGGAAATTGTAGTCAGAAATGTTATAAGACAAAGTCTTCGAAATATACGTAAAAAAGGATATAATCAGAAGCATATTTTACTAATTGGATATAGTCGGGCTGCAGAAGAGTATATCAATAGAATACTTTCAAATCCGGAATGGGGATATAAAATCCGTGGAATTTTGGATGATGATGTGGCAAGTGGTACGGAATATAAGGGCGTTAAAGTAATTGGTACAATAGATAATCTTAATGTTGTCTTACCCGCAAATCGTCTTGATGAAATAGCAATTACAATGGGATTATCAGGCTATGGAAGACTTGAGGAGATTGTAACTATGTGTGAAAAGTCGGGAGTACATACTAAGTTTATACCTGACTATAACAACATTATCCCTACGAAACCTTATACTGAAGATTTACAGGGTTTGCCGGTAATAAATATTAGAAGAGTGCCTCTTACCAATACTCTAAGTAAGTGGATGAAAAGAACTGAAGATATTGTCGGTGCTTCGGTAGCACTAATCCTGTTTTCACCTATATTACTTACAGCAATGATATTAATTAAGACCACTTCTAAAGGACCTTTAATATATAAACAGGAGCGAATAGGTCTTCATAATAAGCCATTCAATATGTATAAGTTTAGATCTATGGAAGTCCAGAAAAAAGAAGACGAAGAAAAGATGTGGACGGTTGAAGATGATCCTAGAGTTACCTGGATAGGCAAGATAATCAGAAGGACAAGCATCGATGAGTTCCCGCAGATGATCAATGTGCTAAAAGGTGATATGTCATTAATAGGGCCAAGGCCTGAGAGACCGCAGTTTGTAGAAAGATTTAAAGAAGAAATTCCAAGATATATGATAAAGCATCAAGTGAGACCGGGATTAACAGGCTGGGCACAGGTAAATGGTCTTAGAGGAGATACTTCAATATATAAACGTATAGAGTATGATTTGTATTATATTGAAAATTGGACGATTGGTTTTGATTTTAAAATAATATTTCTGACATTTTTCAAAGGGTTTATTAATAGGAATGCATATTAAGTTTAGGAGAAGACATGAGTAACAGAACACTAAAAGGTGAAAGAAAAAAAAGAGCAAAAATAAAACGAAGAAAAAGAACAGTTTTTATCATACTTGAATTAGTTGTTTTACTAGTGCTAAGTGTAGTAGCTTATGGAATGACGAAATATGATAAACTTGATGTGTTGGCGCTTAATGAAGATAAACTTGAAATATACAAAGACATAGGTGAGTATACTAATATTGCAGTTTTTGGGTTAGATTCAAGAGACGGAGAGATAGACAATAGCGTAAATAGTGATACTATTATTATTTGTAGTATTAATAATGAAACGCAAGATGTTAAATTGACTTCTGTATTTAGAGACACCTTGTTGCAGCAAGAAGATGGCAGCTATGAAAAAGCTAATTCGGCATATCAGCAAAGCGTTGAAGGGGCCATTAGTTTATTAAACAGAAATCTTGACTTGGATATAAAGAATTATGTAAGCGTAAATATGAATGCGTTGGTAGATGTTATAGATGCACTAGGTGGTATAGAAGTAAATATGACTGCAGAAGAGGCGTTTTATACAAACGGATACGCTAGTGAGACTGCCCAAATAACCGGAAAAGAGTTTGTTAAAATTAAAGAAGAAGCCGGTTCGCAGCTATTAGATGGTTGTCACGCAGTAGGGTATACGCGAATAAGGTATCTATCCGGTGATGATTTCAAACGTACTGAACGTCAAAGATTTATGATAGATGAAGTTATTAAAAAGGCAAAAAAAGCCAACTTATTTACTTTAAATAAAATAGTTAATGAAGTGTTTCCGCAAGTATCAACAAATATGGACTTGAATGATATACTAGGGTATGCAGCGAACTTAACCAAGTTTAACATAGTAGAGTCATCAGGCTTCCCGTATAATGTTACAACATCCGATGACGTTTATGGTCATTCAGGAGATTATGTTATTCCCATAGGACTTGCAGATAACGTAAAACAATTGCATCAAAAAGTGTTTGGTGAAGACGATTATCAACCTTCTGATAAAGTGATGGAGATCGATGAGGATATAAAAGATCTTACAGGTATATATGAAGATACACCATCAGTTAATACAGAGTTTGAAAGGGACGAAAATAATGCGACAACGCAGTAATGTAATTCTCGAATATGGCGTTTATATGCTGGCATATCCTATAAGTTATATAGCATCTTTAGCGGGAATGCATGTAGTATCAGGACTTGGTTTAATACTAGTGTCATTATATCTGTATGTTCATTGGTATAAGGAAACAGGTAACCTAGTTGATTTGCGAGGATTATTTACTCTAGCCTGGGTTGGAGGACAAGGAATTGCATGTTTTCAGCTCAGCAAACTGCAGACGAATTGGAGTTATCTTACTTGGATTTGCTTGTTTCTAATTTATCTATGTTTCGGTTTGGGGTATGAATGGAAGTTAAAAGATGGTAGAATAGGAAATGGTTTTGATGCTGCATCTATAAATGGAAATAGAATTGTGCACTGCATTCATGCGCTTGGTATTATTTCAGCCGCTGCATTAATAATAGAAATCTCTATTAGAGGGTTTGTACCATTACTATCAGACAAGCCACATGCTTATTCCACATTTTCGGTTACCGGAGTACATTATTTGACAATTAGTTGTATATTGATTCCGGCGATAACCATACTGGTTTATTGCCTAAAAGTTCAGGTTTCAAAAAAGCAAAAAATCATAATTGGTATTTGGAATATCTATGCAATAGCAGTTCCCATCATCTGTGTATCCAGATTTCAACTACTGTTTCTGGTCGGGTTTGCCGCAGTAATATATGTTATCTTTAATAATAAAAGGATAAAAAAAGTTGTTATTATTTTATTATTAATAATGATTCCGGCATATGTGCTGCTAACTATAGCTAGAAACCATGATGTGGCATACCTAAATAGTATATTTGAGATGAAGAATTCTAATATGCCTATATTCATAACACAGCCATATATGTATGTAGCCAATAACTTTGAAAACTTCAATCAATTAGTCATTAGAATAGAAGAATTTAGTTATGGGTTAAGAATGCTATTTCCCGTAATTGCATTGTCAGGACTTAAATTTGCATTTCCGGGACTTGTTAATCAACCGATTTATATAAATAAACCGGAGCTTACAACGGTAACGATGTTTTATGATGCATATTACGATTTTGGAATATTTGGTGTCGTAATACTAGCAATAGTTATAGGAATGATAGCTAGAAAAATAGTAATTATGACTAGGAATTCAAACAATCCTATTATCTATATGTTCTATGGACAGTTCGCTATTTATATGGGACTTGCATTTTTCACGACTTGGTTTAGCAATCCGACAACATGGTTTTGGTTCGCAGTTACATTTGTAATATATATTTATGTAGGTAAAGTTAATAATAATAGATTTAGAGAGGATAGTGAGAAATGTCAAGAAGGAGACGTTATAGGAGAGGTCGACGCAAAGGAAGTTGGTCAATAGGAAAAAAGGTTTTGGTTGCATTACTTAGTATACTTGTTATTTCAATAGTTACTGTAGTTGGAATAGTGGCGAGCAAATTAAACAAAATAGACCAACAGGCTATTAATCCAACAGAACTAAATGTCTCGGAAGAAGCTAAGGTACGTGGTACAGGATATTTAAATGTAGCACTTTTTGGGATAGATTCAAGAGAAGGTTGGGATACCTCTGATACCAGAAGTGATACTATCATGATAGCAAGCTTAAATAGAGAAACTATGGAAGTGAAAATCACATCTATTTATAGAGATACACTTTTGGAACAATCTGACGGAACACTTAACAAAGCTAATTCGGCATATGCATCAGGAGGACCCGAAGAAGCGGTTGCAATGTTAAATAAGAATCTGGATTTGGATATTGAACACTATATTACAGTTGATTTTTCTGCACTTATTGATGTCATTGATGCTGTCGGTGGGGTGGAAATAGACGTGCAGGACGAGGAAATCAGCTATATTAATGGATATGCAACTGAGATAATAAAGGCGACAGGAATTGATAGTATGGGAGTCTTCGAATCGGGTCCGCAAGTGCTTAATGGAGTTCAGGCGACAGCATATTCCAGGATTCGATATACCGCAGGTGATGACTTTAAGAGAACAGAACGACAAAGAGATGTTTTAACTAAAGTGTTTCAGAAATTACAAAATGTAAATATTTCTCAAATCAACGCAATTGTAGATAGTGTGTTTCCGAAGGTTTCGACTAACTTTACATTGGCAGAAGTCATTGACTATGCTAAAGATATATTTGATTATAACCTAGGGGAGACAAACGGATTTCCATTTGACAAAACTACTGATTCTATTGCAAATATAGGGAGTATAGTGGTTCCGGTAACACTGGATAGTAATGTGGTACAGTTACATAATTTTTTATATGGTTCTACAGAGGGGTATGTAGTATCCGATACAGTAAGTGGTATTAGAAGTGCAATTGTAAATAAGATTGGTAATAGTAAAGCGGATACAGATGAAAGCTCACAACAGATAATGAATCAATATGATGATTCATATTATAATACTCCGAAAGATGAATCAAATAATACATCAAATAATACATCAAATGATAATAGCAATGATTATTCGAACGAAAATAGTGAAGGCGATTATAACGATTCCAATTCGGAGACTGATATACAGCCTGACTCATCAACAGAAGATAATTCAGAGTATACGCAGTAAAGCTATATTGGAGATGAAAATACTGTTTAGAAATGAGAATAGGCCCTTAGTAGAACTGAGGGTCTATCGATTTTAACGGAAGCGAGAAATTATGCCTAAAAAAGTAGATGTCATTATACCGATTTATAAGCCGGATAAGAAGTTCAACACATTAATCAAGAAAATCTTAAATGATAGTTACCATGTTAATAAAGTTATTGTTTTGCAGACGATTGAAGATGACGAGAAGCCTAATAAGTCAAATAATGATAGAATAAGTGTAATACCAATAAAAAAGAGGAAGTTCAACCATGGAATCACAAGAAATATTGGAGTGAATGCATCACAAGCGGATGTAGTGGTTTTTATGACTCAGGATGTAGTTATTGAAGAGGATGACTTGATTGCGAAGCTTATATCACCTATGGAGCATGACAACAGTGTAGCCATAAGTTATGCAAAGCAAGTACCGAAGAAAAAAGCTGATATAATCGAAGCTTCGATAAGAGAATTTAACTATCCAAACGAGAGTATAGTGAAATCAAGCGAAGATATAGAAGAAATGGGTATAAAGACATTTTTCGTTTCTAATTCCTGTGCAGCATATGATATTACTATATTTAAGAAGCTCGGGGGATTTGATAATGAGATTTTTGCCGAGGATATGATGTATGCAATTAAGGCAATAAACACTGGATTCAAAGTGGTTTATAATGCTAAAGCGCAGGTGATTCATTCCCATTCATATACTTTGAAAGAGCAGTTTAAAAGGAATTTTGATATTGGTGTATTGCATAAAAAGCATGAAGTAATATTCTCGAAAATCAAGTCAGAGTCTGAGGGAATGACAATGGTAAGAAAAATAAGTGTTAAGCTGATTAAAGCACATAAATTTGCTTCGATTGGTTCACTTATTTTAAGTAGTGCAGCTAAGTTTGCCGGTTATAGAATTGGAAAGCTATATGAAATTCTACCTAAGAAGTGGATACTTGCCTGTACCTTAAATAAAGATTATTTCTATTGAAAAAAGTTTTGTAATATTGTAATATAAAGTGTACTTGAATAATTTTATAAGAGGTTGACGAAAAGAGGTAAGTGATGAATAAGCTAAAAACAATGTGTAATAGTCTACTAGTATTACTGACATGTGTTCTTTTTTTTAGTATTAATGTAAATGCCGCAGATAATTTATATTTTGATGATCCGACTACTCAGGTTGGAGAAGAAATAACGATTCGCGTTTATTTAAGTACAACAGATAGTGTATCGACAAGTAGTGGAGTTTTAACATATGATCCTTCGATGCTAGAATTTGTTTCAGGAGATAGCGCATCATTAGGTGAGGCGGGAAAGATTGCGATTCAATCAGAAGAAGGTGTAACGGCACCCGAATATAATCTCACATTTAAAGCATTAAAGACCGGAACAACCAAAATTGAGACAGAGTCATATACTGCTACCGGTAGTACAGGGGAATTAGATCCTATACTTGGAGATTCAACTATTACAATAGAGGCCGGTGCAAATGGTGAAACAGAGGTTGCGGCAACTACAACTACAACGGAAGTTCCGACAGGAGATTTGCCGACAATTGATGTTGATGGGGTAACATATCAAATAGCACAGGATTTTACAGAGGTAGAGATTCCCGAATCGTTTGTCGCTTCAGAAATGAGCTATGAAGGTAATAATATAAAGGTTGCGTTACAGGAATCAAGTGGACAGTATTTAATATACCTTCAATCACCGGAAGGTGAAAAGAGCTTTTTTGTTTATGATTCAGACAATGGTAAAGCGGAGTATTTAGAGCAGGTATATATCACAAATAGTTATTTTATAATACTTTTAGGTAATAAGGATGATGTTAGTCTTCCAAGTTATTACGGAGAAACTACACTTACTTTAAACGGCCATGAATTTCCGGCATGGCAAAATACTGAGACACCGGAGTATTATGCGGTGTACGCACTTAGTAGTCGTGGAAATAAAGGTATGTACACCTATGATTCTACAGAAGAAACATATCAGCGTATGATACCGGTTAAAGAATCTGCGGCTTCTGATAACGATGAAAAGGCGACAGGAGTTTTGGGTAAGCTTTCAGAGTTCATAAATGAACATTTCATGTTATCGTTTATTTTAATTTGCGCAATAATTTTATTATTGCTAATCATTCTGATAGTTGCAGTTATTAAACTTCGCCATAGAAACATTGAACTGGACGACTTATACGATGAGTATGGAATAGATGCTGATAGTGAATCAGATAATGTTCAGGAAGAGGATGCTTCAAGGAAGTCAAACCGTCAAAAATATGAGGAAGATGACTTTGAAAGCTTGGAAGATGATCTGGAATTTGATGAAGAAGAATTCGATGATGATGATGACGATGACAGTGGTGTTATAAATCTTGATGATAATGATAATCAAACAATAGATATAAGTTTGACAGAAGATGAAGACGATGATGATGTAATTATCGACGACTTGGATGCATTTCTTGATGATGAACCAAAGCATTCAAAACAGTCGAAACGTCCAAAAGAAGTAAAACACAACAAAGTATCAGATAAGTTTTCCGATACGGATTTTATTGATTTAGATTAGGTCAAAGGGGATGTCGGAGTAGGCATCCCCTTATTATTGAACTTTATTTAAGCAAGGAGGAAATAATATGTGTGGAATAGTAGGATATATAGGTGAATGTCAAGTTGCCCCGATATTACTGGATGGACTTGAAAAACTCGAATATAGAGGATATGATTCAGCAGGAATGGCGGTATTTGATGGAGAGAAAATAAATGTTGTTAAATCTACCGGAAGACTAAAAGTGTTAAAAGAACTTACTCATGAAGGAAAGCTTATGCCCGGAACAATGGGAATAGGCCATACCAGATGGGCAACACATGGCGCACCAACGAATGCGAATGCACACCCACAGGAAAATAGAGAGCATACTATTGCAGTTGTACATAACGGAATAATAGAAAACTATAATAAGCTTAAAGAAAAACTTATTGCCAAGGGATATATTTTTACTTCAGAAACTGACACCGAAGTGATAGCACATCTTCTCGATTATTACTATAAAGGAGATCCTCTTGAAGCAATTACGAAAGTTATGCATAGGGTTGAAGGCTCATATGCATTAGGGATTTTATTTAGAGCCCATCCTGACGAATTATATGCGGTTAGAAAAGACAGTCCTTTAATAGCGGGACATACAGAAAATGGAAACATTATAGCGTCTGATGTACCGGCTGTTCTAAAATATACGAGAGATGTATATTTTATTGAAAATGAAGAAATTGTTCGCGAGACAAAGGATTCAATCTCATTTTATAATGTTGATGGAGAGGAAATAACAAAGAAATCAAAACGAATTGACTGGGATGCAAATGCAGCAGAAAAAGGCGGATACGAGCATTTCATGCTTAAAGAAATGTATGAGCAACCCAAAGCAATTACAGATACTATATCACCTAGAATTAAAGATGGTAAAATCGAAATTGAGGAATTGGATATGTCAGATGAAGATATCCGAGGAATAGATAAACTTATGATAGTGGCATGTGGTTCAGCTTATCATACAGGTATGACTAGTAAGTATGTGTTTGAAAAGATGGCTAGAATACCGGTTGAAGTAGATGTCGCGTCCGAATTCAGATATAGAGATCCAATTATAAATGAGAATACACTGGTTATTGTAATAAGTCAGTCGGGTGAAACAGCTGATACACTTGCAGCGCTTAGAGAAGCTAAGAAAAAGAATGCAAAAGTATTAGGTGTGGTTAATGTAGTCGGAAGTTCAATTGCAAGAGAGGCAGACTGTGTAATGTATACCTGGGCAGGTCCTGAGATTGCCGTAGCTACTACAAAGGCCTATTCATCTCAGCTTGTGGCATTATACTTATTAGCAATGAGATTTTCCGGAGCTAAGGGAAATATTACTGACAACGAACAGGCTTCTATGATTGAAGATCTAAAGAGGCTGCCTTCACAAGTGGAGATGCTTCTCGAAAACAAAAAGAAGATTCAACGATTTGCAAATCGATATTTGGCAGCTGAGAGAATATTCTTTATAGGACGTGGTATAGACTATGCTATTTCGCAAGAGGGATCACTTAAATTAAAGGAAATATCGTATATACATTCTGAAGCGTATCCGGCAGGTGAACTAAAGCATGGTACAATTTCTCTCATAGAGGAGGGTACACTGGTTGTATCTGTCTTAACACAAAGTGATTTGTATAAAAAGATGATTAGTAATATGCAGGAAGTACGTACTAGAGGAGCTTTTGTAATGGCGGTGACCGTTGAAGGGAATATAGAGGTTGAGGACATAGCTGATTACGTACTATATATACCACGGACTAATTCGTATTTCATGAATTCATTAGCAATAATACCGCTTCAACTTTTTGCTTATTATATAGCAGTTGGAAGAGGCGCGGATGTGGATAAACCAAGGAATTTGGCAAAATCCGTCACTGTAGAATAACAAAACTACCCCTTATTTTTCAATTTTACTTCACATTTTTAACACAACTGGTGTGTAAACTAATGAATGTAAAGTAAAAAGAAAGAAAGGGGTTTTATTATGGATAACCAATATTTTTATGAAGCACCAGAACAAAATAATGTTCCTAACGACGGATTTAATAATATACCACCAAATGGTAACGTAAATAATACACCACCAAAAAAGAAGAAGGTACCGGGATGGACAAAGGCTATATGCTTTGGAGCAATTTTCGGACTTGTAGCAGGGTTGGTGTTTGGTGGAACCAACGTAATCATTTCGAGAATTGCGGGAACGAGTATTACTGCAAACAAGGACGCCGATCAGACCACTACATCTGATTCTGCAACACTTACAACATCAGCAGGGAGTACAGTATCATCTGATATTACTGAAATAGCAAAGAATACAATGCCATCAGTAGTTTCGATTACTAATATGAGTGTTCAACAGGTTATGGACTTTTTCGGAGGCACAAGAGAAAGCACTTCTGAAAGCGCCGGTTCAGGAATAATAATCGGTCAGAACGAAGACGAAATGCTGATTTTGACTAACAATCATGTTGTAGAGGGTAATGATACATTAACTGTTTCATTTATTGATGAGGAAAGTGTTGACGCACAGGTTAAAGGAACGGATGCATCAAGAGATGTAGCTGTTATAGCGGTAGATAAGAAGGACATTAAAGATAGTACTATGAATGCCATTAAAGTAGCTACAATTGGAGACTCTACAGAGCTGCAAGTCGGAGAACAGGTAATTGCAATCGGAAATGCGCTTGGTTATGGTCAGTCAGTAACTAGTGGAATTATATCTGCTACAGATAGAGAAGTGGAAGGCTTTGATGGTAAACTTATTCAAACTGATGCGGCAATAAACCCGGGAAATAGTGGTGGAGCACTTTTGAATGCTAACGGCGAGGTAATAGGAATCAATACTGTTAAGGCAAGTGGTGAGGCTGTTGAAGGAATGGGATACGCTATTCCTATAACAGATGCAGGAGATATTATCACGGAGCTCATGAATAAGGAGACTAGAACTAAAGTTTCTGAAAGTGAACGTGGAGTAATCGGTATTAAAGGTGTAGATGTAACAAACGATAATGCTCAACTTTATGATATGCCACAGGGTGTGTATGTTTCGGAAGTTGTTTCCGGATCTGCAGCTGATAAGGCGGGAATAAAGAAGGGCGATGTAATTACTTCAATGGAAGGCACAAAAATTGATAGCATGACAACGTTACAAGAACAACTACAATACTATAAAGCAGGAGAAACAGTTAAAATAACCGTAGAGTCCGCAGGAAAATCCGGGAACTATGAATCAAATGATGTCGAAGTTACACTTGGAAGTAACTGATAATAGTGTTATAATACTCCGTGGGGAAATCTTACCGTTGGAGGGATGAATAAAATGTATTCATTTGAAGAAATATTAAAAGAAGATCCGGAGATAGCAAAAACAATCAAAGACGAAATGGAAAGACAAAATCGTCATTTGGAGCTTATTGCTTCCGAAAACTGGGTTAGTAAGGCTGTAATGGCTGCAATGGGTAGTCCGCTCACTAATAAATATGCAGAAGGCTATCCTCACAAAAGGTACTATGGCGGGTGTGAAGTTGTAGACACAGTAGAAGAATTGGCTATAGCCAGAGCAAAAGAATTGTTTAAATGTGATTATGCGAATGTACAACCGCATTCGGGTTCACAAGCAAATCAAGGGGCATATTTTGCCATCTTAGAACCGGGTGATAAGGTTTTGGGTATGGATTTAAGTAATGGCGGACATTTAACACATGGTTCACCGGTAAATATGTCGGGTAAGTTTTATCATTTTATATCGTATGGTGTAGATGCTGACGGCTTTATTGATTATGAAGCTCTTGAAGAATTGGCAGTAAAAGAAAAACCAAAGCTTATTGTTGCAGGAGCCAGTGCTTATGCAAGAACAATTGATTTTAAGAGATTTAAAGAGATTGCAGATAAATGTGGAGCATATCTGATGGCAGATATAGCACATATAGCAGGTTTAGTGGCAGTAGGGCTTCACCCTAGTCCAATACCGTATGCAGATGTCGTAACAACGACTACTCATAAAACACTTAGAGGTCCAAGAGGTGGTATGATTTTGTGCAATCAGGAGGCTGCTGAAAAGTTTAACTTTAACAAAGCAATATTCCCGGGAACACAGGGTGGTCCTCTTGAACATGTAATAGCGGCAAAGGCTGTTTGCTTTAAAGAAGCACTGACACCGGAGTTCGCAACTTACCAGCAACAAATACTTGATAATGCTAAGGCATTAAGTTCCGGTTTACAAAAATATGGTATTAAAATCGTTTCAGGTGGAACAGATAATCATATGATGCTTGTTGATTTAAGCGAAACACCCGTTACGGGGAAAGAACTGGAAAAGTGGCTTGACCGGGCACATATCACTTGTAATAAGAACACTATACCGGGAGAGAAACGTTCTCCATTTGTAACAAGTGGGGTTAGACTTGGAACACCGGCTATTACAACAAGAGGTTTGAACACTGAAGATATGGATAAAGTGGCAAAAGCCATTTCACTAGTTGTTCAAGGCGAAGAAAATATAGAAAAGGCACAGGTAATAGTAAAAGAATTAACGGATAAGTATCCACTTATATAGTAACTAAAATAGGGCCGTCGGGAAATAGGACGGATTCCAAAATAGGGAGATGATAACTCAAAAACGAGTTATCATCTCCCTAAAACTTTATAAAAAGAGAACAAAAGTGGCTAACTTCAACCGCTTTTTCTATATAGAAGATGAAATATGATTTGACAACTATACCACACGGGGGTATAATGTGAACATAGAAAATACCGGCGAGGGGTATGTGAGGTGAGAATATGATTACGAAACAGTTTAATGTAGAAGGGATGACATGTGCTGCATGTTCAAGCGCAGTTGAGAGAGTCACCTCTAAGTTGGAAGGTGTGGATGATAGCAGCGTAAATCTAACCACCAATCTATTGACGATAACATTTGATGAATCGAAGGTTCTTGATGAGGATATAATTAAGAAAATAGATAGAGCAGGATTCAAAGGAAGCCTTCACGTCAAGCAAACAAAGTTGAAGCAAAGAGAAGAAGAGTTAAAGCAGGAAGAACAGATCACAAGGCAGCGAAGACGTACTATTATTAATATAATAATAGCAATACCGCTTCTATATATATCTATGGGGCACATGGTTCCATTTCCTATGCCACTTCCTATGATTATTGATATGCACCATAGTCCGATGCATTTTGCATTAGTACAATTAATACTGACAACGGTGATATTATTCAATGGACGAAAATTTTACACAGTTGGTATCAAGAGTCTATTTAAAGGAAATCCGAATATGGATTCACTCGTAGCAATAGGAACAGGAAGTGCTTATATATATAGTGTAGTAATGACGGTTAAAATTCTTACGGATACAAGTGCGGTGCATCAGCTTTACTTTGAGTCAGCGGCTGTGGTTGTTACGCTTGTTATGGTCGGAAAATATCTTGAAGGCAGAAGTAAGGATAAGACGAGCCAAGCGATTAAAAAACTTGTAGAACTCTCACCGGATACGGCGACAATACTTAGAGGCGATAAGCAAATTGAAGTTCCCGTAGAAGTTATTCAGGTTGGAGATGTCATACTTGTAAAGCCGGGAAATCGAATAGCACTTGATGGTATAATTGTTAAAGGGACAACAAGTATAGATGAATCTATGCTAACCGGTGAAAGCATTCCGGTTGAAAAGAAGGAAGGCGACCAGGTGATAGGGGGCAGTGTTAATTATCAGGGTGCAGTTAGAGTAAAAATAAATAGAACCGGAGAAGATACTACATTATCTAAAATAGTTGCGATGATGGAAGAGGCACAGGGTAAAAAAGCACCAATATCTAAGTTGGCAGATAAAGTTGCCGGATACTTCGTACCGGTGGTTATGGTGATTGCGGTTGTATCAGCCATTGTTTGGGCAATTCTAGGTCATGATATAGCATTTTGCCTAACGGTATTTGTATCAGTAATGGTTATAGCGTGCCCATGTGCGCTTGGTCTTGCTACTCCAACAGCAATTATGGTAGGAACAGGAATAGGGGCAAACCATGGGATACTAATCAAAAGTGGCGAAGCTTTAGAAATTGCACATCACGTAGATGCAGTCATATTAGATAAAACAGGAACAATAACAAAGGGAAAGCCTGAAGTTATAGAGGTGCTGTCAGATGAAATGGGTATCAAAGAAATTTTGGGAATTGCAGCAGCATTAGAACAATCATCAGAACATCCGTTAGGATTAGCAATTGTAAATAGAGCTAAAACGGAAAATATAAAAATACCTGAGGTCGAAGATTTCAGCAGCATTACCGGATTTGGAGTAGAGGGTACTATTGGTGGATTACATTATTATATTGGTAATGATAAACTTATGGTTGATAAGGAAATCAATTACGGAGTTTTTGAGAAAAAAGCAACGAAGATGTCTATGAACGGACAAACGGCTATGTATATTGCCGATGAAATGAAAGTACTTGGAATAATAAGTGTAGCAGATCCAATTAAGGAAAGCTCTAAAGATGCAATTAAAAAATTAAAAGGCCTGGGAACGAAGGTATATATGGTGACAGGTGATCATAAGCTTACGGCGAAAGCAATAGCTAATAAAGTCGAGGTTGATGAAGTGATTGCGGAAGTACTGCCGGGTGATAAGGCAAAGGTTGTGTCGGACATACAAAAAACAGGAAAAAAGGTTATGATGGTTGGTGATGGAATAAATGATGCACCGGCACTTGTTCAGGCAGATGTTGGAGTGGCTATAGGTAGTGGTAGTGATATTGCGATTGATTCAGCGGATGTAGTAGTTGTTAAGTCGGATTTGATGGACGTATATAAAAGTGTAAAGCTCAGTAAGGCGACAATACATAAAATCAAGCAGAATCTTTTTTGGGCATTTTTCTACAACTCACTTGGAATACCACTGGCAGCAGGGGTTTTATATGCTATAAATGGTCACTTGTTAAGTCCTATGTTTGCAGGACTTGCAATGTCACTTAGTTCGGTGAGTGTAGT
Source organism: Suipraeoptans sp. (assembly GCA_047973235.1). Classification (GTDB taxonomy): domain Bacteria; phylum Bacillota; class Clostridia; order Lachnospirales; family Lachnospiraceae; genus Aequitasia. The sequence continues at coordinate 12,395 of JBKEBP010000186.1, read as the reverse complement.
CGGAAATGCATTATCATTAAAAAGATTGAAGTTATAAAGGAGGGTGTGCTAAAATGGTTAAGGAAAAACATAGAGAGAGTAAAGAGTATAAGGACTTAATAAATAGACTGAATCGAATTGAGGGTCAAGTACGTGGTGTAAAGAATATGATTGATGAAGACAGATACTGCGTAGACGTTTTAACGCAGGTTTCGGCTATTCAAGCGGCACTTAATGCGTTTAATAAAAAGCTGTTATCTAACCACATACACACGTGTGTGGTGGAGGATATAAAGAACGGCAATGTAGAAGTAGTAGATGAGTTGTGTGATACTATTCAAAAGATAATGAAATAGAACCAAGGAGGAGAAAACATGACAACGATTAAAGTAGAAGGTATGCATTGTGAAAACTGTGTAAAAAGGATTAGTGAATTATTCAATGAAGAGAATCTTAAATACAAGGTTAGTCTGGAAGAAAAGACGGTATCAGTAGACGGAGATGATAAAGAAGTAAAAAAAGCACTGGAAGCACTTGATGATTTGGGGTTTGATGGGGTATTATAGTACAAGAGTAAAAATACGAAGTGATTCGTAAAGCATAAATTTCAATAATCTGGAGGATAAGTAAATGAAATGTCCAACTTGTGGAGAAGAACTAATAACTAGTAAGAAGAACCCTAATTACCTGCTTTGCTTTACATGCAAGAAGAAATATAAGATTAAACCGAAAGAAGAAATACATTATTCTAATATACCTAAAGAACACGTAAGAAAACACAGTGAAAAAAAGGTGAAAAGCAATTACCAAAAAATGCTGGATGCGGAAGAAAGCACAAAAGCCACAGGTAAACGTAAGAACCGTAAAAATTCAAAAGAAGTAGATAGGTATGATGATGGTGGATCAATAATTCCTCTTGTGATATTAGGTGTACTTATAGTTATAGTGGCAGCACTTATAGTTTATATGTATTTCTTTAGATAATTTGAGTGAAAGATTAAGAAATTATTTTCTGATTTCACTTGAAAAGACTAGTGCATAATGATATAGTCGAGTAAGTAGCAAGGTCCTTTATTACTGACGGATAAAGTGGAGTACCACGAGGGAATAAAGGATTATAGGTGGCCGACCGTCTGGGCAGCATCAGGTATGATGCTGTCCTTTATTATATATTAAAGGGCAGTAGTGGTGTGGACTTGAGTTTATGGAGGTATCATTATGCAGAGCAGTAATTGGGAAGGATTTAAGGAAGGCAACTGGCAGGAAGAAGTAGATGTAAGAGATTTTATAATGAAAAATTTCAGTCCATACGAAGGTGGTGACTCATTTTTGTGTGGTCCAACTAAGAGAACTAGTGAATTGTTGGCTGAGTATGAAGCTCTTCAAAAGGAAGAGATAAAAAATAATGGTGTACTTGATATAGATACAAGTACGGCTTCTTCATTGCTAAATTATAAGCCGGGTTATCTTGACAAGGACAAAGAGCTGATAGTAGGTCTTCAAACCGATTCACCACTAAAAAGGGGCGTTCACCCATTTGGTGGGATTAGAATGATAAGAGATGCATGTAAGTCATATGGATATGAATTATCGGATGAGGTAGAGAACGAATTTAAATATCGTACAACTCACAATGATGGAGTATTTAGAGTGTATAATGACGAGACAAAAAGGCTTAGGCACTGTGGAGTCATAACCGGATTGCCGGATGCATATGGCAGAGGAAGAATTATAGGTGATTACAGAAGGATTGCATTATATGGCATTGACCGACTGATTGAAGGTAAAAAGAAGGACAAGTTCGAAAGAAGTTTTGATGTAATGGATACAGAAACTATTCGACTTCAGGAAGAGTTGTATCAACAAATAAGTTTTCTTAATAAACTAAAAGAGATGGCTTTACTATATGATCTGGATATTAGTAAACCTGCCAATACAGCAAAAGAAGCTTTACAATGGCTATATTTCGGTTATCTTGGGACAATAAAAGAACAAAACGGTGCTGCAATGAGTCTGGGCAGAACATCTACATTTATTGATATATATATTGAAAGAGATATAGCAAGAGGAATATTGAACGAAGAGAGTGCACAGGAACTAATAGATGATTTCGTATTGAAGCTAAGGATGGCAAGAATATTACGTACTCCGGATTACAATGAATTATTTGCAGGAGACCCAATGTGGATTACGGAAGTTATTGGTGGGGTGGCAGAAGACGGAAGACATATGGTTACGAAGAATTCATACCGTATGTTACATACACTTTATAACCTAAATCCTGCTGCAGAACCGAACCTTACTATTTTGTGGGCATCTTCTCTGCCGGAGAATTTTAAACATTATTGTGCAAAAGTTTCTGAAGATACTGATTCAATACAATACGAAAATGATGATTTGATGCGTAAAGACTATGGTGATGACTATGCAATAGCATGTTGTGTATCAGCTATGCGCGTCGGCAAAGAAATGCAGTTTTTTGGAGCAAGAGCAAATGTAGCCAAGATGCTTTTATTGGCTCTAAATGGTGGGAAGGACGAGAAGCAAAATATACAGGTTGGTCCGACTATGGATGTATATGAAGATGAGTACTTAGATTATAATAAAGTAAACGAACGACTTAATATATATCGTCCGTGGCTAACAAAAGCATATGCAAATACAATGAATGTAATTCACTACATGCATGATAAGTATGCATATGAGAAGACGCAGATGGCTCTTCATGACACAGATGTGACAAGATATATGGCTTTTGGAATAGCGGGTCTTAGTGTTCTTACGGATTCACTTTCAGCAATAAAATACGGAAGAGTCAAATGCGTAAAAGATCCTGAGACAGGACTTATTAAGGATTTTATAAATGAAAAGGAATACCCTGCATATGGTAATGATGATGATAGAGCGGATAGCATAGCTCAAGAGCAAACAGAGCTCTTTTACAAAGATTTGAAATCAAACAAACTGTATAGGGATGCTGTTGCGACTTTGTCAGTTTTAACAATTACTTCTAATGTAGTATATGGTAAAAAGACCGGAGCTACACCGGATGGAAGAATGGCGGGTGCACCATTTGCTCCCGGAGCAAATCCGATGCATGGAAGAGAGAAAAATGGTGCACTAGCATCACTTAACTCGGTCGCAAAGCTTAATTATGAATATTGCAGGGATGGGATTTCAAATACATTCACAATAGTTCCTGAAGCACTAGGAAAGACAAAAGAAGAAAGACAGAAGAATTTGACTAATATTTTAGACGGATATTTTGCTCAGATGGCACATCATTTGAATGTAAACGTACTTAATAGGGAAGTGCTGCTTGATGCATATGACAACCCGGAGAAGTATCCAAATTTAACTATAAGAGTATCAGGATATGCGGTTACCTTTAATAAACTGACCAAAGAACAGCAAAAAGAAGTGATTAGCAGAACGTTTCACGAAAGAATATAGACATGGGTGGAAAATATAGTACTTGTTTTCAAATTCCATTCTAAGTATAATGTACTAAGAGTGGAGAGAAAAAATGAGCAATAGTAAGATTAGTACTAAAAAGAATAAAAAAGAAAATATAAAAAAAGAGAGCTATTTTGACTACAGCCTTCTGGCAGTCCTTGTGTTTTTAGTATGCTTTGGACTGATTATGTTATATAGTGCGAGTTCATATGACGGGTTAACTACCTATGGTGACAGTATGCATTATCTAAAGCGGCAGTTGATTTTTACGGTTGCCGGGTTTATAGGTGTTGCGGCAATCATAAGGATTCCGACAAGTTTCTACTATAAAACTTCAGGGCTTTGGTATGGATTGGCTCTCTTTTTAATGGCGCTCGTCCAATCACCGCTAGGAAAAACTGTAAACGGTGCAAGAAGATGGATACAACTTCCGGGTGGACAACAACTGCAGCCTGCAGAGATTGCAAAGATAGCGGTCATACTTTTTGTCCCATGGTTTATTATCTATATGGGTAAAAGTTATAAGAAAAAAGGCGCAAGACTACGTGTTATAGTAGTAGGTGGAATTCAAGCAGCCGGGGCTATGTTTTTGACTGATAATTTGAGCACAGCACTAATTATTTTAGGCATCACAGCTATCATACTTGTGGTGTCTCATCCGAATACAAAGTCGTATATTGTGGCATTTTTATTAGCTGTATCAGCGTTAGTAGTCGGAGTAATATATTTTTCAACACACATTTCTACAAGTACAAATTTCAGAGTAAGAAGATTATTGATTTGGCTTAGTCCGGAATCGGATCCGACAGGTGATGGATTTCAGACACTACAGGGTCTATATGCAATAGGATCAGGTGGTGTGTTTGGAAAAGGACTTGGCAACAGTACACAGAAAATGGTTATTCCGGAAGTTCAAAATGATATGATCCTTTCCGTTATATGTGAGGAGCTTGGAATATTTGGAGCAGTTATGGTTCTTTTATTATTTGGTTTGTTATTATATCGTCTATTGTTTATTATTCAAAATGCACCTGATTTATACAGTGCCTTGGTAGTAACGGGAATATTTGCACACATTGCAATCCAAGTAATATTAAATATAGGTGTTGTAACTAATCTGATACCGAATACGGGTGTAACTTTACCGTTTATAAGTTATGGAGGAACCTCAACCCTTTTCTTACTGGCGGAGATTGGGATTGCATTGGGCGTGTCGAAGAGAATAAAAATCGAGTAAATTGAGCGCAGAGAGTGGTACTACTTTTATTTGAAGGTGTAATGTGTTATGATACATGTAGTATTAATAACTACATTAAAAAATCGAATACGAACTCCATATTTTGAATTGAGCTTGAGTTAAGCGCATGGGGTGCGAAAGGAGTAACATGAGCTATAAAATAATTGTTGATAGTTGTGGTGAGTTTACCGATGAAATGAAGGAATCGCCGATATTCGAGTCTATACCTTTATACTTGATGGTTGAAGAACACCAGGTAATTGATGATGACACATTTAATCAAAAAGATTTTTTGGATTTGGTAAAGTCTACTAAAGAATGCCCGAGGTCTGCATGTCCTTCGCCGGAGCAATACTTAGAAAAGTATAAATGTGGTACCGAAAGAGTGTACGTTGTTACATTATCAGCTAATTTAAGTGGTTCATATAATAGTGCAGTCCTAGCAAAACAGATTCTTGAAGAAACGGATGAAAATATAAAAGTACATGTATTTGATTCTAAATCAGCATCTATAAGTGAAACATTAATAGCTTTAAAAGTTAAAGAGTGCGAGGAAGAAGGCAAATCTTTCGAGGAAGTAGTTTATTTGACAGAGAAATATATAAATAATCAAAACACTCACTTTGTTTTGGAGGATCTGGATACATTAAGGAAAAATGGAAGATTAACAGGTATTAAAATGTTGGTTGCTTCTGCGCTTAATATTAAACCTATATTGGGTGCAACTCCTGAAGGAACAATATACCAAATAAGTACATCCAGAGGAATGAAAAAAGCACTTAGAACACTTGTTGAAGAGGTTGTGAAAACAGTTAGAAAGCCTGAAGAAAAAATCCTTGCCATTTCACACTGTAATTGTAAAGAACGTGCTGAAGACGTTAAACAAATGATTTTACAGCATATACATTTAAAAGACGTTTTTATATTAGACACAAAGGGTGTAAGTACAATGTACGCGTCTGACGGTGGAATAATAGTAGTTGTCTAACGCCGCTCAATGTGATAAACTGTTTTCTAGATATATGTTTAAAGGAGTATAAAAATGAGCCAAGCTAAAGTCGATAAGTATAAGGAAAAGAAAGTTCACAGAAAAGAAGATGTGAAGAAAAACCGAAGGAAGAAAGTACTATATAAGGTTGCAGGACTAGTTATATGCGTTGGGCTAATCGGATGGATTGGATATTCGGGTGTAGAACATTACATTAATTCCAGACCCGGAGAAACTATTGAAGTTAAATATGACGCAATAGACAACTATGTTAATAACATTGGTGTAACTGAAGATACAGCTGAGTAGGACAATTTAAAATTTAGACTTTTCAAGAGACAAGCATTTTGCTTGTCTCTTTTTGTATACATTTTTTGTTTGTGGTAATTAATTCAAAATTTATAAATTAATAGTTGCAAATGGCGGAGTCATGCGTTACAATGGGTTCAGGTGGTAGATTGTGGGGACAAGTGGAAGAAAGTGGGTGATTTAGTTGCTGAAAGGAGAATATGGACATAATATCGATGCAAAGGGCAGATTAATCATTCCTGCGAAGATGCGTGACGATCTAGGGGAGAATTTCGTCATCACCAAAGGCGTGGAAAATTGTCTATACGTACATCCTGAAGAGCAATGGAAATCATTTGAAGATAAGCTTAATAGTCTTCCTACTACTACAGATAAGAATGCCAGACAATTTGCTTACTTTTTTCAAGGTAGTGCAACAGATGGAGATCTGGATAAACAGGGCAGAACATTAATACCACAAACATTGCGTAACTACGCAAAACTTGACAAAGAAGTAATTTTCGTCGGCATGGGGAAGCGTGCTGAGATATGGGACAAGAAGAAGTGGGATGAAAAGAGCGCTGTTGTGGAAAGTTCTATTGAAGATATTGCATCTGATATGGAAGCTAGTGGATTTAGTATCTAGTGTATTGAGATGCACCAGAGGGAGAAGATATGGAATTTGCACACACATCAGTTTTATTAATGGAAACTGTCGATGGATTAAATGTAAAGCCTAATGGTACATATGTAGATGGTACGTTGGGCGGAGGCGGACATACGTATGAAGTGTGTACTCGCCTCGGGGACTCAGGGAGTATTATAGGAATAGACCAGGATAAAGCGGCTGTTGAAGCTGCTAAAATCCGACTTAGTGGCTTTGGAGACAAAGTTACTATCATACGAAGTAATTACAAGGATATGCAGGTAAAACTTCGTGAAATAGGAATTGACAAAGTGGATGGAATCATACTTGATTTGGGTGTCTCATCATTTCAACTGGACACACCAAATAGAGGCTTTTCGTACCGCGAAGATGCACCCCTTGATATGCGGATGGATACAGATAATGAACTAACAGCGAGGGAGATTGTCAATACTTATAGTGAAATGGATCTCTATCGTATTATTAAAGACTATGGCGAAGACAGATTCGCAAAGAATATTGCAAAGCACATAGTTGAGGACAGAGCGAAGGGATCCATTGACACGACTTTTCAGTTAGTTGATATTATTAGAAAATCCATCCCGATGAAAATACAAAAAACAGGTGGACATCCTGCGAAGAGAACTTTTCAGGCAATTAGAATTGAACTCAATAGAGAATTGGATGTACTTAGAGAATCTCTGGATATGATGATAGAACTTTTAAATCCAAAAGGAAGATTGTGTATAATAACATTTCATTCATTAGAGGATAGAATCGTAAAGAGTGCTTTTAGAACGGCAGAAAACCCGTGTACATGTCCGCCGGACTTTCCGATTTGTGTTTGTGGTAAAAGCAGTAAGGGAAAGGTTATAACTAGAAAACCAATTTTACCAAGTGTAGAAGAACAAGAAGTTAATTCACGTTCGAAAAGTGCGAAACTAAGAATATTTGAGCGTGTATAGATATAAATGACAAGGGTAAGGTGATATAATGGCAAGAAATCAAGCCAAAAGGGCATCAAACAACACAAAAAGAACAAATAATATGTATGTATATGGCAATGTGGTGTCAAAACCGGTTTTTGAACCGAGTATTACACCTGAAATGCCAGCACATGAAGATAAGAATAAAGAAAGAAAGAAATCTAATAGAACAGTTAGACAGAATCGACGAAGAGAAAAACAAATGAATGCAGGATATGTGTTCTTTCTTGCTGTTGCATCTATAATTACTATGATCGTATGTGTTAGCTATATTCAAGTACAGGCGAGCGTTACAAAAGGAACTAGTGAAATCACCTCTATGCAAAAAGAGCTATATGATTTAAAAGAAGCAAATAATGCGAAGGAAAGTTCTGTCAGAAATTCAGTTAACTTAGAGCAGGTTAGAGATAAGGCTGTAAATGAGTTGGGTCTTACATATGTTACTGATGGACAAATAATCGCATATGAAAATCCATCTGATAATTATGTAAAGCAATTCGAGCAAATTCCTGAAAAAGGTACACTTGCTAAGTCGGAATAAAGACCAATAAATATGAGTACAAAGGTGAGTTTGATGAATAAAAGAAAATTTACAATACCCATGAAGAGGAAACTGGCGATAGTTTTTATAATTATTATGCTTGGTTTCCTTGTTTTGATTAGTAGGATAACGTATATAAATGCTTCTGAAGGTGAGCAATATACTAAGTATGTACTGGACCAGCATCAGTATAACAACCAGACAATATCATATAAAAGAGGCGATATTCTTGATAGAAACGGGACGAAACTTGCAACAAGTGAACGAGTTTACAATGTGATTCTGGATGCAAAAGTACTGCTTAGCAGTGAGCGATTTAAGGAGCCATCGCTAAATGCCATAAATGAATGCTTTGATATTGCAGTAGAAGATGTAGAGAAAATATTGGAAGATAATCCAAACAGCAGATACATAATATTAAGGAAAGACGTTCCTTATGAGACGGCTATTAAATTCATAAGCATGGAAAATGATGAAGAGAATGGAGTTAACATTAATGGGGTGTGGCTTGAGGATGATTACTTGAGAACATATCCCTATGGAAATCTCGCAAGTGATTTGCTTGGATTTGTCGTAGATGGAAATGTTGGAAATAGTGGCTTAGAAGCAAAATATAACAGCACATTAAACGGGACGAATGGCCGTGAATATGGATATAGAGATGAAGATTCTACTTTCAATCGTACAGTCAAGGAGGCAATAGATGGCGACAACTTGGTTACCACTCTTGATTTGCAGATTCAAAGTATTGTAGAAAGAAATATCGTATCATTTAATGAAGAGCATGCGGGGGAAGCTAGAGAAGGACAAAACGGCAGTACTAACATGTCAGTACTTGTTATGAATCCAAACAATGGTGAAGTATTGGCTATGGCATCAACTCCTAACTATGATCTTAATAATCCCAGAGATTTAAGTGGATATATTACTGCTGAGCAGGAAGCAAGTATGACAAGTGAAGAGTTAAATGATTACAGGAATTCGATATGGAGGAACTACTGTATTTCTGATACATTTGAGCCGGGCTCAACGTTTAAAACATTTGTAATAGCGGCAGCACTTGAAGAAGGAGTTTTAAGTGGTGACGAAACATTTTACTGCGGAGGAAGCACATTTGTTGGTGGTCATACTATAGGCTGTGCTCATGGTGCGGTTCACGGCACCCAGACGCTTAAACAAGTACTTGAAAACTCATGTAACGTAGCACTAACTGAGATTGCATCAAGAATAGGAATTGAGAAGTTTGTAGAGTTACAAAGAAATTTCGGGTTTGGTGAATACACAGGTATAGATCTACCGGGAGAGGCTATGACTTCAGGGCTTCTATATACAATTGATAATATGACTCCGATAGATTTAGCAACAAATAGTTTTGGACAAAACTTCAATGTGACTATGATTCAGCTTTGTTCTTCATTTTGTTCAGTTATAAATGGTGGCGATTATTATAAACCACATGTATTAAAACAGGTTTCTGATGATGATGATGTTGTCATGAGTGAAACCGGAAGTGAACTTTTAAAAAAGACAATTTCAAAAGAAACTAGCGATGTTATGAAAGACTACTTAAGAGGTGTTGTTTTAGAAGGAACCGGAATAAAAGGTGCTGTAGAGGGATACTCAATAGGTGGTAAAACGGGAACAGCTGAAAAGCTCCCTCGTGGAACGGGCAATTATGTGGTGTCATTTATAGGATACGCTCCACAGGATAATCCACAGGTTGTAGTATATGTGGTTATTGACGAACCAAATGTCTCAGACCAATCAAATAGTGGTCTTGCAGCATCGGTATCCTCGAGTATAATGTCTGAAGTATTACCATATATGGGTGTGAAGAAGGATGCAGAGTAAAAAATTTGATATATTACTTGAAATGCAGTATAATTTTGTAAGTATTGGAGGTCCTTATGCAGAATAATATTTTACTTGCAGGGTTAGCTGCATTTTTTATAGTTACAATTTTATGTCCAATTATTATACCTATACTTAGAAGGTTGAAAATGGGACAAACGGAAAGAGATGATGGGGTAAAATCGCATTTGAAAAAGGCCGGAACCCCTACAATGGGCGGAGTCGCTATTTTAATCGGTATAACATTAGTCTCACTTTTTTATATTAGAGATTACCCGAAGATACTGCCGATTATATTACTAAGCCTTGGATTTGGTGTGATTGGATTTTTAGATGATTATTTAAAAGTGATTAAGAAGGACTCAGATGGTTTACTGCCTAAACAAAAATTCGTACTTCAAATAATAGTAACCTCAGTATTTGCATTTTATATGGTTAGATATACTGAGATGGGACTTAAAATATTACTTCCTTTCAGTGGTGGTAAGTACTGGGATATTGGATGGATAGCGGTTGTTTTATTATTTGTAGTTGTTTTAGGAACGGTAAATGGAGTTAATTTTACGGATGGACTTGACGGCTTGGCTTCAAGTGTTACTATTCCTGTAGCATTATTTTTTGTAGCGGCATCACTTAAAACAGGTATGGCTACAGAACCGGCAGGCATGGTAGTTGCAGGAGCGCTTTTTGCCTTTCTCTTATTCAATGTATATCCGGCTAAGGTATTCATGGGTGATACGGGTTCCTTGGCACTCGGTGGATTTGTAGCAGCTAGTGCATATATGCTTAATATGCCAATATTTATTTTGATTGTAGGACTTATATATTTGATAGAGGTTCTATCGGTAATTATTCAGGTGGTATATTTCAAAAAAACCGGAGGAAAGAGATTTTTTAAAATGGCACCTATTCATCACCATTTTGAACTTAACGGTTGGTCAGAGACTAGAGTTGTTGCAGTATTCACAATTATTACTGTAGTTCTTTGTATAGTGGCTTATATGGCTATTTAGAAGACTAGGAGACATTATGAAAATTAAAGATTCAAAGGTACTCGTTTATGGGCTTGGGAAAAGTGGGATAGGAGCCGCAGGATTACTTCTTAAACATGGTGCCGACGTTTATTTGTTCGACGCAAATAAAGATTTAAATATAGAAAAGATTAAAAGTGAAACGGATGAGTCCGTGAAAGTTTTTGTGGGTGAGCTACCTATAGAAATAATTTCACAACTTGATTTTGTAGTTGTGAGTCCGGGTGTACCGCTAGATTCGCCGGATATTTTAAAAATATATGAGCATGATGTAAATATATATGGAGAGATTGAACTCGCATACTCATGCAGCAAGGGTGACATATTAGCAATCACCGGAACAAACGGAAAAACAACGACAACTACATTACTCGGTGAAATAATAAAAGAATATAATGAAAACACTTTTGTAGTAGGAAATATTGGCAATCCATATACCTCTGTTGCCGATGAGACAACATCTAATTCCTCAATTGTTGCAGAAATCAGCAGTTTTCAATTAGAAACTATTAAAGAGTTCAGACCTATGGTCAGTGCAATTTTGAATATTACACCCGATCACCTAGATAGACATCATACGATGGAAGCATATAGTAAGGCGAAGTTTAAGATAACGGAAAATCAGATAAAAGATGATTTCTGTATACTAAATTATGATGACGAAATAATTAAACTAAAGGCAGCTGATGTAAAGGCGAAGATAGTTTATTTTAGCAGCAGTAAGGAACTTATTTCAGGGGTGTTTATAAAAGATAGTCGAATTATCCTTAAATATGCAGGAGAATATACAGAAGTATGTAATCTTGATGAATTGCAGATACTTGGTCTACATAATTATGAAAATGTGATGGCTGCAGTAGCTATGGCATATGTGTATGGTGTGCCTGTGGAGTTGATTGCTAAAGTAGTAAAAGAATTTAAGGGAGTAGAACACAGGATTGAATATGTGACGGAAAAGGATGGCGTACAGTATTACAATGATTCTAAGGGAACCAATCCTGATGCAGCGATGAAGGCGGTAGGTGCGATGAAACGACCTACAGTTCTAATTGCCGGAGGGTATGATAAAGGCTCCTCATACAAGGAGTGGATACAAGGATTTAGTGATGTAGTTAAGACATTGGTTTTGGTTGGCGAGACTAAGTATCATATTAAAAGTGATGCCCTTAGTGTTGGGTTTCCAAATGACATTATAATGGCAGAAACATTTGAAGAAGCTGTCCATAAGGCATCTGAATATGCGGAAAAGGCGACTGTGTCTTGTTGTCTCCGGCATGTGAAAGTTGGTATCTGTGACCAAATTACGAAGCAAGAGGAGATCTATTCAAGAAAATTGTGAAGTCCTTGTAGCTTTGAGAGGAGAAAGTTTTGAAGAGGGACGATACATTCAAA
>JBKEBP010000167.1:0-1907 GCA_047973235.1 Suipraeoptans sp. | reverse complement strand
TGTTTCCAATGTGATAAATGTAGTGTTTGCCATAATAACATCTGTGGTTTTTAAGGCTAGAGTGATATATCGTTCTTTTTGAATATCATTTCTTCCTTCTTTGATTCTTTCTGATAAAATGTCATTATATTCTTCTCTGTACTCTTGCAGGTTATCATTTTTGGGTTTAATGAAAAATTTTTCTTCTACTTTAAGTTCAGAAGTTTTGCGATTAAAGATATTGATTTGAATAATGACATTGTGTCCAAACTTATTTAATAATTTTCCATATTTTTCTAATATGGATTCTTGCTTTTCTTCGTTTTCTGTTTCAAAATTCATGTTATCCAAAAAATAGGACTTTGAGAATAGGCCTGGTTCAATCATAATCATTCCATTTGGATATACCTCTTGATATGGGATAGATTGTTGCGCTGTTTTGGAAATATGTTGTTTTTTCTCTTTTTTGTTTTTTTTGACTTTTTCTTCATTATTTTTTGACATAGCAATTCCTTTCTTATTTGTTTTAATTATTATGAAAGACATTATTGTAAAACGAAAAAACCCTTGTTCATGAGTTAATTCTCTTGAACAAAGGTCTTTTCTTAGTTTGGTAATAAAATAACTGTTCTAAAATCGTCTAAAATACTTCCTGAAATAATTAAATTTAGCTCTGTTTCTAAAGTTTTCGTTTGTGTGGCATCTGTCGGGGAATTTACTTCAACGAGACTTCCATCTTTATAAGCCGTGATTTTTATCTTATAGGTGCCCTCTGGTATATCTATTGGAATCATAAATTCTAAAAGTTCTGTTCTGATTCCTAGTCTTACCAATTCTTCTTCATTGATAGAGCTACTAAAAATACTAGAATAACTAAATTCTCTTATAGTTGAAAAATTATCTCTTCGGAAGGAACTTGGGAATTCTACTACCAATTTATTGGCATATCCACTAGTTCTAATTGTTAAAAATGCGGTTTCTCCTTGTCTATAAGTACCGCCTTCGTAAAACTTTGAAGTTAATTCTGCATTTAAGGTAAACTCGTTGATTCCTTCTTCCGCTACATAGGTATTTCCAACGTTATCAATTGCTGTCATAGTAAAGGCTACATTTCCTCTAAATAAACTGTCGTTTTCTAAAATATCAATATGAATACTCGATGTTTTTCCGCTTGTAATCGTACCCGTATAGGTTTTCGTTTTCCAATTATCTTGATTGAGAATCGTTATGGAAAATTCTTTTAATCCACTGTCATTATCCGTTGCTACAACATCAAAGGAAAAGGATTCAAATTCATCCGCATCAATGCTTGTGAATTCTTGCAATTTGTTAAATCCCGTTATCGTTGGTGCGTATGCGTCTGGAATAATTGTTATTTTATTGTTTTGATTTAAAGTACTATCTGCCCAAACAATCGAATTTCCAGTGGTATCTGTAACGTAATCTATGGCTCCTGCATTTGGAGTTACTGTGATTGTTTTTCCATGGTAAGTCGAACCTAATAAAAATCCTTGCGTTAATTCTACGTCTTTCATTCCATTTGTTCTAACAAATTTTGTGTTTGCTCCATCTAACAAATATTCAGGGCTTTTGGTTGTTTTTTCTGTATCACTAGATGTATATTCTTTGTTTGTAGAACTTAACGTATTTGCACTTTGCGCATATATATCATAAAGTGATGTTCCTGATGTAGAAGACAATTCGAATCTCATATGATTTATTTGGTACTTTAATTGTGCAGCTCCATTTATATTTGCTCTAAAATTTAAATAAAATGGTGTAATTTCGTCTGCTCTTACATAATAAGTTGAACCGCTTAAATAAATATTAGCATCTGCTCCACTAACGCCAATTGGATTGGTATATACGGGGTATGTCTCTGCTACGGTAGGCGTTTGCCCAATTGCCGCAATTTCAATATGATTCGT
>JBKEBP010000149.1:0-3057 GCA_047973235.1 Suipraeoptans sp. | reverse complement strand
TACATTAGAAATAAATGCTCATGAACAAAGTGCTTTCAAATGGTGGGAAAATACAGTGTCCATTTTTAAAGAAATTACGGATAAAGCAGGCAATGATGTTACGAGCAAAATAAGAGGAATTTGCATCAGCTCGCATACGGTTACGATGCTTCCGGTTGATGAATCCGGAAGCCCTTTAAGAAATGCAATAACTTATCAAGACAGTCGTTCGTCAGGAGAACTGGATTATATTATCGATAAAGTAGGATATGATAGATTTGTGTCAATTGTAGGAGGGCAACCTGCAGTAGCATTTCTACCAAATAAAATACTTTGGTTTAAAAAAAATGAACCAAGGTTATTTAATCAAACAAAGTATTTCTTACAGGCTAGTTCATTTATTAATTTCAAACTAACAAACAAAATGACAACTGACATAGATCAAGCTGTTAGAACTCAATGTTACGACATAGATAACATGTGTTGGTCAAAGGATATTGGAGATGTAATAGGAGTGGATTTAGACAAAATGTTACCTAATCCGCAAGCAGTAAATGAGGTTATTGGCCATGTTACTGATATAGCGTCAAAGCAAACGGGTATCCCAAGCGGGGTTCCTGTGTTAGCAGGATGCAGTGATGCGATGGCATCAATGTATGCAACGGGGATGAATAAACTAGGAGATGCCGGAGAGTCATCAGGGACAACCTCCCTTGTTTTTGTCGGAAGTAATCAAAAGAGTAGAAATGATATACCTGTGGTGACAAAGCCGTGCTCTATAAAAGGAATGCCCTGGGTATTTGATGCACCGATTCAAACTAGTGGTGCTGCAATAAAATGGTTTATAGACAAGATGGCAAATGAGGAAGTGGAATATTGTAAGCAGAATGAATTGAATATATATACGTATTTGAATGAAATAGCCCTTGAATCAAATCCGGGAGCTAATGGACTCTTTTTCTACCCTTATTTACTAGGTGAGAGAGCGCCTCTATGGAATGATTATGCATCAGGTATGTTCATAGGTATGAGAATGAATATGAAAAGGTCGGATATGGTTAGGTCAGTTTTTGAAGGAACTGCATTTGCGCTTAGACATGTTATGGAAACTATAAGTGAATCCGGAGGTGAAGCGACTTCACTTAGAATATGTGGAGGAGGTGCGAAAAGTAGAACTTGGTCACAGATTAAGGCATCTATGCTAAATATACCAATTTGTATATTGGATGAGAATTCCGGAGATGTTCCTATTGGAGATGCTATAATAGCAGGTAATAAGCTTGGGATATTCCCTGATTTAACAAAAGCAATAGAAAAGATTATAAAGGTTAAGGAAGTTATAATGCCTAATGAAGAATGGGTTCAAATATATGACAAGTTATATCCGTATTATGTAGAAATGTATCAAGATTTAGATGGCTCACTGGAGCGATTGAAAGATACTATAAATGAAATATACTAACACTCATAGAGAAAGTGCCGTAGCGTATGCTATGGCATATTCTTTTTCAAAGGATAAGGACAGGAGAATAGTAGTAATATTTTTGTCAGCAGCTATTTTTTTTAGGTCACCATGTAGGAATACAACCGGTTGTCCATGGTCATTTTCCAGTATTTCAATATCATTCCAGCTTCTAATGGAATCAGGTGAAATAGATAATGACTTGAATACTGCTTCTTTCCCGGCAAACCGTGTTGCAAAGCTCGCGAGTGGGTTTTCACGCGAATTAATAATCTCAATTTCATTAGCAGTATAGGTGCGTCTAATGAAAACATCTTCCGGATTAGTTACTGCTATTTCAATATTAGTTATTTTCAATATATCAGTTCCAATTCCAACAATCATGACATCTCCTTATTCACCTTTTGGTGTTTGCATCATCGTGTGAAAGTCCGGTTCGGTATGTTCCTTGTATGATAGATAATTAGCTCCGACACGCATTGTATTTAGCAAATTGATTATCTCATCAATTGATAAAAAGTCTTCATTGTCTGATCCGAGCCAAGTTCTGGCAGCCAAAAAGTGAAGCTCTATGAAAACCTTTGTGAAATGTTGTCTAAGTGAATCACGAGGCATTCCGTCGTTATCCATCATAAGATTTATATATTCAGAGAGAATGGTTTTGATTTTTTTTACAAAATAGTGGTTTCCAAGATTTGGTTCAAAGAGGGCACTAACTGCCTTAGGGTATTTTTGGCAGAATGCAAACCAGGCTTGCATTGATAATGGAGGGGTAAAATCAAATCTTTGCTCGAAAAAAGTTGATGAGGGACTAGGCGAAACAGGATATTTAATGGCTTTATAACGCTTCGTGATATCTTCGAGCAAATAATCTTGTATAAACTCCATAAGATCATATATATCATTGAAATACTGATAAAAAGTACCTCTTGTTATATCCACTTCTATGCACAACTCTTTGACTGAAATTTTATCCCATCTCTTTATGGTTATTAGATCTAAATACTTATCAATGATTTTTAGCCTAGTCTGTTCAGACTTAGAAGATTTTTTCTTATTATTATTTTCCATTAGAGGGCTCCTTAAAATAGTACACATTATTCAAAAGTGTTCAAATTATACACAGAAAGTAAAAGTGTTCTGTATTAACGCTTAAAACTTCAATAAATTATAGTTAACAGATAACTACAAATATTATACGGTAGTCATTTTATTTTTGCAAGGAGGAAGAGTAATGTCGAATAAATGGGAAAGAATTACAAAGACAGTAGAAATGTCAGGAGAACAAGTTGAAATCTATATGACGAAGATGATGACACCATGTACACCTGAGGAATTTAAGGAGATGTCGGTAGAAGATAGAGAGTATGCGAAAATACAACCGCCTCTCAATCAAAGAACATATAACCCGGAGGAGGGGATTGTGTGCATGCAGGATGTACCGGTTAAAATGCGTGATGGTATCACAATATATGCTGACATCTATTTACCGGAAGGTGAGTCGAGGTATCCTCTTATCGTTTCATGGAGCTTTTATGGAAAGAGGCCATTTGACGGACAGTCAGAGTGGCAAATAATGGGTGTGCCGCCTCAGACAGTTTCAAACATGTCGAAGT
>JBKEBP010000142.1:0-25307 GCA_047973235.1 Suipraeoptans sp. | reverse complement strand
ATTTCGACTTTGTGTACAGGTTTCTTTTCTCTTCTTGCCATAATAATAGGCCTCCTATGATTTTATTTTATCATAGAAGACCTTATTATTCTTAATTTACAGAAATTCTTTCACAGACTCGGCTAATCTGATTTTTTACTATTTCAGAGGTGATATAGTTCTCTCAAGAATTCCATTCATATGGGCAATAATCGTACCATAATTGGTCATTGGAATGCCTGCATCCACGGCACAACCAATACGGTATTTCATTTCTCGTTCATTAAGCATGCATGCTCCACAATGAATGATCATATCATACTCTGATAGATCAAGCGGAAATTCTGTGCCACTTGTAAAGCTGTACTTATGTTTCTTACCCGTGTAGTTCTCAATCCACTTGGGGATTTTTACAGTTCCTATATCATCACATTGTCTGTGATGTGTGCAACCTTCACATATTAGAATATTTGCATTATCCTTTATCCGGTCAAGTGATCTTGCACCATCGACAAGAGTTTTCAAATTGCCCTTGTACCTCGCAAATAGAATAGAAAAGGAAGTAAGTGGGACGGTATTCGGCACTATCTTAGAGACTTTTGAAAAGGCCTGACTATCTGTAATAACAAGTGCAGGTGCACTTCCAAGATTCTTAAGCGTTTCATCAAGGGTTGTTTCTTTGGTGACAATAGAAATAGCATCACCCTCCAGTATGTCACGAATGGTTTGTTGCTGAGGTAAGATGAGTCGTCCTTTAGGAGCGGCACTATCAATAGGCACAACCAGAACAACGAAGTCGCCGGGGCAAATCAAATCTCTTACTATAGGTTTATTAATAGAAGCATCGGGAAGTAACTGCCCGATTGCTTCTTTTAGTTTGTCAATATTTATTTTATTAGTTGCGCTTACACTTATTGAATTTGAGTCAGACAAAATCTTTGAGGTTTTCGTTGATAATCCATAATCGGATAGGTCTGATTTGTTATAGACTATCAAATAAGGAATATCTTTTTTCTTGATATGATTCAAAATATCATAACTCTCTTTTGTCATACCTTCAGTTATATCAACAACAAGTAAGGCAATATCAGTTTTATTTAGCATCTGATATGCCTTTTTAACACGTGCTGTACCAAGCGCCCCTTCATCATCTAATCCCGGAGTGTCAATTATAACAACAGGTCCGATTGGAAGAAGTTCCATTGTCTTTAATACAGGGTCAGTTGTAGTTCCTTTTATATCAGATACGATAGAGAGATCCTGACCTGTAATTGCATTTATTATACTGGATTTACCGGCGTTTCTCTTGCCGAATATGCCTATATGAATGCGCTCTGAAGCAGGTGTGTTTTGTAAACTCATACGAATTGCCTCTTTTCTATGAATTAGAATCTAAAATCTCTTCCTTCGTTATTACGTATTGCTTCCAAATGTTCTATTACAACGGTTCTTGCACGCTCATTAGGCACGTTAAGAACTTCGTTTTCTATTAATTTCTCACCTATTATCTTGGTATCGTGTCCCGCATAATCCATTAAATATTCCTCTAAAGTCATCAGTGCATTGGGGTGACAGCAGTTTTGTATCTGACCACTTTTACAAAGTGACATAAATCTGTCACCTGTACGCCCTTCACGATAACAAGCAGTACAAAAGCTGGGTATATAACCCATATCCATTAGCCAATGGACAACTTCGTCTAGAGTTCTGGTGTCACTTAGATTAAATTGTGAGGAATTCTCATCTTCCGGTTCCGGTTCGAAGTAGCCGCCAACACTTGTTTTGGAGCCTCCACTAATCTGCGAAATTCCAAGAGGAAGTACCATTTTACGAACCTCCTGACTTTCTCTGGTAGAAACAATCATACCTGTATATGGTACAGAAACTCTTGTACAGGCTATTATTTTAGCGAAGGTCATATCGTCTATACCATTGGTAAAGTCATCTGCGTTAATGTCATCAGCATTTTTTAGCCTTGGAAAGCTTATGGTATGGGGACCAACTCCAAAAGCAGCTTCGAGATGCTCAGCATGCATTAAAAGTGCGGCAAACTCATATCGATATTTATCAAGTCCGAATAATACCCCAAGCCCAACGTCATCTATACCGCCTTCCATAGCTCTATCCATGGCCTCGGTATGATAGAAGTAATCACTTTTAGGTCCTGTTGGATGTAACTCTTCATAGCCTTCTTTGTGATAGGTCTCTTGAAATAGTATATAAGTTCCAATTTCAGCTTCTTTTAATAGGTGGTAGTTGCTTACTGTTGTAGCAGCGATATTAATATTTGCACGTCGGATGGCGCCGTTTTTGTGTTTTATATCATAAATAGTTTTGATAGCTTCCAAGTAGTAATCCATAGTGTTATGAACGGGATCTTCACCTGCTTCAATGGCTAAACGTTTATGTCCCATGTCTTGAAGAGCGATTGTTTCTCTTCTTATTTCCTCCATTGAAAGCTTTTTTCTTGGAATAGTTTTATTTATCATATGATAAGGACAGTAAGTACATCCGTTTATACAGTAATTCGACAGGTAAAGTGGAGCGAATAGAACTATTCTATTACCGTAGAATCTTTGCTTGATTTTATTTGCGAGTTTTAGTATTTCTTTATTTTTATCTTCTAGCTCACAAGCAAGTAGTACAGAGGCTTCCTTGTGTGTTAATCCCTTCATCTCACCGGCTTTTTTAATTATACTATCGATAAGAGCTTCATTTCGTTTGTTTTCATCAGCATATGCAAGTGTATTAATAATTTCATCATGATTAATGAAATCCTCAGCATGCTTTGAATTCACATCATACATTTTATTTCCCTCCCGTTACTTTTGAATCTCCACGTGATATGTCAAATTTATAATTCTCGTCCTTTAACGCTATAAAGAGTGGATTTGTATCTGAATTATCAATATCACCGGCTCTGTCTTTGTTTTCATATAACGTATAATTTATTCTAGAGTCCTTAGGTGTCACATTTTGCATAATTACGTTGGCTCCGGCTCGTATACCCAATAGGCGTCCATCTTTATCTAGAGTACCAAGAGCCGTAGTTGAAGGTATGAGGAGTTTCGGAATCATCAATCTAAGTAAAGCCAGTACATAAAGTGTCTGTGACAATGTTCCTGACGGTTTGTCTTTAAAAGGTGTCTCATTATGTGATATAAATGGTCCGATTCCAACCATATGTGGGCCAAGTTCCTTTATAAACATCATATCTTCGGCTAGGTTTTCTGAAGTTTGATATGGTGAGCCTACCATAAATCCTGTTCCCGTTTGGAACCCAATTGATTTTAAATCATATAAACAACGCTTGCGGTTATCGGAGGTCAACTCAGGTGGATGAAGTTTTGAATAATGCTCGCAAAGGGCTGTCTCATGGCGAAGAAGAAAGCGATCAGCTCCGGCGGCATACATTGCCTCATAACTATCGTGTGAACGTTCACCAATAGACAAGGTAATTGCACAGTCATTGTAGTCTCTTCTTATTTTTTGTATTAGATCTATCATTCGAGTATCCGTAAAGTAAGGGTCCTCGCCGCCTTGTAAGACAAAGGTTCTAAAACCTGCGTCATAGGAATATTTACAACATTCTAAGATTTCACCGGTTGTCAATCTGTAGCGGCTTACTTTTGAATTGTCTCGCCTAATTCCGCAGTAGTAACAATCGTTTTTGCAATAGTTTGTAAATTCAATTAGTCCACGAATAAATATTTTATTTCCATATATCTCATAGCTCCTCTTTCTAGCAAGAGAAAAAAGATAATCAAAATCTACATTTTCTTGATTAGCAAAGAGTTTTATCCATTCATCTTTAGTTAAAAACATATCAGTATATAGCTTGTTTATTAGACTTTTCATAATTAAATCAGTATATCACAATGAGAAAAATTACTCAATGAAAGTGGATGTATATAATTAAGTAACAATAGTTTTCGAATTTGTATTTCATATGTTATACTTATCGGGAATGAAAATGGAAAATATCATAGAGGAAACGAAGAAATTATGGACAATTTACTATTCAGCGTCGATGCAACACTGCCTATTTTTGTAATGATGGTACTTGGTGTAATTTTACAGCGTCTGAAAATAATAGATGATGAATTTGCGAGTAAGCTTAACTCATTTGTTTTTAAGGTACCTTTACCGATTTGTGTATTTATAGATCTGGCAACAGAAGATTTCACTAGTATCTGGGATACTAAGTTTGTACTGTTTTGTGCGATAGCAACTATCCTCAGCATTTTAATTGTAATCGTATTATCATTACTAATAAAAAAGGATTTACGAGGTGAATTTATTCAGGTCTCATATAGAAGTTCTGCGGCACTTATAGGAATAGCGTTTATTACAAATATATATGGGAACGCAAGTATTGCTGCATTAATGATAGTTGGAAGTGTACCGATTTACAATGTTGTGGCAGTATTGGCACTATCACTTTTAAAGTCGGGGAGAACTAAGCTTGAAATAACAGTTGTAAAGGAGTCGGTTATTGGCGTTATAACTAACCCAATTATTATAGCAATACTTCTTGGAATTATAGTTTCTTATATAAGGATTCCAATACCAATAATACTGGAAAAGTCACTTACAAGTGTAGGAAATATGGCGACACCACTAGGGTTAATAGCTATGGGAGCATCATTCAAGCTTGGTAAAGCATTAAGTAGCATTAAGCCATCTGTATTTGCAACATTTGTTAAGCTTGTTCTCTTAGCAACCATTTTTCTACCAATTGCAATACACTTTGGATTCAGAGAACGAGAGCTTGTAACGATTCTTGTCATGCTTGGTTCAGCCACTACGGTTGCGTGTTATGTCATGGCTAGAAATATGGGACACGAGGGTGTACTAACTACAAATGTTGTGATGCTGACAACACTTTTCAGCTCAGTGACACTTACCGGTTGGTTATTCACCCTACGTACTTTACAATATATTTAGTTCTTAATAATTTGTGAAAACAGCCCATGAAACTTGACAAAATGCTATTCTAAAGATATGATAAATCATGATTTAAAATTAAAAAGGCTAAGACGAAGAGGAGTAGGCATATAACCCTTTTAGAGAGAATTGCCCATAGGCTGTGAGGTGGTTTAAGGTGTGACATGCTAAAGGTAGCTTCCGAGCCGGATAATTGAAGCGATATAATCAAAAATTATATCGGTAGTAGGTTGTCCCGTTTCATTCACGTTACGAATAAGATGAGAATACCAAAAGGTGGTACCGCGAATTATATTCGCCCTTTATTTATAAAGGGCGATTTTCTATGTTATTAAAACAAATTATAAATTTTGAGAGGTAGAGTAAGATGAGTGAAAAACTAAACACAACCTATGACCCACAAAACATGGAAGGACGTTTATACAAAAAGTGGATGAATGCCAAGTACTTTCACACGGAAATTGACAGAAGCAAGAAGCCGTTTACAACAGTGATGCCTCCTCCGAATATTACAGGGAAGCTTCATATGGGACATGCACTTGACAATACATTGCAGGACATAATTATAAGGTATAAAAGGATGCAGGGATATAGTGCTCTTTGGGTTCCGGGGACAGACCATGCTGCTATTTCAACAGAAGTTAAGGTTACGGAAGCACTCAAAGAAGAGGGCATAGATAAAAGAGAGCTTGGTAGAGAGAAGTTCCTTGAAAGAACCTGGGAATGGAAAGAAGAATACGCAGGAACTATTGAAGATCAACTTAAGAAGTTGGGAGTTTCTTGCGACTGGGATAGAGAACGCTTCACTATGGATGAGGGGTGCTCGGATGCAGTAGAAGAAGTATTCATACGCCTATACAATAAAGGGTTTATCTACAAAGGAAATAGAATTATAAACTGGTGCCCCGTTTGCAAAACATCTATCTCCGATGCAGAAGTTGAGCACGAAGAGCAGGCAGGACATTTTTGGCATATCAATTATCCTGTTGTAGATAGTAATGAGTTTATCGAAATAGCAACAACACGTCCGGAAACTATGCTTGGAGATACAGCGATAGCAGTTAATCCTGAAGATGAAAGATATACACATTTAATTGGCAAAAAGGCATTATTGCCACTCATGAATAGAGAAATACCTATCGTAGCGGATGAATATGTAGACATGGAGTTTGGTACAGGTGCAGTAAAGATAACACCGGCTCATGATCCGAATGACTTTGAAGTGGGAACAAGACATAATCTGGAAGAAATAAATATTATGAATGATGACGCTACTATTAATGAAAATGGTGGTGCTTATCAGGGGTTAGACAGATACGAAGCCAGAAAGAAAATTGTAGAAGACCTTCAAAAAGAAGGATTACTGGTTAAGCTAGAAGAACATACGCACAATGTTGGTACACATGACAGATGTGGAACTACTGTTGAACCAATGGCTAAACTACAATGGTTTGTTAAAATGGAAGAACTTGCACGCCCTGCGATAGAGGCACTTACTAAAGGAGAGCTCAAATTTGTTCCGGAGAGATTTGATAAAATTTATTTACACTGGCTTGAAAACATAAGAGATTGGTGTATATCGAGGCAAATATGGTGGGGGCATAGAATACCTGCTTATTATTGCAAATCCTGTGGTAATACTATGATAGTAAGAGGTGGTGCTCCTGATACATGTGAGCAATGCGGATGTCATGAGTTTACACAAGATGAAGACACGCTTGATACATGGTTTAGTTCGGCACTTTGGCCGTTTTCAACACTTGGCTGGCCAAAACAAACGGAGGATTTAGATTATTTCTATCCAACGGATGTACTCGTAACAGGATATGATATTATTTTCTTTTGGGTAATTCGTATGGTGTTTTCAGGCTATGAGCAGACGGGCAAATCACCTTTCCATACGGTATTCATCCATGGACTTGTAAGAGACTCACAAGGAAGAAAGATGAGTAAATCACTCGGAAATGGAATAGACCCGCTTGATATCATAAGTCAATATGGTGCGGATGCACTTCGTATGACACTAGTTACGGGAAATGCACCGGGTAATGATATGCGGTTTTATAATGAAAGAGTAGAAGCTAGCCGTAACTTTGCAAATAAAGTATGGAATGCATCCAGATTCATCATGATGAATATCGATGAACACGGCATAGAAGTACCCAAGAGTGAAAGTAATCACCCTGCAGATAGATGGATAATAGCCAGATGCAATGATGTGATTAAAGAAGTAACTGATAACATGGACAAATTTGAATTAGGAATCGCAGTTTCTAAGATTTATGATTTTTTATGGGATGAATTCTGTGACTGGTATATAGAGATTGCAAAATACAGAATTTATCATGCAGATGAGGACAAAGAGTCAGCGAATCAAGCTCTGTATACACTAAAAACTGTACTTGCTAATGGTTTAAAGCTACTTCATCCATATATGCCGTTTGTCACAGAAGAAATATACTCTAAGTTAGTGCCTGAGGAGGAATCATTAATGATGTCTTCATGGCCAACATATGATAAAGATAAAACGTATAAAGAAGAAGTAGAGGTCCTTGATAGATTTAAAGAAATAGTTAGAGGCGTTCGTAATATCCGCATGGAAATGAATGTACCTAATAATAGAAAAGCAACTATTTATGTAGTTATGCAAAAAGGAGACATGGCAGATAGCCTCTTAAAACTAAAGGAGTCTGCGTTGATGCTCGCAACAGCAAGTGACTTTATTATACAGGAAAGTAATGAAGGAATTGCAGATGATGCAATTTCAGTTGTAATCCCGGATGGTGTGGTTTATCTTCCACTGGAAGATTTGGTAGATTTTGAGCAGGAGATTGCACGTCTGTCAAAAGAAAAGGACCGTTTGGGTAAGGAAATATCTCGTGCAACGGGTATGCTAAGTAATGAGAAGTTCATCTCTAAGGCACCTGAATCGAAAGTGAATGAGGAGAGGGAGAAACTCGAAACTTACAAGCAGATGCTCGCTCAGGTAGAGGATCGCTTAAGCGTTATGCAGAACAGATAAGAAGGGATATAGATGAAGCTTAAGCTGAAAATGCCAAGTCTGGCTGATATTAAAGAACATAATAGAAAACGAAAAATTAGAAGAGAAGAAATACTTGAACGTAGAAGGAATGGCCTATTTGCGACAAAGATGAGACCTATATATACTTTTCTAAACAAGTATTCGCTTCCTCTTCACTTGGTACTTGCCTGCCTAATTAATTTCGCCATAGAGGCGATTTCAAGACATTCAATATTTAGGGCAGGAAGTTATATGGTAGAGTCACCGCTTGTCTTTTTATACAATGCATTTATGATTTTCTGTACACTCACAATCGTATATATATTCAAACGAAGGACATTTGTAAGGATAATTGTATCTGTAAGTTGGTTGGTTCTTGGAGTAATAAACGGGTACATGCTGCTAAAGCGTGTAACACCTTTTAATGCGCAAGATTTGAAAGTAGCAGCAGATGGGCTAACATTAATAACAAACTATTTTAATGGATTTGAAATTATTTTTATTATTGTAGGTCTAGTAGCATTAGTAGTTTGGATTATTTCTATGTATAGACGAGGCAGCCAATACGCTGGTAGAATGCATAGAGTATTTGCCATGGTCGGAACAGGATTTTTCTTTGGAATATTTTTTCTGGTTTCTAACTTTGCTATTGAAAATAGAGTTATTTCCACCTATTTTGGAAATATCGCATTCGCATATGAGGATTATGGACTTCCATATTGCTTTATGACTAGTATATTTAATACGGGAATAAATGAGCCGAATGGTTACTCACAAGAGGCTATGAGTGAAATCACCAATAATGGTGAAATAACAAAATCTGAAACCGGAAGAGCTGAGGAGTCTCGCCCGAATATAATTGTAGTGCAACTCGAGTCATATTTTGATGTAAGCGATGTTGAATTTATGGAAACATCTACAGATGTAACACCTAACTTGCATGAAATGATGGACAACCACACAACCGGATATTTCAAAGTACCTTCAATCGGTGCAGGTACAGCAAATACCGAGTTCGAAGTATTGACGGGAATGAATCTCAGATACTTTGGACCAGGTGAGTATCCCTACAAAACATATTCAAAGGACAATCCGACCGAAAGTGCAGCAACAGCCCTAGCATCGCTTGGATATGGTACGCATGCACTCCATAATAATGGAGGCAATTTTTATAGTCGTGCTAAAGTTTTTGATCACATGGGATTTGACTCATTTACCAGTAAGGAATTCATGAATATACTACAGACAACTCCAAACGGATGGGCAAAGGATGATGTGCTTGTTACTAATATAATGGATGCATTAGATACTACTGAACAGAATGATTTTGTATTTACTATATCAGTTCAGGGTCATGGTGATTATCCGGAAGAGCAGGTGATAACCGATCCTGCAGTAACTGTTAGTGGTATAGACGATGAGGCACTAAAAAATAAATGGGAATACTATGTTAATATGGTTTACGAGATGGATCAATTCGCCGGAAAATTAAGAGATGCTGTCTCGCAGCGAGGAGAGCCTACAGTAATTGTATTTTACGGAGATCACTTGCCTACCTTAGGTCTAAAAGCAGAGGATTTGGCGGGAAGATATTTATATAACACAAATTATGTGATATGGGACAATATCGGGTTACAAAAGGAAGATCAAAATATCGCATCATATCAGCTAATGGCAGACTTGTTTGAGAAGCTTGACATTAATTCGGGTTCAGTTTTTAACTACCATCAGGAGCGTCGTAAGACAAATGATTACCTATCTGATCTGGAGCTTTTGCAATACGATATCCTATATGGTAAGCAATATACATATGACGGGGATCCACCTATAACAGAAGGGCATATGATGATGGGAGTTAAAGACACACATATTGATTCCATTTCTGATCGAGGTGATGGAAACTATAGTATTTATGGTGATAATTTCACTAAGTCCAGTAAGGTATATATTAATAACGAACGACAGACGAGCTCGTTCCTAAACAATACGCACATTAGTATATCTGATGCAGAGTTAAAAGATGGAGATACTATAGTAATTAAGCAAATGGGATCTAGCAATACTGAATTTAGAAGAAGTTCGCAATACGTATATAAAGACGGAGAAATAACTGAGACCCCGG
This sequence comes from Suipraeoptans sp., assembly GCA_047973235.1. Taxonomy (GTDB): domain Bacteria; phylum Bacillota; class Clostridia; order Lachnospirales; family Lachnospiraceae; genus Aequitasia. The sequence goes on along the minus strand of JBKEBP010000142.1, from coordinate 15,237 downwards.
GAACTGCAACAGATACTACAAAATCGTGGACAACACAGATGGAAGAAGAGTAGGTAATCAAGATAACTATTGATTTTTCTATGTGCTATAGGTATGATATATTGTGAGTAGGAGGAGATGAAATGTTGGATTTTGAAGAAGAAGTAAAGAAATTTCAACCAAGCCTCGAAGTTGAAGATTTGGAAGATGCAGTTTATCAGGAGGATTTAACTGATATGACTGATATATTAAAAGAAGTGATAGAAAGTACAAAGTAGGGATAAGAAGTATGGAATATACCAAGAAGGTTATCAGCCAGTCTAACCACTGGTACAATGATGGCTTAAAAAAGGCAAACATACGAGACCTTTCAGGAGCGGTTACTTCACTTAGGAGCAGTTTGAATTACAATAGAGACAATGTCGCAGCAAGAAACTTGCTGGGGCTTGTTTACTATGGTCGAGGAGAAATAGTTGAGGCTCTTGTTGAATGGATTCTAAGTAAGAATATCCAAAAAGAGGATAATATAGCGGGTAATTATATCAAGGAAATCCAAAAGGACTCTTCAAAGCTAAGAGAGATAAACCAAGCAATCAAGAAGTACAACATTAGTCTTGATTATGTGAAACAAAATTCAGAAGATATGGCATTGATTCAGCTGAAACAAGCAATTAGTGAACACCCGACATTTTTAAAGGCGCATCAATTGCTTGCTTTACTTTATTTAGATATGAGAGATATAAAGAATGCATCTAAACAAGCACGTATATGTTATGAATTAGATAAAACAAATGAAATAACACTTCACTATATGCATGAACTGAATGAAATGAGAAAAGATGCGACGAATCCTAGTATTAAACAGAAACTTGGGAAAAAAGTCGGACCAACCACCACATATAAGGTAGGGAATGAGACAATTATTCAGCCGACACCGGCTGTATTTAAAGATGGAAATAACAGATATACCGTTATTAACGTGATTATAGGCGTGGTACTCGGGGTAGCTGTTATGATGTTTCTGATAATGCCGGGTACGGTTTCGAATAAACAAGGTGAATTAAATAAACAGGTTCTTGAATTCAGTGATCAGATAGCGATTCAAGATGCACAGATAAGTGCACTAAAAAAGGAACTTGAAACGTACAGAACTACCGGTGAAGAGCCTGAGGCAGAAGCACCAACGATATCTTATGAAGAAGCGCAAAACAGTTATGAGATAGTAATGAGTGTCTCAGGTCATATGGCAAATGAGGATATGTCAGACGCAGATATGCTTGAGCAAATGCTGCAAGTAAATGTATCGGCTCTCGGACCTTCAGGGAAAGGTATATATGATGGGATTACAAGTTCCCTATATCCAAGAATGTGCAGCAAACTAGCAGAGTCAGGTAAGCAAAGCATTGATGCCGGCGACAATGAGTCTGCGACAAATGATTTGCAGAAAGTAATTCAAATGAATATGAGCTATGAAGATGGAAATATTCTTCTTATACTAGGACAAGCATATCAAGCATTAGGAAATACGGATTCTGCAAAATGGTGTTATCAGTCTTTGTTGGATCATCTTCCGGAAAGTGCTTCGGCACCGGCTGCTGGGGAAGCATTAGATAGTTTGAGCGAAGAATAATAGAAGAGCAAGAGTAGATAGAGACATCTGGAGGAAAATATGGATACAGTTACTATAATAGTAGGATTTGTTGGCGGACTTGGTATGTTTATTTATGGCATGCAGATTATGGCCCAAGGGCTTGAAAATGCCGCCGGTAATAAGATGAAATCCTTACTTGAGGCATTAACAAAGAACAAGTTTATGGGAGTTCTATTGGGTGCGGCTATTACGGCAGTAATACAAAGCTCATCGGGAACAACTGTTATGGTTGTCGGTTTTGTAAATGCAGGTATAATGAATCTTACTCAGGCAATGGGTGTAATAATGGGTGCGAATGTTGGTACAACTGTAACAGGATGGTTAGTATCTTCTTCAGAGTGGGCACAGTTTCTAAGCCCTGATAAATTGGCACCGGTTGCACTTATGATTGGTGTTATTTTGCTTGTCGCAGGCAAAGGGAGGAATTCCAAACATATAGCAAATGTAATAATTGGATTTGGACTATTGTTTATTGGTATTACGACTATGTCGGCGTCAGTTGCGCCACTTAGAGACGCACCTGTTTTCAAAGAGATATTTGTTACTCTAGGAAACAACCCTATTCTAGGAATATTAGCTGGTATGGCAGTCACGGCACTTATACAGAGTTCTTCTGCATCGCTAGGTATATTGCAGTCCTTGGCAGCAGTAGGATTGGTTCCATTTAGTGCAGCTGTATATATAATTATGGGACAGAATATAGGTACTTGTGTAACGGCTATTTTGTCATCTGTTGGAGCAAAGAAGAATGCTAAGACAGCTGCTATTATGCATCTGTTGTTTAATATAATTGGCAGCGTGACACTTGGAATTTTAGCAGTAGTATATTTGGAGATTATTAACCCGGCAGCCGGAACCGGTATGATATCTCAGACGCAAATAAGTATCGTTCATACTTCATTCAATATTATAACTACGATAATGCTGTTTCCTGCATCTAATATCATTATCAAACTGGCTAAGAAAATTGCCAGAGTTGATGATTCACAAGTTGATGCAAGCGAAGTACAACTTGATGATCGTATGTTAGAGACTCCGGGTATTGCTTTACAGTCAGCAGTTAACGAAGTGATTCGCCTGGGTGATAGTGTAATGGAGTCATTAGAAATAAGTAGAAGTGTAATGTTTACACAAAAAGCGGAAGATATCGAAAAGCTAAAAGAAATGGAAAGCGTAGCAGATAAGCTTACAGCCGGAATCAGTAATTACATTATCAAACTCAATACGAAGACATTAAGCAATACGGAACATCAAGATATAACACACATGCTCCAAATAGTATCCGATATGGAGAGGGTTAGTGATTATACCGAAAATATATCTGAATTTGCAGAGCATTTAAAAGAAAGCAAAACAAAATTTTCTGATACAGGCAAAGAGCAGTTGGAAAATATGTTAGAGGTCTGTATAAAGAGTTATGAATATGCATTGGAATCATTTCGAAGTAATGATAAAGAAGCTGCATTAAAGGTTATTGAAGAGGAAACAAAAGCTGATGACTTAGAAATAGAGCTGAGAGAAATGCACATTCAAAGACTTGCTAATAATGAGTGTTCTGCGGAAGCAGGGATAGTATTCTTGGATGCACTGGTTTGCTTAGAGCGTATTTCGGACCATGCAAGAAATATTGCTGAAGAGGTATTGAAAAGAGCATAGTACTTATCGTAAATATGCCGGACGTATTGAGCTTACTCTTCGATAACGTGTATTTCGAGAAAATCAAAATTAATTGAATCAACAAAGTTATCACTTGTAAATCGGGTTTTATCAAGACGTTTGAATTCATCGATATTTGAATCAAGCCAGATAGGCTTACTTAAATCAAACTCATAGATTATCTTGTCTACTGCGTTGAATACTTTGTGAGTCCTTGTATTATTGGTATCATCTTCGATTACAATATCACGAAGCAGACGGTTATCTTTAATTTCTTTTGCCCATATACGAAACATATGTTGTTCTCCTTTGGATAATTTCATGTATGGAGTATACCACGAAATAACAGGAATGCAAAGAAGATGTGGTCGCCACCACATCTTCTTTAGGAAAGGAAATGAAAAAAAATATAAATATTTAAAGGATAAAAAGGATTAGTAAATAATATTATTTATTTACTAAGTACAGTATAAAAAAGAAATATGTATAAGTTATGTCGATTTAATAAATAATCAGTTAAACCAATTAAAAAGAAATTTATATTATATTTATAAATGGGAGAGCTTAATGAACGGTGAAGAGAGACGAAAAAGCATTATTGAAATATTAGAAACCACGGAAACGCCGGTACCGGGAAGTACTTTGGCAAGACAATTTAATGTAAGTAGACAAGTCATTGTTCAAGATGTGGCACTATTAAGGGCTACAAATAAGAATGTTATGTCTACAAATAGAGGATATTATATATATCACCAAGAAGATGAAAAGAATAAAGTAAAAAGAGTAATATCTGTCAGACATAGTGATGAAGATATGAAGGATGAGCTTTATAGTATTGTAGATGCAGGCGTTAGAGTATTAGATGTTATTATTGAACACGAAGTGTACGGATTGATTTCAGTGGATTTATATCTGAAGAGTCGAAGAGATGTTAATGAGTTTTTGGAAAATATTAAAAAAGTAAAATCAAAGCCACTAAAAGAGCTTACGCACGGTATTCATTACCATACAGTTGAAGCAAATGCTATTGCAGATTTGGATGCGTTGGAAATTGAATTAAAAGAGAAAGGGTTCTTGATTTCTTAAGTCTACTATGATAAACTCACTAAGGTGACAAGACAGATGACTTGTCAATAAAACGAAGACGGAGAACAAGAATGAAAAAACTAAAGGAAATCCTGAATCATATTTTTATCGATGGACTAAGCGCAATGGCACATGGTTTGTTTGCTACATTAATAATAGGTACGATAATACAACAAATCGGCTTATTTTTAGGCGGAAATATTGGAGATTTAATATACTTAATCGGTAAAGTCGCAGCTTCACTAACCGGAGCCGGTATAGGTGTTGCTGTTGCATCGAAGTTTGGAAGGTCCCCACTTGTTGTAGTGTCTGCAGCAACGGCAGGTATGGTCGGAGCGTTTGCGTCCAATATACTAAGCGAAGCATTGATTTCTGAAACGGGTGCTATAGTTTTTGCAGGACCCGGAGAGCCACTTGGAGCTTTTATAGCTGCGTTTGTGGGAATAACCGTAGGTGGATTAGTTGCAGGTAAAACGAAAGTAGATATTATAGTAACACCGATAGTTACTATAGCATCAGGTGCAGGCGTAGGGCTCCTAATAGGACCGGCCATATCAGAATTCATGGCAGGAATAGGAGCACTGGTAAACTGGGGAACGGAGCAACAACCACTTATTATGGGAATAGTAGTGTCAGTATTAATGGGAATGATATTAACACTTCCAATAAGTTCTGCAGCAGTTGGAATTATTTTAAATCTGTCAGGTCTTGCAGCAGGGGCAGCCACAGTTGGTTGTTGTTGCAATATGATAGGTTTTGCGGTTGCAAGTTTTAGAGAGAACAAAGTAGGTGGATTAGTAGCACAAGGTATAGGAACATCCATGCTGCAGGTGCCTAATATTGTTAGAAAACCACTTATATGGCTGCCGGCTATTTTATCAAGTGCAATTCTAGGACCCATTGGGACAATGGCTTTTGGCATGACAAGTAATGCAACCGGCTCAGGAATGGGAACAGCTGGATTGGTAGGACCGATTATGGCGTATCAGACCATGATAGAAACAGGTGACCCCACAGTTGTAATGATTAAAATAATCGTATTATTATTTGTTCTTCCTGCAGTAGTAACGCTATTATTTTCAGAATTGATGAGGAAAATAGGTTGGATAAAGCAAGGCGATATGAAATTAGCAGCGTAAGAGAAGAAATCTGTACAGATACATATGTGAAAAATGTATAAACTTCATGACAAGTATGGTGGTTCATGGTATAATTTTACTAGTGAAGGAGACCAAAATACATGAATGATAATACATACGAAAGTGTGGATAGTTGGAAAACCATCATGTTTTTGTACAAAGCAGCTTTAAAAGAAGTTGAGACGAAACTTGATATTCTAAATGACGAATTTCAGTATGTTCATCAATACAATCCTATAGAACATATCAAAACAAGAATTAAATCTGCTGAAAGTATTGTGAAAAAGTTAAAGAGATATGGTTATGAGTCTTCCATAGAAAATATGGTTCAATACATTAATGATATTGCAGGAGTAAGACTTATATGCTCTTTTACATCCGATATTTATGTTTTGGCTGAAATGATTGGTAAGCAAAGTGACTTAAAAGTTATTTCTATAAAGGATTATATTAAACATCCTAAAGAAAGTGGATACAAAAGCTATCATATGCTTGTAACTGTACCTATATTTTTGTCTGATAGTATAGTTGATACTAAAGTAGAAATACAAATCAGAACAATAGCAATGGACTTCTGGGCAAGTCTTGAGCATAAGATTTACTACAAGTTTGAGGGTAACGCGCCTGTTCACATTAGTAAAGAACTTAGAGAGTGTGCTGAAATGATAGCTAACTTGGATGACAAAATGCTTACACTGAATAATGAAATATTGGATTTCACGCAGGAACATGAGGCCAAGATTAATCAACAGGCCGCAAATCAAAAATAGAATATAAAGAGAAATATTAAGGCCATGCGGATTGCATGGCCTTTTCAAATGGACTATAATATATACAAAATGTCATTAGAGGAGGCACAAAAATATGAAAGTAAAAGAAGGTTACATGCCATATTTGGAGTACAAAACGTATTACAGAGTAGTTGGGGAAAGCACAGGAAATAAGAAACCACTTATACTGCTCCATGGTGGTCCCGGATCCACACATAATTATTTTGAGGTACTTGATAGATTGGCTGAGGAAGATGGACGAGAAATAGTTATGTATGATCAGATAGGATGTGGGGAATCTTATGTGGAAAACAGACCGGACTTATGGAACTCGAAGAACTGGGTTAATGAATTAGTAGAACTAAGAAAATATTTAGGCCTTAATGAAGCGCATATTTTGGGGCAGTCATGGGGTGGCATGCTATTACTTGATTATGTATGTAATTACAAACCTACAGGTGTTTCCAGCATGATTTTATCAAGCACTCTACCGGCATCATGGATGTGGGGCGAAGAACAACACAGAATGATTAAAGAACTACCTATAGAATATCAGGAGGCGATTGAGAAAGCTACCGCTTCAAATGATTATAGTGATCCGATATATCAGGCAGCTGAAACAGAGTATATGCTTCGCCACGCAGCGGGAGCGGTGACAGAGGACTCACCGGAATGTTTAAGAAGACCTGTACAAAAGGGTGGTGAAAGTTACGTTGTAGGTTGGGGACCTAATGAATATACCCCTCAAGGTACATTAAAAGACTATGATGTAACAAAGCAATTAAAAGATATTAAGGAACCTGCACTAGTTATTAATGGTGGAAACGACTTATGTACACCATATATAGCTAAATACATGTATGATAGAATACCAAATTCTAAATGGGAGCTATTTAGGACTTGTCGTCATATGTGTTTTGTGGAAGATAACGACGGGTATGTTGAATTGATGAAAGAGTGGCTTAATAGGAATGATTAAACGATAGCGATTGAGGAGAAGCGAATGAAAATTCATGATATCACCAGAGAATTATTTAGCACACCGGTTTTCCCGGGAGATCCGGAGCCAAAGTATACCTTTGTAAATAGTATGAAATATGGTGATGAGTATAATCTAAGTAATATATCACTGTGCCCTCATAACAGCACGCATATGGATGCTCCTTATCACTTCCTAAATAACGGAAAGACAATAGAAAATGTAGAGCTTAGCAAATGTATCGGTAAGTGTGTAGTGATGGAAGTTGATGAAAATATCGGGCGTGAAGAGATCAAGCAATTAGCTGATTCCGGGGTTAGCCGTATACTGTTTAAGGGAAAAAAATCACTTACAAAAGAAGCGGCCAAGCAACTCGTGAACCAAGGCATCGTTCTGGTAGGAGTAGAATGTCAGGTTATAGCAATAAAAGGAGAAGAAACAGCTGTTCATCGAGTTTTACTAAAGGATGAGGTAGTTATCTTGGAAAACCTTGATTTAAGCATGGTCGACGAAGGCGAATATGAGTTGGTTGCGTTGCCTTTAAAAATGAAAGAGATAGAAGCGTCACCGATTAGAGCCATATTAATAGAACGCTAATTTAAATAGTTGGAGTATATTTAAGGAAGGACCGAAACGATTGAAAACAAAATCAATCTTTCGGTCCTTCCTTATTCAACTTATTTTGAACGTGTTGTGAAAACGGATAGATAATCAAGTAACTGATCAATAGGAAGAGCTCTGCTAAAGTAGTACCCCTGATAAATATAACAACCTATTTCTTCCAGCCTGTCTCTATGTTCTTTGGTTTCAACATATTCAGCAACTATTCTGAAATTCAAGCTTTTAGAAAGCTTAACTATACTGGAAATGATTTCCTTAGAACGTTCATTTTGGGTGAGCTGCTTAACTAAGGAGCCATCAAGTTTTACTTCGTCAAAGCTGTTTTCCTGTAATCTTAAAATAGAGCTATTTCCCATACCAAAATCATCTATGCTAAATTCGTTACCTTCACTTTGTAATTTTTTAATTTTCTCCAGTTGTTCTTCACCGGCAGACATTACAGTGCGCTCTGTAAATTCCAAAACAGGTTGAATGCCGTTCTTTTTTGCATCTGATGTATATTTGCGTGTTCGCTCAAGAAATTCTTCACTTTCCATATGTTTCGGTGAAATATTAATAGAAATATGAACTTCCCGGTTCATCTTTTTAACCATCTTTGTTCCATCATCGATAGAACGTTCCATAAGATAATAGGTCAATTCATCGAGGAAACCTGACTCTGAAGCTAGCATGATTAATACTGGTGGTGCTATGTATCCGAAGCTTGGATGCTGCCAACGAAGCAATCCCTCCACTCCATGCAATGTGTCAGTGTTTGTTATCTGAGGTTGATAAAATAGTACCGGCTCTTGATTAGCAAGTGCTGTCCGTAAATCTTCAGCAAGTGTCTTAGCATAGTAATTGTATTTATAGGAATCACTAAGCAGTAGTAATCCTGTGCCTTTTTCTTCGGCATCGAAAGCGTCCAGCTCTATTTGTTTAACAATATTTCTATACTTGGTAACTTGACTATGTTCGGAAATTCGCACAAACGGCATATATATTAGTATACCTATGAGTAAATTGAATAATTGAAGGATACCACCCGCTATCGACCCGGTTGCCTGATATCCGCTGATTATAATAGGGACTGTCCATCCTACTTCATTTATAGGCATAGGTACAAGGCCTGTATTCATGGCAACATAGCTTGTAAGTGTAATTATAACCGGAGTTATTAAAAATGGAATAAACATATTAGTTGAAAACACTACCGGAAATCCGAATATTGGAATTTCGCTGATATTAAAAAGAACAGTAGGTAATGAAAAGAGACCAAGCCTTCGGGTATGCTTCTTTCTGCTGCTTATAATAATGGCAATGGTTAAGGCAAGAGCACAACCGCATCCTCCAATAAAAATAAATGAGTCTAAGAATACTCGTGAGAAAATTTCGGTAGGTGCCTGACCTGATTCGATGAGTTGTTGGTTGATTTCTATGCCCGGTTTAAAGTAATCTATGGCTACGGCTTCCAATGTATTAGTTCCGTGAATTCCGAAGAACCAGAGTAAATGAACGACGACAACATATAATAATACACTAAATAAACTGCGTCCCATTTTCTCGAATAACTTTAGAAAAATGAGGGAACCAAAGTTTGTTATGTTAGCATTTCCAGTAGATAACCTAAGAGCCATACCTATCATTGCAAACAAGCTTACGATAATGACAAGAGGTGCAATGTAAGCAAGGGCTAAATTAAAATAATATCCGGCACCCATAGAGTAAAATTTGATACCTTTATTGTTTTTACGGTTGTTATCAATATGTTTTTCGCAAGTACGAAAAATAGCAGATGACACCATGGTAATGACCATTGCAGTAAATATCCAAGTCGCATCAAAAATATTTATATCAGGATCATCCATACCACCGCAGAAAGCAATATAGCTAAGCAGTGCTATAAGCGGATACAAGAAATAAAGCTTAGATGTTATAATTTGACCAAAAGAAATGCTAATAGTCAAAATAATAATAAAGGTAAGCGAGCCAAGAGTTACATTATATAAAGTTACAAAAAAAGTGGAAATAATACCGTTTAGAAATGTTTCCTTAATAAAAATCTGATATGATTCTAGCGGAAAATTATTTAAAAGCAAAGCAAATGATCCCATTATCAAAAATGGTATAGCTAATGTTAATCCTCGATGTATTGAACGTATAACAAGTGAATTACTAAAGTAATCAGTTATCCTTTTCCCCATTGATGCCCCCATCATTAACCAATAATCCATAAAAATAGTCATTTTATATTCTACAGTTTAGAGTACCAAAAGTCAACAAATCGGTTATTAAAGTCAACAATCCGGTTATTAAATTGGCTTTACATATATAAACAAACTGTTTATAATATATTAGTTGGAAAGTTTGTACAGGAGGACACTAAATTGAATGCTACAAGGAGAATAACAGACGACATCATTTGGGTTGGATGCAACGATAAAAGACTTGAACTTTTTGAAAATTTATTTCCACTACCTAAAGGTGTTTCTTACAATTCATATATTATTAATGACGAAAAAGTTGCACTTTTAGACACCGTAGATTCCGGAGTTGTGGAGCAATTTATAGGAAATATTGATAGTGAGCTGGGTGAAAAAGCGATTGACTACCTGGTTATTCACCATATGGAACCCGATCATGCAGGGTGTATAGAACTACTACTAAATAAATACAAGGACATGAAACTTGTCGGAAATACTAAGACGAAGAAAATGATAAATCAGTTCTTTGAAATCGACATTGAAGATAGAATGATGATTGTTGGAGAAGGTGATGAATTAAGTCTCGGAGCACATACACTTAAATTTATGATGGCTCCTATGGTACACTGGCCGGAGGTTATGGTAAGTTATGACGAAAAGTCAAAAATACTGTTTAGCGCAGATGCTTTTGGAACATTTGGAACCATTGATGGCGTGTTATTTAATGATGAGGTAGATTTTGAGAAAGAATTCCTTCATGAAGCCAGAAGATATTACGCAAATATTGTCGGTAAGTATGGTATGCAGGTTCAGACGCTTTTAAAAAAAGTATGTTCACTTGATATAAGTATGATTTGTCCGCTGCATGGTCCGATTTGGAGAAATAATCTTGAATATTTCATTGATAAATATGATAAGTGGAGTAAGTATGAGCCGGAGGAAGATGGCGTTTTGATTCTGTGTGGGACTGTATATAATCACACTATGCAGGCGGCAAACAAATTAGCAGTTACACTAGCTGATAAAGGGATAAGCAATATTAAAATCTACGACGTATCAAAAACACATGTTAATGAGCTGATTTCGGAGATATTTAAATATAGTCATATAGCAATTGCATGCGCGACTTATAATAACGGAATATTTCCAAAGATGGCGGACCTTTTACACGATATGAAAGCATTAAATGTGCAGAATAGAAAAGTTGCCATCATTCAGAACGGTACTTGGGTGCCGGTATCCGGTAAGCTTATTAAGGCAGAGCTTGAATGCATGAAAAATATGATGATTCTAGATGATGAGATCACGATAGAGTCAGCACTAAAGAAATCACAATTTCCTGAAATAGAAAAACTTGCAGAAACCATTGTACAATCATTCTAGAGGAGACTAGCTATGAAAAAGCATACTAAAGAGGAAATATCCACACTGATTGAAGAAGAGGATGTAGCGTTTATTAGATTACAGTTTACGGATGCATTCGGAAGCCTAAAAAATATGGCCATTACACCGGGGCAACTTGAAAAGGCACTCAACAACGAAATTTGTTTCGACGGATACTCCATAGCAAATTATGCAATGATGGAAGAAGCGGAAATGTTTTTACATCCGGATATTAATACATTTGAGATATTTCCATGGAGACCACAACAAGGAAAGGTTGCAAGATTTTTATGTGACGTATGCAAGGCAGACGGCACTCCGTTTGAACTGGATCCTAGGGATGTTCTAAAGAAAGCAATAAAAGATGCAGCCAGCATGGGATATGAGTTTATGGTTAAGCCTGACTGTGAATTTTTCTTATTTGAGGTAGATGAAAATGGGCTGCCAACGACCAATTCAAACGAAAATGCTAGCTATTTTGATTTGGGGCCACAAGATAGAGGCGAGAATACCAGAAGAGATATGGTACTAACGCTTGAGGAAATGGGATTTGAAACAGAAGGATCATATCATGAAAAGGCACCGGCTCAGCACGAAATCAAATTCAAAGAAGGAAAATCCATGGACATGGCTGATGATATAGTGACTTTTAGAATGGTTATTAAGACTATTGCTAAAAGACATGGTCGAAATGCCACATTTATGCCGAAACCAATAGAGGGTAAACACGGGTCCGGAATGCATACGGCAATGTATTTACTAAAAGACGGCGCGAATGTATTTAGCAGTGATGATGATGCAAATGGTTTAAGTAAAGAAGCGTATCATTTCATTGGAGGAATATTAAAGCATATTCGTGCAATAACCTTTATTACTAATCCGACAGTTAATTCATACAAAAGATTGGTTTCAGGCTATGAAGCACCAACATATATTTCGTGGTCAGCTTCAAATAGCAATTCGCTTATAAGAATACCAATGGATAGGAAGAAGAACACCAGAATAAAGCTTACGAGTCCGGATTCCTCAGCTAATCCATACCTCGCACTTGCAGTATGCTTACGCGCAGGACTTGATGGTATCAAGAATCAAATAGAACCACCAAAGGCTGTCGACAAAAGTATTTCCAAGATGTCGGATGAAGATATTCGAGGTGAGGGCATTGAGGCATTACCACTTAATTTAATGGAAGCATTAAGGGCTTTTGAAGAGGATGACTTCGTTAAACAAACACTGGGAGAAATGTTTTCGGATGCACTTATTAGTGAAAAAAGAAAAGAATACAATGAATATGCAAAAAGTATAAGTGAGTGGGAAGTTAACAGATACTTACATCGAATTTAACTTGAATAACTTAAAAAAACTAACGGAGGTGTAGACTTGTTCGGGATAATAGTTGTATTTCCTAATAAAGACAATGCAACCGGAATTCGAAACCTGCTGGTTAGGCAAGGTATAGAAGTTAAAGGCGTCTGCACCACCGGAGCAGAGGCACTTAGACAAGCGGCACTTCTTGATGATGGCATTATTATATGTGGTTATAAGATGTCTGATATGATATTTAGCGAACTAAGGGAGTATTTATCAGATAAAATAGAGATGCTTCTGGTTGCCTCACGAGATAAATGGAGCAGTGGAACTGCTGATGGCATAATGGGGCTTACGATGCCGATAAAAGCCTATGAACTGATAAGTACTGTCAATATGATGATGGATACAATAGACGTCAGAAGGCGAAAGGCCAAAAAAGAGAAGAAAGTTAGAAACGATGAAGAGAAGAAACTAATAAATGAAGCAAAAGCGCTTCTGATGGAACGAAATAACATGACGGAAGAAGAAGCTCACAGATATTTGCAAAAAGGCAGTATGAATACCGGCAAAGGATTGGTATATACTGCTAAAACAATATTAACAACATCATAGGAGAGAATACATGTTTAAGATTAATGAAGATTATTTGAAGTTACCGGGAAGCTATTTGTTTTCGACAATTGGTAAAAAGGTTAATGCATATCAACAGGCAAACCCGGACAATACACTTATAAGATTAGGGATTGGTGATGTAACACAACCACTTGTTCCAACCGTAATAGATGCGCTGCATAAGGCAGTTGATGAAATGGCAAATGCAGAAACATTTCACGGTTATGCACCGGACCTTGGGTATGAATTCCTAAGGAGTACTATGGCTGATAACGACTATGCCGCTAGAGGCTGCAATATAGACAAAGACGAGATTTTTATTTCGGATGGAGCAAAATGCGACTCCGGAAATATCCAGGAGATATTTGCAAAAGACAATAAAATAGCTGTATGTGATCCTGTATATCCGGTTTATGTTGATACAAATGTAATGGCAGGAAGAACAGGAACATATAATCCTGAAACAGAGAAGTGGAGCGATGTCATATACATGCCTTGTACAAAGGAGACAAACTTTGCACCTGAACTTCCGAGTGAAACACCGGATATAATATATCTATGCTTTCCAAATAATCCTACGGGATCTACTATTACAAAAACAGAGCTTCAAAAATGGGTGGATTATGCTAATAAAGTGGGTGCAGTAATCATATATGATGCCGCATATGAAGCGTATATTACAGAGGATGATGTTCCGCATACTATATACGAATGCGAAGGCGCTAGAACATGTGCAATCGAGCTTAGAAGTTTTTCTAAGAATGCAGGATTTACAGGTGTGAGACTTGGGGCAGCAGTGGTTCCAAAGGACATCATGAAAGACGGAGTTACTCTTCACCAGCTATGGGCAAGACGCCACGGAACTAAATACAACGGAGCACCGTATATTGTTCAAAGAGCAGGTGAAGCTGTTTATACTGAAAGTGGAAAGAAAGAGCTAAAGGCACAGGTAGGATACTATATGAACAATGCCAAAGTAATCTATGAGGGACTTAAAGATGCAGGATATAATGTATCCGGCGGAGTAAATGCACCATATATCTGGTTAGAGACTCCAAAGGGCATGTCATCATGGGATTTCTTTGATAATTTACTTGAAAATGCTAACGTAGTTGGTACACCGGGCTCCGGATTTGGGCCTAGTGGTGAAGGTTACTTTAGACTAACAGCATTCGGTACATATGAAAATACTGTAGCTGCAATCAAAAGAATAAAAGAAATGTAAAAAAGAATACAAAAAAGATATTGCTTTTCCGAAACATTTTGATATAATAGAGTGTGTTCGTTAAAGCAATAATGCGGATTGGTGTAATGGTAGCACAGCAGACTCTGACTCTGTTAGTAGAGGTTCAAGTCCTCTATCCGTAGCTAAGAGCAAAACGAAGCAGTTTTGCTCTTAAAATCAAATACGGAGTGTGGCTCAGCTTGGTAGAGCGCTACGTTCGGGACGTAGAGGTCGCAAGTTCAAATCTTGTCACTCCGATGACTTAAAAGTGTTGAAGAAATCAGCACTTTTTTTATTGCAGAAAATCAACAAATCAAAAGCATAAATGAGAAAAATACCCAAGAATACATGCCCATATTTATAGAACTGAAGTACATCATACTAAGCTGTAAAATGTCATAAAACGCATATACAAACCCTAATGAAATTAAAGGTATTTTAGAATAGAAAAGCGAGTAAAAAGATAATAATGTAATGAGTGGAAAACATGAGAGAGTTTGAGTATAATGTACTGCAGATGCTGTTATCAGCAGATAGTGATACACTCGGCTCATTAGTTGGTGATGAGGACTTGAATGAAGATGAGTTGATATCGTATATAGAAGAACTGCAAGGTCAAAATACGACGTATGCGAACGAAAT
>JBKEBP010000070.1:0-2162 GCA_047973235.1 Suipraeoptans sp. | reverse complement strand
CATCCCTTTTATAGCCTTCACTAAATGTAATATATCGTCTTGATTATTGTAAAAGTGAGGAGATACTCGAAATAACCCGGCACGCTCCGCTATAAATATTTGCTTATCTTCCAGTTTCACTAGTAAATTCTCTGAGTTTGGTATCTTAAAACTAACAATACCGGCCTTTGCCTGCTTCAGTGTCTTGATCTCTATCCCCATCTCCTCTAGTTGGACAACCAGAAAATCTGTCAGTGAATTTATTTTATCATAGATCCAATTTCAACCTACTTGATCAAAATATGAGATGGCAGATTCCAGTACCCACACCGCCGGATAATTGATATGGGAATATTGTAAGATACGTCCATTATGTCCGATATAAGCAGGTGTCAGTTTTTTTTGTGCATCACTTTTCGCAACCAGCAAGCTTAGTCCAAATCCACTTAATAACCACTTATACGTGGAAGCTGTATAGAAATCAACGTAAGTTAAATCAGTCGGAGTTGCTCCGAATGCTTGCGTTCCATCCACAAAAAACAGAATATTTCTTTCACGGCATATTTTACCTATCTTTGTCAAGGAAAGCTTTGTTCCCGTGCTATAGTGAACCTGTGAAACGGCTAAAACTTTTGTTTTATCTGTAAGAGCATTCAGTAATTTTTCTTCCCTCAAAGATTCATCTTCAATTTCAACTTTTATACCCGTCCTCCTTTTGTTTCCAGATAGGACCAGGGTAATACAACGGAAGCATATTCATCGCCAGCGACAACAATTTCATCACCTGTCTGGCACTCGATACTATGCACAATAAGATTAATTGCTTCCGTTGTACTGGATAAGAAAATCAACTCATCTTGGTTTACGTTCAAGATTGCAGACAGGCGATTTTTAATATTCTCCATAAAATCGTTCCACATGTGGATTGCAGTGTATCCCTTACTTTTTGTTCCGGAATAGAATTCTTTTGCTGCCTCTGCCTGTCCCGTCCATGAAAGCCCAACTGCTGCAGTATCCAGATATGTAGCCGATTCAAGAAAAGGGAAATTCTTTCGAATGTCATTTTCTAAATTATTTGTCATTAAATATCATCCTCTTTCATCTTGGTATTAAACTTCACGAATCAATTATCTATAGTTTACGTTAATTAATTTACTTAATAAATTCTCGCATCGCCTTTGCTAAATCATCCTGTGATTTTCCTGGGAAATAAGGATCGTGTCCACTGTCTAATTCAAGGTATTGTGTTCTTTCTGCCGGAAATCCTATGTTCTTATAGGAATATCTTGCATGTTCAATTGGATAGCAAAAATCATATTTACCAGCTACAATCATCATACGCATATCTTGATTATGGCGCATATTAGCTACTGCACAATCAGTGACGGTATAACCATTGGATATTTTGAAATCCCATTGAAGTGCTGCACTGAAATTCTGTGTAACAAAATCACGTCCATCTTCAAACTTAATGTTCAAAAAGTCCCGATACACCGTCTTTGCAACTGTAACTGCAGCCGGCCAAAATCTGCTTAAAAACGCATCATCATAGATTGGATCAAAGGTTCGTTCACCGGCTCCGCTTCCAATCATTGTATATCTTGAATCATAGAACCCAACTGCTTTCCCTGTTTCAGACATAAGCATTGATGTATATGCATATCCTTCATATTCAAAATTCATGGCAATTAATGTCTCTGCCGGAATTCCAATATAATACGACAATTGTTCTGCCACTCTCTTCTTTTCTTCGTCTGTTGCATTTTCTATATTCTAAAGAAAATTTTTAAATGTACTATATCCCCAAGCCTCTGCTTCATTAATAAAATCATTCTGACAAGGCTTGCCTTCAGGAAAATGATAATGATAAGTTGCTGCACAGGTTGGTAGAATTGAGACCTGCATCGGCTCACCTTTTAACGTGATATCCCCTGTGTGCATATCATACATCATACAGTCACTCATTGATATTACACCATTAAACGTGATACCCATCAAATGCTTTGATATATGTAACCCTCCACCCATCAAAAATCCGGGGAGGATGGCGCATCTTATACCACCATAGCTAACACCAGTTAAATATTTGGGTGAATTATGACGGTTATACTTATTCAACCAATCTGCAATTACTTTTGATATGGCATAATTGTCTACTTCTGTTCCAAAATATTTGGGTGCAG
>JBKEBP010000039.1:0-4265 GCA_047973235.1 Suipraeoptans sp. | reverse complement strand
AGTAAGACTTTAACCTTGTCAGGTCCGGCAAGTTCGCTCATTAATTTATAATGTAAGTCAGTATCAATTCCAAGTCCGTTTAAAAGGGTGGCGGCATCAGATTCTGCTTCCCAACCATTCATATCTGCAAATTCTGTTTCAAGTTCGCTTGCCTTGATTCCATCAGCATCCGAAAAATCTTCTTTAGCATAAATGGCATCTTTTTCCTTCATGATTTCAACGAGTCTGGCATTTCCCATCATTACGGTGTCAAGGACTGTGCAGTCATCATATTTAAAATGATCCTGTTGTAGAAAAGAAAGGCGTTCGCCGGGTGTAATGATTACATCACCTTTGCTTGGTTCTAACTTTCCTGAAAGGATTCTAAGAAAGGTTGATTTCCCTGCGCCATTGGCTCCTATTAGGCCATAGCAGTTTCCTTCCGTAAATTTAATGTTTACATCTTCAAAAAGAGCCTTCTTCCCAACTCTTAAAGTTATACCACTTGTACTTATCATTCTAAAACTCCTTGTTTGCTTTTACTTACGAAACGTAGCTACGTTGCAGTCGCTTCCTTTTTGCTTCCACACGCTATAGTATCAAAAAACATGGAAAATAGCAAGGAAAAGCAGTATAATCATATATGTAAGCAACCAATATAGGAGGCGGTATAAAATGACAAAAGCAACAATGATACTTGAAGGTGGAGCAACAAGAGGATTATTTAGTGCAGGAGCACTGGATTATCTTATGGAACAAGACAACTATTTCACTGATGTAATAGGTGTTTCTATGGGTGCATGCAATGCAATAGACTATGCATCAAAACAAATAGGTAGAACGAAAGATTGCATAATTCACAATGACAAGGAAACAAACTATTATTATAAACCAATAGAAATGATTAGAAAGAAAAGTCTAATGGATATGGATCTTATATTCGATACCTTTCCAAAAGAAATATATCCATTTGATTTTGAGACATATTCGAAGTCGGAAATGCACTGTGAGTTGGTAGTAACAAATTGTATAACAGGTAAAGCGCAGTATATATCTGAAAAGAAGGATTTTGATAGGTTAATGCAAGTAACTCGTGCATCTTGTAGTATGCCCATAGTCTCTAAGATGACGGATTTAGACGGTATGCCGTATTTGGATGGTGGACTGGCAGATTCAATTCCAATTAAAAGAGCCATGAAGTTTGGAAATAAGAAGATATTTATTATACTAACCAGAAATGACGGTTATAGGAAAGAACCAAATACTAAGGCATTAGCAAAGGTATATAAAAAGATGTATAAAGATTACCCGGCACTTGTAAATACATTACTAGCCAGAAATAATCATTATAATAAAACGATTGAAAAAATAGAAGAGTACGAAAGAAAAGGATATATATTCGTAATAAGGCCTGAGATTCCCACAATATCCAGAGTAGAGAAGGATGTTGATAAGATGCAGGAATTCTACCAACACGGATATGAAATGATGGATGAGAAGTATCAGGCACTTACAGAATACTTGGAAAAATAGCTAGTAAACAATGTCCTGCAAAAATAACCCTTTAGGATCACAAGGCCCACTTGCAGCTTTATCACCATTAAAAATTGCGGTTATATCGTCCACAGGGCGGTTGCCAAGACCTATATCCGTTAATGTAGCTATTATGATTCTAGCCATGTTATGAAGGAAATCATTGGCTGAAATAGTGATATACATCTCACCTTCATCGCCATAGGCATTTATATCAAGAACTTCCTTTGTGGTACTTTTGTTAGACTTATTACCCGAAAAGTTTTTAAAGTCATGTATGCCGGTTAGCAAATCAGCAGCAGCACGAATCTTATCTCGGTCTATAGGGCCGGGAGTATAGTTGCTGTGTTTGCGGTCGAATACATTTGGCTCCTTGTCTATAAATATATGGTATATATATGATTTACTTATTGCATTTAACTTTGCCTGAAATCTATCGTCTTCCCGGGTGGCTTCTACGATAGCAATATCCATTGGCAGATATCGGTTCATATAGTGCTTAACATCTTCAGGGTCGATATTAGAGTATGTTTTGAAATTGGCAACTTGTCCATAGGCATGAACGCCCACCTCTGTTCTAAGTGCACATATCAGCTCTATATCATCTTCGCCGGTCATCCTTTTTATCACTTCAATCAGCTTTCCGGAAATAGTACTTCCTGGTGCTGAATCTTTTTGCTTTTCAAATCCTTGATAACGACTTCCATCATATTCTATCTTCAACTTAATATTTTCCATTTTATAATCTCCTTACGCATATACAAGTATATCAAAAAATGTGTTATAGTTAAAGTGTTCATGACACAATGATATGAAATAATTATGACACGAGGTGATTATATTGAAAAAATATATTACTAATAAAGAACTTATTAGTGAAGGGTATTTATATTTGGAAAATCTCAAAGAGGGTAGAGAAAATTGTGAAACACTAATCATAAGAGCAAACTCAGCGGAGAAACTATTTAGCTTTCTAAGAACGTTGTTTGATGAGAACACATCAATAAGTTTCGGTGATTTTTTATATAAACATATGACTGAAAAAGAAGAACAAAGGATGGTGAATGGACTGAGTAAGAATGAATTCGAACTGTACAAAGGCCTTAAAAACAGCGATGCCGAGTACGTAGTCCTCAACGAAAACACCCTAGAGATTTTATTCGAGATATCTATAAGGGAATGGTTATTTTTCACTTTTTATTTTAAAGAACCCCAAATAACGTTGTGGGCAAATTACAACAAGAGTTTTATAATGTTCTATAAAAGTGGCACATATATAGAACACTACAAAAAACTTGCACAAGATAAAGGATGTGAGGTAGAAAAATGGAATTAAAAAAGAAAGTAAATGACTCTAGATCAGAAACTGTTCATATAGTAAGGCCAAACCACCTAAATGGTACCGGAAGATTATTTGGTGGAACATTAATGCAATGGATTGATGAGATAGCAGGTCTTGTTGCAAAGCGTCATGTAATGGGAAATGTAATAACAGCATCAGTGGATCACTTGGACTTCCTTCATCCGGCACATAAGAATGATGTTATAGTGCTTATTGGTAAAGCAACGTATGCCGGTAACACATCTATGGAAGTAAAGGTGGAAACCTATGTAGAGAGTATGGAAGGGAATCGCTCGCTAATAAATAATGCGTATTTTACGATGGTTGCATTAGATGAAAATGATAAGCCGACTAAACTTCCAAAGCTCATACCTGAGACAAAAGATGAAATTGAAGAATTTGAGAATGCAAAGAAACGAAAACAGGTGAGAATTATGAGAAAAGAAAATGGATTTTAAGTAGTTTGAAAATACAAAATGGGCTATCGGAAAATATATTTTTTTCCGATAGCCCATTTTGCGTCACTTTATACTTTTTTACATTTTAATATTTTACTAAATTCTAAATTATTTCTTTGAATTCTATGTTCAATTTTATCAGATCATTTTTCTTCTTTTTCAAATAGCTTTCTACAATCCTGTTTTTTATTATTTCTGCACCGGATTCATTGGGTGAGTTCACTATTAAAGAATACTGACAAATGCTTGATTTGGTGTACACATCATTGGTTCTGAGTTTCTTCTGCATAACAGTATGCAAGATGTCCATTTCTTCTTTCATGGAATTAGTAGCATGAGATGTCTCACCTTCTTCATCCAGAGACAATAAAACTAAGTAAAACCGACTCTTCGCACGTCTTGCGGAGCGCAAATTAATCTGATATATATTCTGGAAAATATCAAAATTACAGAAGAAACTACCCGATAGAACTTTCTTCGATCTAAGTGTTTCATCAAGTGAATTGAGTGTCTGATACTGGTTAGGCATATGGTTTAGGATTGCCTCATATACGTCGGTCATAGAATCAGTAATATCAAGCCCGTGATTGGTATTAAACATCGATAAAATCGAATAATAGTAGTCAAGTGCAGTTTGTATTTTGTCGAGGTTAATCAGTGCAAATATCTTTTGCTTATGGAGCGTCTCATCCGTAGAAGGAGATAGCTCTAAGGCCTTATCACAGAGGTCTGATACACCTTGAAAGTCTTCTTTGTTATTTAAGTGAAAACACATCATATTCGTACATTTCACATATAAGTTACCATAGTAATTATTTCTAAACATGACCCCTGAGTGATGGGCGAACAAGCTTAAAAACTCGCCTTTGTACAATGAATTCGCTTCTGATAAGAGCTCAAATTGTATCTCCGGGTCTGATTCTCTAAAAGCCTTATGAACCAATCGCTCGAAG
>JBKEBP010000013.1:0-12437 GCA_047973235.1 Suipraeoptans sp. | reverse complement strand
TCTAAAATAGAGCTATAATACATACAAAGGGCAAAGCCCGAAAAATCGGCTTTGCCCGAATATAACTATCAACCTTTCTTATATCAGTTTTTGCATTTACACAAAACTTGAAACAGTCTCTCAATCTGTAAAGGCTGGTTTTATTGAAACACCTAAAAATATCAGTATAATGCAGATAAGGTGAATCCCACAAATACAGTTTGCCCTTAACGTAGCTATTAACATGTCTTATATCAGTTTATCTACTTTTTACGAAACTTAAAACGGTCTCGAACGAAGTAATGGGTATTAAGGATGTTTAATAGACTTCTGCAATATCATCCCTTATATCAAAAATGAAATATGAATCGTTTTGATATACTAAAGTAACAGCAATATCCTGCTTTTTATCATATATGGTTTTCTCTTCTCCATTACTACATATATTGTTATAAGCTTCAATTATTTCATCAAACTCTAAGTTCTTTTGAGAATTATTCACTAACCATTCAACTGCATTGCTACTATATACTAGTTCTATGTCATTGTTCATCTGCGTAACATTGACATTTATATTTTCTACTTTTTCATATGGACATATTGCCAACACAAAAATAATAAAAAGACAAATAACCGAATTCCTAATTAAAAGATACGCTGCATATATGTCATTATTTCTAATTAAATTCTGGTTAATATTCAATTGAGTTATTTGAATAATCCTCTTCCTGTTTTCTCTTTCTTCCAAAGGAATTGTGTATACTACGTTCTCTTTTATTAAAACTTGTATTGAAAGTATTCCTGCTATTATCATATATAATATAGATAAAATTGCTATCAAAAAGAGTACATAAGCGAAATACTTTTGTTGTACTTTAAGCGTGATTATTTCTATTATGTAAGATAAATTCAAGATTAGTGTTATGGAAATCGTCAACGCTGCAATTATCGTCTTAGCTTTATCTTCTAATTTGCTTTTCACTTCAATTGTTGCATTATAGTCATATTCTATGTGTTTAAAATCAATCTGTTCAATATTCTCTGGGATTATAACATTGGATTTGTCATCATTTTTTTACGTAATTTTTTATTTGCCTTGTGTGCATCAATAATCGGCATAATTTGTCCTAACATATTCACTCTTCTCCACAAAGTGCTCTTTTTATTGTCCCGCTTATCTTCATTCCCGTCCTAGCTTCTAGCCATCCCCATTCTCCTGTAGGATTCACCTCGATAAAGTAGTATTTATCCTCAACAATTGCCAAATCAATTCCTCCAAAATTCAATTCCAGGTTTTTCATAAGCTTACATATAGCTGCTTCCACATATTTGGGTAACTGAAAAGGAATGTATTCTAGTTCTTCTTTCCTTACGCGCCAGTCTCCATACATTCCCTGTCCGTTTTTTAAGACTTGAACCGGAAATATCTTTCCATTTACATATGTAACTCTACAGTCCACTTTAGGATTCAAAAATTCTTGTATAATTACTGGGGCTGAGGTTAAATCATACTCTTGTAATTCTTCCCCTGATACAACATTTGAATATGTAAACATCTCCAAATTATTTGCTGTATCATAAAAAAGAGCTGCATCTAGGGATTTAACCACATACAGTTTTTCGAGCTCCAGTTCAATATCGGTAAAATTTGAAACATACGTTAATGGAATTAACAAACCACATTCCTCGGCAATAGATAATTGAAACATTTTGTTCTCAGCTCGATATGTACTTACTGGATTATTTATCCAGTTTGCTTTCTGAAAGACAATTAAATTTCTTAAAAATGAGCTCCATTGGTTTCGCTCTAATTGTTCATCAACTGTTAGTGCATTCTTTACTTGTGTCCTTAAAAACACAGGTGCTCTAAAAAACACTCCTTTTAAGCCCTCAAACTTAGCCTCATATTTCTCATCCTCTATCATAATTATCATTGATTTTCTTTGCAAATCTACAACAATTTCATGCTTTAAAAATTCGTCCCGATTCAATCTATAAAACTGTTCATTGCTTCTCATCAAATGATTGCAAATTAAGTCTGTGGAGAAATCAATAGTTGAGGATACAATCAAATAATTTATTCTATTCACCTTTTTGATCCTCACCAGTCTCTATATCTTGCTTTTTTGTTTCAGGTCGCCGTGCAAAATTACTTACCATCATAACCTCTCCTGTATCATCTACTTTCCATAATCCCCTTTTCCTATCATATGAGCAGCCATCCGGTGTTAATTTCTTTGGTATGTTTTCATATGTATATGCCTTTTCCAATAAAATATGTTTTTTCATCTCTTTACCTCTCTTTCGTAAATTCAACTGAACTAAATACTTACTTTCATTGTTACTTGTTCTCTTTTATATTATACTAAAACCATACATAAATATATAGTAGTATTTACTCGTTTCTGAATATTCACAGTTACTTTCTATAACCCCTAACCCAGAAATCATTAAATGGGGTATGAATATCCTCATAGTAACATTTACGTATTTTAATAACTTAAATAGAAACACAATGATTTCATCCTTAAAATACTACCTTCTATTTGTCTATCATATTTTTAATTTCTTCCAATTCTAACGTATGCATTTCAAACATATCTTTACCGTTATCTCTAATTGAAAAGTCTCTCTCCTTCTCAACATTTGATATTCGTATTGACAAAATACATTCTTTATCGTATTATAATGATATCAATTTGATATCATTCGAAAGGAGCTATACTATGAAAGAAAACAATAAACATTATGAGGAAAGAATTTTAAAAGCACCAAACGGATTAGGGGTACTGCTGCTGGATCTAGTATTGATTCTTGCATCTATTTTCGGCTTTATCGTAGGTGCAACGATGAACTCAGGATTTGGTACAATACTTATAATCATATCTGTCATTTACCTATGTTTACCAAGCTGGATTTTATTTATGGGAATTAAAATTCTAAAGCCAAACGAGGCACTTGTTCTAACGCTCTTTGGTAAATACACTGGCACTTTAAAAGGCGAAGGAATTTTCTTTGTTAATCCGTTTTCAAGTGCAGTTAATCCGGGCTCAGCAAATAATGGCGAATCAGTAGCTATATCTCTTGATTCGGAAGCAGGAGTAAAAGCCAAAAGCAGCAATATGAATTTTTCAAAGAAAATATCTCTAAAAACTATGACCCTTAATAATGACAAACAAAAAATCAATGACCTACTTGGCAATCCTATTATTATCGGAATCGCAGTTATTTGGAAAATAGATAATACCGCTAAGGCAGTATTTAATGTAGACAACTACAAGGAATTTCTATCTATACAATGTGATGCCGCACTTAGAAATACTGTACGTTTATATCCTTATGACGTATCAGATGGCGGAGATGAGAAAAGTCTTAGAGGTTCATCAGTTGAAATAGCTGAGATGCTACAAGAAGATATTCAAAAAAGGGTTGACGTTGCGGGTCTTGTAATCGAATCCGCAAGAATAACTACTCTGTCCTATTCTCAAGAAATCGCGGCTGTTATGCTTCAAAGACAACAAGCAAGCGCAGTCATCGACGCTCGTAAAATGATTGTTGAAGGTGCCGTTAGCATGGTTCAGATGGCAATAGAACAATTAGCAGAAGGTGATGTCTGCAACTTAGACGAAGAGAGAAAGGCACAAATGGTAAGTAACTTGATGGTTGTATTATGTGGTAACAAAGATGCACAGCCTATAGTAAACAGCGGAAGTATATATTAAGTTTTTGTTTTGGGAGGTGAACCTTTAGTGCCCGGTATTGAAAAAGAAAAAAAACAGATTCCATTACGACTTTCAGCCTCTTTGTATGCCGACCTTGCTAAATGGGCTGAGGATGACTTTAGGTCAGTTAATGGTCAAATCGAGTATCTGCTAAGCGAAGCTATAAAGAAACGAAAAAACAAAACTGAATAAGTAAAACCATGGTAACGCCGAATCACTCGGCATTTGCCATGGTTTTTTTGACATCTAATACTCATTACTACCCTACTTTCCACTACCCCAATGAGCCCAAAAAATTCCTAAAACAAAAGTATAAAATTTATATGTATTTAACAAAATTTAATCAGTTTAAGCGTATACTACCCATTAAATCTTGATTACTTACACGTCTGAAGTAAAATATGTGTGCAATTATTGTTAAATTTTTTTAACGATAATTTACAAAATTAAGTTCACATAAAGGAGACGATGTAATGAAACGAAAAGTATTATCTATTCTACTAATGGTTGCTATGGCTGCCTCACTATTAATAGGATGTGGAGACAAGAAAAGTGATGACAGCACGACAGAAGAAGATGGTGGTGGCCAAAAGACAATTACCGTTTGGGGTTGGGATAAAAACATGAACGGCTATGCCATGGAGCAAGCGCAAAAAATCTATGGTGATGATGTCAAAGTAAACTTTGTAGAAATGGCAAAAGCAGATGCACTTACTAAGCTGCACACAGTTCTAGGCTCAGGTGTTAAAAAAGATCTGCCTGATATTGTATTAATTAGTGACTTAAATGCACAAGGATATCTAATGTCATATCCTGATGCATTCCGTGAGATGAGCGACAAGATCAGCTATGACGATTTCGCTTCATACAAGAAAGACGCGGTGTCTTATGATGGAAAGAGCTACGGTGTTCCATTTGATACAGGAGTAGCAGGACTATTTTATCGTACAGACTATATGGAAGAAATCGGATATGATGCTGACAAGATGCAAAATCTCACTTGGGACGAATACCTATCTCTTGGTGATAAGCTAAAAGAAAAAGGACACCTACTTCAGACTTTTAATCCTAATGACATTGGTGAATTCCAGATCATGCTTCAGTCTGCCGGTAAATGGTTTACAGATGAAGATGGAAAGGCAGATTTTGAAAACAATGATGCTCTAAAGGAATGCTACGATATATTCAAAACATTAAATGATTCCGATTATTGCAAAGTTGTAAGCGATTGGACGGAATTCTCAGGAGCAATTAACGGCGGTGACGTTGCAGCTGTACTTCGTGGTTCATGGATTACGTCTACTCTAATTGCAGGCGAAGATCAATCCGGTAAATGGGCAGTAGCTCCAATTCCTAAGATGAGTACAGAAGGTGCCGGACAATACTCAAATCAAGGTGGTTCAAGCTGGTTCGTGCTAAAAGATTCCGCTAATTCTGATTTAGCTGCTGACTTCATGGCTAAGACATTTGGTGGAAGTAAGGATTTATACAACACTTTATTATCAGAGAAAAACATAATAGGTACATATCTTCCGGCAGCTGACGTAGATGCTTATAAGGAAGGATCGGATTTCTTCGATGGTCAGAATGTAAACGAGTTATTCGCTGACTGGACAGAAAAGATTCCTGCTGTTAATACAGGTGCATTTTCTGCAGAAGCTCAAGCAGCGCTGCTAGGCGTTACTCCTAGTATCCTATCAGGTGGCGACTTTGCTGATAGCATGAAAGAAGCTGCGGCTCAATACGAACAATCAACTAAATAATATAAGCCTGTGATGGTATGTCTTATATGAAAGTCCGGCATGCCATCACAGTTTCTTAAAATGGGAGGTTATCCATGAGATCCAGACACAGTAAAAAGAAAAATAGGACGGGGTGGGCATTTATTTCCATTGCTTCTATAATGGTACTAATATTCAGCTATTTGCCTATGATCCAGGCATTTATACTCTCCTTCCAAACCGGCAAAGGAGTAAATCTGAAATTTGACGGACTCGCAAATTATACAAGGATTTTACATGATGGTACCTTTTGGACCTCTATTGGAAATACTTTATTCTATGCAGTTATTCAAATTCCCGTGATGCTGCTGCTAGCACTACTGATATCAGTGCTTTTAAACGATACAAAGATAAAGGGACGTGGTATATATAGGACTTGCATATTTCTTCCATGTGTAACTTCTCTTGTATCATGTGCTATTTTATTTAAAAATATATTTGCGGTAGACGGTATAGTTAATCAGATTCTTCTAAAACTTAATATCATAGATAAGGCCATCCCCTTCCTGCTTGACAAGCACTGGGCAAAGGCTGTAATTATTATCGTTCTAATCTGGCGCTATGCGGGTTATTACATGATTTTCTATTTATCTGCTATGCAAAACATTGATAATTCTATATACGAAGCTGCTAAAATGGATGGCTGCAACTTCTTCCAGAGTTTCAAGCGTATCACGATGCCATTATTAAAGCCGATCATTTTTCTAACAAGCATAATGGCTCTTACGAATACATTGCAGCTCTTTGACGAAGTTATGAACCTTACAAAGGGAGGACCGGGAGATGCAACCAGGACAATTTCACAATATATCTATGACTTGTCTTTTAACTACGTGCCAAGCTACGGATACGCTGCAGCTGTTTCGTACATAGTATTTATTATTATAATTGCGCTGACATTAGTACAAAAGAAAGTAACGGGTGAAAAAGAATGAGAAAAGCAAGTACAACAATAAAACATATATTTTTAGCACTTTCATCCTTTATCTCTATATTCCCTTTCTATTGGATGCTTGTAAGTGCTACTAATGAATCAAAAGATATAACCATGGGTAAAATGTCATTTGGCAGTTCATTATTTACCAATATTACAAATGCCTTTGCAAATGCAAATATCTGGCAAGCGTTTAAAAACTCATTATTACTAGCTGTCGTAGTTGTTATATTATCTCTACTTATCTGCTCTATAGCAGGTTATGCATTTGTAGTTTATCCTAGTAGGGGCAAGAACATACTATTTCTAGGGTTAATTGCTTCAATGATGGTTCCTTTTGCTGCTAAAATCATTCCAATGTTTCGTATGTTTTCGGTAATGGGATTGCTTAATAACTACTGGTCTATTATATTACCTGCGCTAGGTGCACCTTTCCTATTATTTTTCTTTAAGCAAAATACACATGCATTTCCTATGGAAACTATTCAGGCAGCTAGAGTTGATGGACTGGGTGAACTTGGAATATTCTTTAGGATTTATATGCCTATGATGAAATCCACCTATGCAGCAGCCGGTATATTCTCCTTTATGGCATGCTGGAATAACTATATGTGGCCCCTAGTAGCTCTACAAAGCGAAGATAAATTTACACTACCCCTTGCTGTATCCAATCTCGCCGCCGGCTTCACTCCGGATTACGGTATGGTAATGGTCGGTATTATTATTTCAACCATACCTACTGTACTCATCTTCTTCCTATTACAAAAGGCATTTGTTGAAGGCATGGTTGGCTCTTACAAGTAGGAGGATTTTGAATATGAAAGTTAAGGAACTAGCAGAGTATTTAGGTGTATCACCTGCAACTGTCTCGCTCGTACTAAACAATAAGCCCGGAATTAGCAAAAAAACACGCTCTAGAGTACTAAATGCTGCAAAGGAACACGGGGTTAACACAGGTAATTCCTACGGTGAACTGGCGCTTACAAAAATAATGTTTATAGTATATCGCAAGAGTGGTGCGAGTAAACTAGGTGTTGATTACTTTTCCAAAATCTTCTCCGAAGTCATCGAGGGTATCGAAAAACAGTGCAGAGAGAAACAATGTCAGTTTTCAATCTCATACATTGATGCTGTTAGCGTAGACAGTGAGGCAAGCCGAATTATGAATCTGGGGGTAGATGGTATTTTGCTGCTCGCAACAGAAATGACTATGTCGCAAATAGCCCGGTTTGCAGCTCTTGATATTCCGCTTGTGATTCTTGATAACTATATAAAAGAAAATAATTATGACTGCGTTACGATTAATAATGAACTGGGAGTTTATCAAGCAATTTCGTATCTTAATAAAATGGGACATACTAATATCGGTTACCTGCATGTTGCGAATAATGCCAATAATTTTAATGAACGTTACTTCGGGTTCAAAAAGGCATTTAGCCTCCTTGATTTACACTTTAATGATAAATTTTTCATCTCAGTAAATACTCTAGGTGGTGACACTTTATTATCATATATTAAAGACCATTTGTTAACGCTTGATACTATGCCTAGTGCTTTTTTTGCAGATAATGACATCGCAGCTATTACAAGTATTAAGGCACTCCATGAGTTAGGATATCGGGTTCCAAGAGATGTCTCAATAATCGGATTTGACAACATGCCCTTATCTGAAATGATGGAGCCTTCACTTACAACTATCGGAATATCAAAACAGCGTATGGGAATAGAGGCAGTTAATAGGCTCGTTCAAAAGATATCAGATAAGTATCCCGGTAATACACGTACACAAATAGCAACTGAAATCGTAATCAGAGACAGCGTAAGGAGATTTTAGAATGAATATAAAAAAACCACCATTTGTTTACTTTGGCGGAGATTATAATCCTGACCAATGGGACTACGAAACTCTAAAAAGAGATATAGTTATGTTAAAAGAAGCCGGTATTACTCTATTAACGCTTCCGGTATTTTCCTGGGCTAAACTCGAACCCGGTGAGGGCGTATATGATTTTAAGTGGCTCGACGATATACTATACACATTAAGCGATAATGGAATGAAATTTTGCCTCGCTACACCAACTACTGCTCAGCCTGCATGGCTTTCCGCGCAGTACCCGGAAGTACTGCCAGTAGATATATCGGGCAGAAAGCGTACTCATGGTATGCGTGTGTTTTTCTGTGTTAATTCAACTAAATTCAGAGAGCGCGCTGCTGCAATAGCTGACGAAATGGGTAAAAGATACCACGACCTACCCGGACTTTCCATGTGGCACGTCGGAAACGAATACGGCACTTACTGCTACTGCGATAACTGTCAGAAGAAATTTCGCATCTGGCTCGCTAATCGCTATGGCTCTATTAACGAGCTGAATAACAGATGGCATACATCGTTTTGGGGCAGAACCGTTTATGATTTTGATGAAATAATGCTTCCTACACAGCTAAATGATGACTATAGATTTAACCCGGCAATAGAGCTTGACTATCGCAGATTTATGACGGACTCTACTAAAGAGTGCTTCTTAAACGAAGCTGATGTACTTAGAAAGTATACTCCTGATATTCCTGTTTTTAGTAATATATCCGGCCAACTTCATCGCCTTGACCAGCGAATCCTAACCGAGAATATGGACTACGCCGCATGGGATAATTACCCTGCTCCAACTGATGAGCCGGGTTTTGTTGCTATGAAACACGATTTAATGCGAAGTCTCAAGAACGGCCGGTCATACTTTGTGTCAGAGCAATCACCAAACCAACAAAACTGGCAACCGTATAATAAGCTTAAGCGACCGGGCGAGCTTAGAACGATAGCATTTCAGGGAATAGCTCACTGTGCTGACTCCTGTCTTTATTTTCAAATGAGGCAATCCATAGCAGGTCAAGAGAAGTTCCACGGTGCTTTGATTTCCCATGCTGATAGAGATGACACACGTATATTCAAGGAAATGTCCGAAATAGGAGCAGATTTAAAATTATTGGGTGATAGAGTAATAGATGCAGTTCCCGATTCTACAGTAGGTCTCTTATTCGATTGGGATAACTGGTGGGCACTTGAACTCGCCAGTGGTCCTACAAAGGATATGAATTATCTGGAACAGGTATACAAATACTATAAGATGTTTTATGAAAAAAATGTATCTATAGATATACTAGGATTTGATTCTGATTTTAGTAACTACAAGATCCTCGTCCTGCCCCTTGTCTACATGCTTAAGCCCGGACTATCAGATAAGATAACCGAGTTTACCGAAAACGGAGGCACCATAATCGGAACCTATATGACGGGAATTGCCGACGAAAATGACAGATGTGTATTTGGTGCATATCCCGGTCCTCTAAGAGACGTATTTGGTTTGTGGGTAGAGGAAACTGATGCCATGTATCCAAATGAACATAACCACATTTTACTGGGAGCTTCACTTGCATGGTTTAGAGATCGCTATGAATGCGGTTTTCTCTGTGACTTAATACATACAAATGGTGCCAAAACTCTCGCAGTATACTGCGATGATTTCTACAAGGATTTGCCATGTGTGACCATGAATCATTTTGGTAAAGGCTTCGCCTACTATTTAGCAACAGAGCCCAGTGAATGTTTCCTTAATTCGTTTGTGGAAATGATACTTGATAACTGTAAAATAACTCCTATCTTTAATGCTTCGAATAGTGTAGAAATTACGAAACGCATTAATAAATATGGAAGCACATTCTTTGTAATCAATCACCTTGACAGCTACGGATTCGTAGATTTGAAACATGGAAAATACACCAACATCTTAAATAATCAAGAATTAGAAGGTCATATATCACTTAAACCTAAAGAAGTTCTTGTACTTGTAAAAAATAACTAGCTTTTCATAAACAGTATATAACAGTTGACAATTGTTATATACTGTTATATACTGTTTACATGAAAGCGAGGTGCTTATGTGAAAATAATTATAAATCACTCATCGATGACGCCGATTTATGAACAACTCTGTAATCAAATCAAAAATATGATTAAAACCGAGAGTTTAAGAGAAGGAGACGTCCTTCCATCTGTAAGAAGTTTATCAAAGGAATTAAAAATTAGTGCTCTTACGGTTAAAAAAGCTTACGACTTTCTTGAGCAAGAGAACTTTACAATAACCGTACATGGCAAAGGTACTTTTGTTAATGCATCAAATAAAGAGTTCTTAGCCGAAGAACAACGTAAGGAAATTGAAAATGATTTTTACAATACAATACAAAAAGGTAAGCGTTACGACCTTTCTGATGATGAACTAAAAGAAATATTTACAATTATGTTGGAGGATTAGAATGATAAAGATGAAGAATGCTGTCAAACATTATGATGGCTTTAAACTAAACTGTACTTTTGAAGTTCCTGCCGGAAGTGTTGTTGGTCTTGTTGGCAGAAATGGAATGGGTAAAAGTACCACGTTCAAATCAATTTTGAATATAACTACACTCGATTCCGGTGAAATAGAACTCATGGGAAAAGATATAAATACACTTACACCAAAGGATAAGGAAAGCATTGGAGTTGTATTTGCTGATTCCGGCTTTAGCGGATACTTATGTGTAAAAGACCTATCTCCTATATTAAGAGGATTTTATACTACTTTTGACGAAATAAGATTTGCAGAACTGGTTAAAAAGATGGGACTGCCACTAAAGAAACAAATAAAATCATTTTCTACGGGAATGAAGGCTAAGCTTAAAGTAGCAGTTGCACTCTCTCATGATGCAAAGCTTCTCATTCTAGATGAACCTACCGCCGGATTAGACGTAATAGTCAGAAATGAGCTTATAGATTTGCTACGCGAATATATGGAAGAAAGTGATGACAATACTATTCTAATCAGTTCACACATTTCAAAAGATTTAGAGGGCATCTGTGACTACTTGTGTTTTATCAATGACGGCGAAATAATATTAACCGAGGATATGGATACACTTCTTGATAGCTATGCAATTCTAAAAGTAACCGAAGATGAGTATTCCAAACTGGACAAAGAGCATCTTCTCTATGCTAAAAAAGAAGACTACGGCTACAGTTGTCTCACCAATCAAAGACAGTTTTTTGTTGAGAATTATCCAAATATCGTCATAGAAAAGAACTCAATAGATGACTTAATTGTAATAATGTTAGGAGGACAAAAATTATGAAAGGCTTACTAATAAAAGATCTTAGATACCTTAGAATAAACAAGCGTTTTTTGATTATATTCTTTTTCTTGAGCTTTATATACATGACTATATTTGACTCGCTATTTTTCTTCACAGCTTTCTTTTCTGCGGGAGGAATGATGCTTTCACTCACTACATTCTCATATGATGATTTTGACAATGGTACTGTTTTTTTATTATCTCTACCTTTTACACGAAAACAGTTTGTAATAGAAAAATACTTATTTGCAATCGGAATCACTACTTTGATTTGGGCAATATCTATGGTTGTGAATACAATATATCTAATTGTGACAACCGGAGATTTACCTTCTCTTTCATTCATGCTTCCTACAATTGCAATATGGTTCGTATACCTTCTGATTACATCGCTTATTATACCAATTCAATTCAAGTTTGGTCCTGAAAAAATGGGTATTGCTACTATGTCCATTTTTGCCGGGTTCTTTGTAATCGGATATTTTGGAAATAAGCTTCTTCAGAGCGTAGGAACAAGCTTAAGTAAAATAATAGATGATATATTAGCAAGTTCACCACTAGTTTCTATTGTTACATTACTGATGGTATGTATAGTATGTTTTGGTATTTCATATTTAATTACAATTAAGATTTTTACAAAAAAAGAATTTTGATAAGATATGGGAATCGCGATTTATGCGATTCCCATATCTAGTATATGCATAAAATAGTCTGTGAAAAAAAGTCTGTAAATAATAATCTTATATGATAATTATAGAGCTGGTAAGCGAGAATTAGCTTTCCAGCTCTTATTTCATTTATACTTTAGATGAAGTGACATGTCAATAGAAGGCGAGATATTCCCGCCTTCTATTGACGCTTTTA
>JBKEBP010000250.1:0-11366 GCA_047973235.1 Suipraeoptans sp. | reverse complement strand
CATATGCTCCTAGTGTACCGGTAACAGTTACTATATCTCCTACTGTATAAGAATTACTGCTATCGTAAATTTGAAAGCCCATTATCTCATCATCTATAATGTCTTGGATTATATATGTATTGTGAGTCGTAGCATTTCCAAACGCGTATGCAATCTGTCCGATAATCGTTATTTCTGAACCACTAGTCTCTTCATAGGCCGCACCAATTGTCAAGACTCCATCAGGTATCATATCATTTGAAATCGGATCATTTATATTAGTATCACCTGATTCACTATTTTCATCATCAGCATCATCATCCGTATCATCATCAGTATCATCGTTAGTATCATCTGACATTCTAATAACAACATCTGCAACACGTGATGTTCCGGTACTGGAAATGGAGCCACCATTTACCGACGTATCACTATTAACAACTAATCTTAGCTTTAAATTTTGAACATTGAAAGTTCCACTTGGTAATTCGAAATCCGAATATGTTTGTACCAAACTATTTGCATTTTCGATATTACTTTCGTCAATATCGTTCCATGTATCTCCTTCATCTATGCTATAGCTAAGTTTCCAGTCCTTAGGGCCTGTATTGGATGACTGTGTTTTTGCACTAAAAGTAATTCCTTTACGTTCAGCTGTACTAACATTAAATTCCCAATACTTTCCCTCTTCCCATCCTGTTACATATATCGAACCGTTGCCTGTAGTAATTTGAACATTTTCTCTCCCATTGGCATTAGCGTCAAGAGTTGCCGATTCATCAATTCCCTTTGTTGCTGAAACCGGTAATTCCGGTGCTTCAGTAAATGACCATCCCGCAATAATATCGCTGTCATCAGCCTTAACACTCATTAAGTTTATGGGACTGGAAATCATCGTGACAACAATTACCATTGCCAATAATCTTTTACATATTCCTTTAGTATTTTTTGACATTTTTAGCTCCTTTCACCTTAAATATTTGTTTATTTTTACAAACATTATCATTTCATGGTAAAAGGAGAAAGGTCACGTGTCGTAATTTTTACGGTTTTTTCACTGTTTTTTTATATATTTTAGTGACATGTGTCCTTGACACCGTTTTTTACTGTTTAATCACCCTAGCCGGGACGATATGATTTCTCTACGGATTGCACCTCTTACAGGGATTATATCCTTCATTTATCAGTTGATCTCTGCCGCCTGTATAATCGCTTCTGTTACTATCTTTAATAGTTGATACACTACTGCAGCCCGGGCGATGGAATTTCTTAGTATTCGTATTTAGCACATAATTATCTGCACTGTCAGTATTACTGTCCGCATTCGAATGATCGGTCTCGTCTTGTACTGTATCGCTCACATTTGAATCTGTATCAGCTACGTTATTATCTTCACTAAGCTTACTTTCACCCGATGCGTAATCTATCTCTACTCCCGGCTGATTGTTATACACATACACACAGTAGCTTATGCCGGCACCGTTATCTTCTACCGACTCAGCCTCCATTAAGACCCCCGATGCAACAAGATTATCTTCATAATATATGGGTGTCACCCGGTATAGCACGTGATTATCGGTTTCTTTTACATAATCGGCAACCATGTTTTCAAACGGCAGCATACCATCAACATTTAAGTACCTTGTTCCTGTAATCAGATTCTTCTCATTCGCATTTTCGCCCGCTAGTTGAAAACCGATTAAATGGCAACGATTATATAGGTACTTTCCATCTACAAATTCATACTTGTATGTATGCCATCCGGATGGCTTTACCTGACCTATTGCCCCTCGTTCCTCTGTAGGCATCAGTTCCTTACAGATATTAGCATAGGCTACTCCACATCGTCCAAGACTATCCATGCTGCTATACTCTTCAAATACATCCGTTGTCATTTCGTCTTCTGTGAAATACGGCTCATTATTGTTAATTACTACATATGGGTCGTTTTCAAACTCCGGAATATCCTGCAGCGAGGTGCTTTGCGTGGTATATTCCTGTTCTGACGATTCCTGCTTAATTGATTCCGTGACAGTAGTTTGTGTCTGACTTGACTCTTCACTACACCCCGTAACTCCCAGTATGAGAAACAATGATACTACAAGTAATAATAATCTAGTCTTTATATGCCTCATTAATGTATACTTCCTTTGTAATTTTGTCATGAGAATAGCCTTTAAACTCTTCCACTTCCTTTATTGTCATTTCTGTACCCTTTAAGTTAATATCTATATACTTGTCCGCGGGATATACACGGTTCCAATGATATACTATTATCTTCTCTATAATATCTGTATACTTTGATATATCCGGATATTCAAAAAAGTAATAATCTCCGGGGTTTATACTATAATCAGCGCTTTCTTTTACTCGAATATCCAGCAGCGCTTTCTCATCTTTAAATTGTCCCTCGCTGTATTCATTCATATAAAGAGTCTTATGCTTAACTTCACGAATAATATCTTCCCGCACTTTTCTATCCATACTCTGACGTCGATGATTAAACATCATTCCGCCGTTATCATCTATACATACTATTGCTATCATATCTTCTCCATTGTAAATTCAATTACATCGATGTTCTTCCTTAATATAATATAGTGAACAAAAAAAGGAAAGCAAAAGCTTTCCTTTTAGAGATTAATTAAATTATAATTTAGGTCCTGCTGAAACTAACGCTTTACCTGCCGCTGTATCTTCATACTTAGCGAAATTCTTAACAAATCTTCCTGCTAAATCTTTAGCTTTAACGTCCCACTCAGTAGCATCACCATATGTATCGCGTGGATCAAGGATATTAGTATCAACTCCTTTAAGTGTTGTTGGAACTTCAAAATCAAAGTATGGAATTTTCTTTGTTTCTGCATTATCAATAGATCCATCAAGGATTCCATCAATAATTCCACGAGTATCTTTTATTGAGATACGTTTTCCTGAACCATTCCATCCTGTATTAACAAGATATGCTTTTGCGCCTGTCTTTTCCATCTTCTTAACAAGTTCTTCAGCATACTTAGTTGGGTGAAGCTCTAAGAAAGCTTGTCCGAAGCATGCAGAGAATGTAGGTGTCGGCTCTGTAATTCCTCTTTCAGTACCTGCGAGTTTTGCAGTAAATCCTGATAAGAAATAGTACTGTGTTTGCTCTGGTGTAAGTATTGATACCGGAGGTAATACACCGAATGCATCGGCTGAAAGGAAGATAACATCCTTAGCGTCAGGCGCTGCTGATACAGGTCGAACGATATTTTCAATGTGATCTATCGGATAAGAAACACGTGTGTTTTCCGTA
The DNA here is from genome assembly GCA_047973235.1 of Suipraeoptans sp. GTDB lineage: Bacteria > Bacillota > Clostridia > Lachnospirales > Lachnospiraceae > Aequitasia. Next base: position 8,098 of record JBKEBP010000250.1, on the reverse strand, counting down.
ACGCTTCCGTCTGTAAAATCAATTTTTCCATCTGCATCAAGAGTAACATTCTCAAGTAGAGCATCTCTCCTAATTGCATTGTAGATATCAGGCTCTGAGTCCGGATCAAGATCGATAGTTTTAGCGTAGCATCCACCTTCAAAGTTGAATACTCCGTTATCATCCCAACCATGCTCATCATCACCAATAAGAAGTCTCTTAGGATCTGTTGAAAGTGTAGTTTTTCCTGTTCCTGATAATCCAAAGAAAAGAGCTGTGTTCTTTCCATCCATATCTGTATTAGCTGAGCAGTGCATAGAAGAAATTCCCTTAAGCGGAAGGTAATAGTTCATCATTGAGAACATACCTTTCTTCATCTCTCCACCATACCATGTATTTACGATAACTTGCTCACGGCTTGTGATGTTGAACATAACAGCTGTTTCTGAATTAAGACCTAATTCTTTATAATTATCAATTTTTGCTTTAGATGCATTGTATACTACAAAGTCAGGTTTGAAATCTTTAAGTTCTTCTTCTGTTGGCTGGATAAACATATTTTTTACAAAATGTGCTTGCCAAGCAACTTCAACTATGAAACGAATTGCAAGACGTGTGTCTTTATTTGCTCCACAAAACTGATCTACAACGAATAATCTCTTATTTGAAAGTTCATTCATTGCAAGCTCTCTTACTGTCTTCCATGCTTCTTCACTTGCAGGTTTGTTATCATTCTTGTACTCATCAGATGTCCACCAGATAGTATCTTTCGAATTTTCATCCATAACAATAAATTTGTCTTTAGGAGAGCGTCCGGTATAAATACCTGTCATAACGTTTACTGCACCTAATTCACTAACCTGTCCCTTTTCGAAACCTTCAAGAGTTGGTTTCATTTCTTCTTCGAATAATGTGTCATAAGAAGGGTTGTACACAATGTCTGTCGTTCCGTTAATTCCATACTGAGTCAAATCAATTTTTGCCATCTTCAATCAACCTCACTTTTCTTTTTGTTTTATGCTTTTTGTAACGTCCATTTGGCTGTTTTGCCTTTGCGTTACGCTGTCTTCTAGTATACAATAACTCGTAATACAAAGTCAATATAGACAGCCTGATTATTTTGTGATTTTTTTGTCATTCGGCGTCGTTTTTGCAAGTTCGCACTCGTAATCTTGCATTTTCTCAGCGAAGAAAAGGTACCACACTGATCCATTTTCGCAATCTGTGTGATACCTTCCATTTATTTCCTACTTCTTATTTATTTTCTTCTTTTTCTTTTGATAACAATACCTACAACCACTAAGATTAGTGCCCCTAATGCTATAGTTAAATACATTATTATATTATTCTTATCACCCGTATTTATGTCTGATTTACTATTTGATGATTTAGCAGAGTTATCTATTGTTGCTCCTGTAATGCTTCCTGTAGATGAGCCGTTACTTATATCGCTACCTTCATCGCTGCTGCCTGCTTTTGTTCCGGGTGTCTGTCCGTCACTTCCTTCACTTTGATTATTTCCAGAGTCGATATCACTGCCCTTGTCATTATCTTGGTCCTTACTACCGTCTTCTTTAGCCGGATTAACTGTAATTTCTACTTCAGTCAAGTATGAATTATAGTTACTTGCATCAGTTGGTGTAAACTTTAGCTCCTCTATCGTTCCATTACCAATTGGTTCATCACTATTAGATGTCCAGCTCCACTGACCTTCAACCTCCTGCTGACTATTAGGATTAATTACCTGTGCTTCTATTATTACATCCGCTAAAGTTTGGCCATTTTCAAGTGTGGACAGTTTCAAATCATTTACCGTAACATCTGACTTTGCTACTGTGACTTTGACTTCTAACTCAATTTGCGGATATTTAGATTGATCATCAGGAACAAATATAATCAATTGGTTACTCTCTCCCACTTCCGGGACTATTGTGTCATCTTTCCACTGCAGTGTTCCGGGTACATTAAGCTTTGCCCCTGTAATTTCGCACTCGCTTAGTGTTTGACCGTATCTCAACTCTCCTGCTGTAGGCTCAGTCTCAAATATCGGAGTATCAACTGATTTGTCTACAGTCAAATTAGCTTCTTCTGAATAAATTGGCTCTGTTGTCTTTTTGTTTGTAACTGCACAACGATAACTATTTCCATTATCCTCGATAGTTAAAGCATCGATTTCATAGGTTGCCAAAGTTGCATCTTTAATGTCAGTCCAGTCTGCGTCAGCTGTTTTCACCTGCCATTGATAATGTGGAAATGTTCCCGCTGTTTCTACCGTAAAATCAGCTTTGCCGTCTACTGTCCTTAATATACTGATAGGACTGGTCACAATACTTACATCGGTTGGTGCTATCGCCGGCACAGTTGTTGTTAATTCCTGTGTTTCATACTCGTCACCATCTTTTCCTATAACGTTATAAACAATCTTAACTACCTGGTCTTCTTCCTGTGGTGCTACCGTTCCATCAAGACTAATTACTTTTTCATTATCGGATTTTACTATTGCTGCACTAAATCCTTCCGGTACTACTACCGCCGGCATTGATATTGCGTCTTGGTCTAAAATTTCAGGAATGATAATTGAATCAGCTGCAGTTTTTGCTGTGACTTCGCTACCTGTTGTTTCATCAGGTGTCCCATTACCATATATTTCCATTTCAGCAAATTGTACGTTATATTTAGCAGTTTTCGTAGTAAATGAAGCATCTCCCGCTTTCGTTGTTACCACTTTTACATATTGAGTTTTTATACTATCAAAGCTATATTCGTTTCGACCACTATCACCTACTTTTTCACCTTCTTTAGTTACTACCGTTGTCCAATCAGTGCCATTTTCACTTACCTGTATTGTGAAATTCTCAGGATAATTTGCATATCCAAGGGCATCTGATTGTGTATTAGTTTGTGGATATAGATTCACAGTGTCAATTTCCTGAATTGATCCCAAATCTATACTAATTTCGTCCGGTGTATCCAGGTCCTGAGTTGTGCTATCTTTTGATGAATATCCTTTAGGTTGTGCAGACTCATTATTACTTTTACGAAGTCCATCAACCAGATTATTGGCACTCCATTCCGGATCTGATATATCCGTCCTCGGATTATTGACTGTTACGGTTTTCCCAAGTGCCAGATTACTTCTACCTATATATTTTGCAGTTCCTGTAAGTGAATAGTCATCATCCATATTTATTTTAAATTCCATATTGTCTTTTGTATCAAGGCTTACCTTATTATTCGCTTCTGATAAAGAATCAAGTCCATATTCACCATCATACTTAGATACAAATTGAATATCTACTTCTTCTCCTGTTTTTAGTTTAGAATTCTGATATGGCATTTCCTGTTCTTCACCGTTTACCAGCAACTTAATATTTTCCTTATCATCTACGTTGATATTGAGTTGTTTGATTTTTCCACGTGTTGCAGTAAGTGTTGTATCACTTGTTGCTTCGAAGTAAACAAAGTTTTCATCCTGGCCAACGTATTTTGGCTCTGTTCCATTATCTGTACGAGGCTGGAGAAGCTCAGCTGCCTGTGGTCTTTCTTCTTCTAATTCATTTCCCCAGATTACATTATTATTATAAGTAACTGTTGTTGCATCTTTCCCACCAATTAACGGCACTCCTATGCGAGCCGTACTTCCACCGGGAACTGTAGTAGATACTGTGAAATTATTCAGGTCCTCATGATTAATATTAACTGTTATATCGCCGATGCATGCAGGTATAACTGCATTTATTGTCTTTAAATCACCGATTTGAGGTACGACTTGAAACTTAGTATATCCGGGTTCAATAGGAGAAACTCCGGCACCATACATGCTCATCATTGTAAGTGCACCACCACTCCATCCATGGTTTGTAGATCCACTATCTCAACATTCCATAAGTGTTGTATTACTGCTGTTAATCATACTTGAATAACGAGATCTCATTCTAGTATATGCATCATTGTCATATCCCATTTTAAATAGTGCTTCAAGTACATACTTTTCCATATATGGACTTGCCAACTCTTGAGTAGTTAATACTTGCCTAATCTGAGGATAATTTTCCTTCTTTGCCAAACCTGCAATTACTGCCATTGCATTACCACGATCATCTGTTACTCTTAGTCCTTTTGAGCGATAATAACCATCGCTGTTCCAAAATACTTTATCGAAGTTTTCTTCAATTGACTTCTTTCTGGTTTTCAGCTCCTGTACCTGCTTGTCATTATCTGAAACCCCAATCACCTCAGACATCTTAATAGTTCTATCAAGTGCGATATAATACCATGCATTGATAATTAAATCCTGATCACAGTTATCACCCCAGTCACTCCAGTTCCAGTTTCCTTCACGGTTCTTAACAACTCCGTTATCATTCATGTCAAATAACATTAAGTATTTACAAGATGGTCCGTATGCTTCATTTATTACCTCTTCATCCCCATTATAGAGATAATACATATAAAAACTCATAACTCCTGCTAATGATTGAGCCGGCAGTTCATACCATTTTTCACTAGGAGCAATTGTAGGCAATTCTCCTTTATCACCGGCATATCCTAGGATATTACCGATTAGCTTCTTTGATAATAGTTTTGAATCAGTTGAAAGAGAATATGATGCCATCTGCATTTCATTTACTCCGTCTCCCAACCACTGTGTGCGCTCACGATCAGGACAATCCATAAAAGTATCACGCATTGTAACATACAAAGTATCTCTTGCTTTTGTCCATAAGGTATTTAATTGTGCATCATCTGAAGTAAAACTTCCTTCAAACTCCGCATTGTAACCTGACTGACGATAACCCAACGCTTCAACGCTTACTCCCTCGGGTACTTCAAAATATAGTTTCTCTCCATTTGTCCAGGCTAATGATTCATATTCCTGTTCACCTTCTTTGGTTACATATTCTGTTTAGATTGACTGAACTCCACCAACACTTGCATGATCTGTATAAATGTTAATCTGCTTTCCAGCTGCATCTGAGTTTATTTTTAAATATGGCGTAAACTGTACATTAACCGGTATAGCGCATTCATAGAGAGTAACTTTTGAAGGCACCGTAAGCATTCCCATGTCTATTCCTTGTGTACCATCTACTGCAAGTTTGCTATTTTTTATTTTAGTGTTATAGAAGTTAGAAGTTCCAGTAAAATTATCATTATAATAGGATGTTTTGCCATCTATACTCTCAATTTTAAATGATGAAATGCTTGCTTGCTCTTTTTGGTCAGCACGCACCCCTACCATTTTGCCGTAGCTTGTGAATTTGCGCTCATCTATCTTTTTTTTATCTACATATGTAGCAACCGTATCTCCTTTGACCTCTAATCGCATTGTATATTCATGTTTAGACATATCATCGTGTGCAACATTACTGATTCGCAACTGTGAATGTTGCTTCAATAGCGTAATCATCTGTAGGAATCTCAAACATTGTTGAGGAATCGCTGTCTTGTGTTTCCTTTATAGCACTTTGATCAAATATCCGATAATCCTCATCAAACTTTAGTTCAGGTATCGTTCTGTCCACAAGCTTATTCCACGGTTCATCACCTTCAATACCATAAGCAATGGCATTATCCCAATCCGAGTCATCAAAGCTCGATGTTTGCCAGCCTGAAACCTCCTCTTGTGCATCATATCTAATACAGCTCTCGACAATTCTCTCATTTGGTATTTTGGTAGCTGAGGCTCCGTACGCATCAAGTTTAAGAACCTTCCATGATTCATCTGAAACTATATTTACTCCAGTGGCATTTGCTTCAAATAAGAATCCGGCATGACCACTTGAAGAATATGAGTATCCGTCTCGTCCGAAATATTCACCTAAAACTGCTATAGTATTTTCACCGCTTTTTAAATACTTCGCTATATCAACTTGGTCCATATATGTGTCTGTTTTATTGGGACCTCGTTTTGCTTCGCCTTCGAAAACGACTAATTTATCATTAATGTATAGCCAATATTTAGAGTCAATAGCTATTTTAGCTACTACTTTTTCCGGTATTGAATCCAACTTAACTGTTTTTCTAAATGCGGTCCAATTGTTTTGGGTTTTAAAATCCTTTCCCCAAATCCATTTTGCTCCTCCGTTTTTGTCTGCAACAGTTTGAGAGTCTTCTTCCTCCTTATTTGCTGCAAATACTGTTCCGATTTGGCTAAAATTACTCATAATCATCGCCGAAACCAACACCAAGGCTAATAGCCTGTGCACCTTCACCTTCATCTTCATCTTCATTTTTCTTGTTGCCTCCTATGGTATTCATTAAAATTCCTCATTATTAGACTTTTGTCCAATATTTAGCGTCCATAGTATAATTCTTTGTTTTTCAATGTGACTACCCCTATGGAATTCGGCAACTGCGGTGATTTTAAATAAAAATTTTATATATAACATTTGTATAATAATTTATATTATTGTTATGAGGTTATATCGAAATATATATCGGGTATATTCAATTATTTTCAAATATTTTTTGGTTTTTACTTTAGCATCTATGTTTACCTTTTTTCAAAAGAAATATAAATAGTTTCTCATTTTAGCGAAACAAATTCGACCACACGAAAAATGCACACGTATTTGCGTGTGCATTGCTATTATAGGGTATACAAATTGCATATATTCTTACAAACTGCTTCCGATATCTTTTGCGTTGTTGTAAATCATAAAACATACATAAGTATCTGTGTCGCAAACACAACCAATATCAAAGCAATCGGATATGTGGATGCATATGCAATCGTCACCTCATCTGTTTTTGCACTTGAGATAAGCGAGCCTAGTGCAGGCGTGCTAGTCATGCCGCCGCAAATAGATCCAAGTGAATTAATCAAATCCATTTTGAATATCTTAAGTGCCACTATTGTTGCCAGTATCATTGGTACTATTGTAATAATAACGCCTTGGAAGAATAAGGCAACTCCGTATTCACTTACTGTTGATAGAAATCCTTGACCGGCCTCGGTACCTGCCCCAATTAGGAATAAAACCAATCCCAGTTCCCTAAGTATCTTAAGCATTTGTTTCGGGACTTCTATAGATATATTTCCCACATGTCTCATATGTCCCAGTATAATGCCTACAAATAGTGGCCCACCGGTAGAACCCAGAGCAAAGCTCCCGCCACCCGGTAATGGCACCTTAACATTTCCAAGTAGGATTCCAAGTGCCACTGTTAGTGCAATTACAAATAGCCCTGTTGGTTCAATTATTTTAAAATTATTCTTTTTATCATCTTCGGACTTATTTTCTTCTTTTTTCTTTAAATTGTTTTTGAATTCTTCTGCTTCTTCTACCATATTTTTGCCGAGTATCTTAGGTAATATTTGTATAAACAGTACAACACCGATTACACCGAAAAGATATGCCACTCCATAGCCAATTGGAATGCTTGGATCCGTGCTGATATCCGTTGCAGCCGCAAGACCGGGTGTTGATGTGAGTGCTCCATTAAAGATCCCTACCGCCAAGTGTCCCGGAACATTGAATAATTTTGCTGTAATATATGTAAGAACACATCCAAAAGTAATAATTAAAACTCCTAGTACAATATACGAACTAGCCTTCTTTTTAAAGTTAGAAAAGAATACCGGTCCTGCAATCAATCCAACTGACCCAACAAATAGAACCAATCCGATATTTTTAACTATAGAATCAACAATAATTCCGAAATGTCCAAATACCAAGGCCACAATAAAAATTACTGCTGTTCCCAGTTGTATTCCTTTTATACTAACCCTACCTAGCAGATAGCCAATAGCCGCTATTATGAAAATATAAATTAGTGTATTCATACCGGACACCTCCTAGCGTCATAAAATTATCTTGCATGTTAATTTTTTATCCTTTAAATATTTAAGGAGGTGGGTTTCCACCCGCCTCCTCATTAATTCCTCTAATTTAGAATATACCCATTTTTTTAATTTCGTGAATTGACTTCCATCCTTCGCTTTGTGGTTCTTTAAGAAATGGTTCAAGTTCTTTGGCATCTCTGAAACAGAAGCCATCTGTTGGAACCTGTCCCGCAGGATAATCTGCTAAAATATCATCTATCATCTTAACGATATATTTACAAGCTGCAAGCACCGGTCTCTTAGCCTTATCTGCTGATCCTCTTGATGGAT
>JBKEBP010000232.1:0-47656 GCA_047973235.1 Suipraeoptans sp. | reverse complement strand
GGCTCAACTGAATTGAAAGTTGAAATCAACGAGTGAATTATCACCACTTACAATGAATAATTATACCTATTGTTGGAATAAGCCAATGCATTTGCTGGACTCATTGTCTACTGTGCCGAGTCTATTTACTAATCTTCCGGCAGCGCCTGCATATGTTGCATTAATGGCAGTATTATTAGGAGTAAATACAAATGATGAGTCATGCGAGGATTTCTAGGTAATCGTAGAATGGAAGGAGGTACTTTTTTGACAAAAAGGGAAAGAATGAAAAAAAGAACAAAGATTATTATAGTAATAGTCGCATTATTGATATTCATATTAGCAATAGCAATGTTTTTTTCTATTGTAACTCGTTATATATTGCAGGATGTTGAAAAAATTCCAACGACATATGACGAAATAATAGAATGGATGGATGAAAGTGCCGATGATAGACCTTTCTATAATACTATTGATGAGGCTGTGGCAAAAATGACGAATGGTAATGGATTCAAAGACACGGAATATTTAGATAATATTGTAGACGAGGTGATTAGATTTGAAGATGAGGATAAACTAATACTTTTCTATACTGCGGTAGAAAGTAGAAAAAGAGGATCTTTAGTAGTCGGTCGTTTTGATAAGCGCTATGACGAAGAGGGGCAGATACAGTATAGAATGCGTGGAAGAGCATATTTTGAAGAAAGCATTGGAGGAAAAATGATAGGATCTTATGTTGAAGTAGTGGAGAATTATATTTTTTCTAGTTTATTATTAAGCAGATATAGTATTAATGAAGACGAGGTGTTTATATGGGGAATACTTGAGAGTGAAAATGTTTATACCTTACAAATAGAAGAACAAAATCCAACGGATATAGTAGAATATGAATTTCTTGGAGAAACATGGTATTTCTGGTATTATGATGATTTTCAAAGCACAGGTGATGGCTCAACTGAATTGAAAGTTGAAATCAACGAGTGAATTATCACCACTTACAATGAATCATTATCCGGCAGTTATGGAGGGAGAATACAAAGAGGCTGGCATTTTACATATTACCTAAAAAGAAAAGAGATTAAGACGTTGTATAAATTTTGGGACATATTTACTTATAGAGAGACGCAATAAGTTTTTCTACTGAACATAATCATCCTGCGTAGTCGAATATTGAGCAAGACGGGATGATTTTACGACAATTTTCAGCTGGAGCGTTTCTATAACACTATTACTAGCTAAGTGTTAGAATAATTTCAAAAAACTGGAGGAAAGAACAAACATGGGTCAGAGTAAAAAGTTATATAAGGTGGGAATGAACATTTTAATATGCATAAATTTAATAGTGATGGTAATTATATCGATATTAAAGTCTTCAACTCCTATTGAAGGTTTGCAAAGTTTAACATTAATAACAATAATGATTTTAATTGGCATGTTGTGCTATGGCGTAGTATTTAGACTGCTATATAAGTTGCTTAAATATCCAATTGCTAGAGTTTTGATGAAAGTGGCTATGATAATGGGTATCGTAATAATAGTTTCAATACAGTTCTTATCACCGGCTATTGATACGTTCAACTATGCTATCGGAGTAGGAGTGACTACAGGTGCATTTATGGGAATGTATATGATGTATAATTGGGCAAAATACAAATTGCAATGGGATAATGAAGAGCAGCAGTGGCAAGAAAAACAACCACAGAAAAGCAATATATCGGTTGGATATAATGACAAATCTAAAGTATCCGGGAAAAAGATAATTATTATAGTAGCACTTTGTTTTGTAGGTTTTACTGTAATGGCAGGGGGTGTTGTTGCTATATTCTTTAGTGTTAAGAAGATGAGTAATGAGATACAAATACCGCATGCACAGGAGTGTGTTGAAGGAGCTATGGAAGCGATTAATGAAAATAATATTAGTGATTTTGAAATAGAATTTGTAGATGCAGCAAGGGGTGAAGCAATTATGAAATTCGATGTAATCTCAGAGGTATTGGGTGAAGACATAGAAATAGAAGGAAGACGTTATAAGGGAAGTTCCTTTTCAGGTAAAGCAGATGAGTATAGGTCAGATGCCAGAATGTATTGGTATATATCCTCGTCTAATGGGGAGTTTACTATTAATATCCATACTTCTATTAATTCCGATGAATCATTGGATGGAATACGATATTTTTCAGTCGATAAAGATGGTGAGGAAATAAATATAGGGGAACCGGCAAAGGCAAAGTGATTTTTCATACAGAATTAGGTGAAAATGTGATTAGAAGTGAGACAGCAACTACTGAAACTTCATTGCAGTTGCCATTAACGATATAAATTGTTATTATAAGCATTGAAACCGTAATAATTTCAGCGATGCTTACAGATATCCAAAATATCGGCAGCATGCTCAGACTATAATAATATACTCTGGTGTGGGGAAAGGTGAACCTTTAGTGAAAGATGAAAAAGTAAGAGTCGGCAAAATTCAACTCTATTTACTATACTTGTGGAAAAGAGTAAGAGATTCAAAAATCAAAACTAAGCTAACACTATATTTGATTTCAATCATATTATTATGCAGTATTACGATTGGTAGTGTCAGTTATGTGAATACAAGAGACACATTAATTGAGAATACAGAAGAATCTGCAATTAGCGCACTGAAGCAAGTTGGAACCAAGTTAGATGACAGAATAAGGGAATTCCAAAATTCATCATATACTTTTTCGCAAAGAGAAGCGGTACAGAGAATATATGCTTTAAACGAGCTGGAAAACAACCCATTAGAACATAACTTGAATCAATTCGAGCTGAACAGTAATTTGACATTACTGAATAGTGTACATAATTATTCGGACTATGTAATTATGCAAAATACTATAGGACAAATATATATTCATAACAAAGACGAAATCGGTAATAAGATTGATAATGCAAAAGCAAAAGAAATTATTGAGAATCTAGGAGCAAAAGAAGATGAAAAGGCAATAATTCAATGGATTAAGGAAGATAATCAAGTGTTTTTCGTAAGGAAGATAATGAAGGCAGGGAGTGATACAGTGATTGGAAAAATGATTATATCAGTTTCTGACGATTTGTTTTTGTGTGGTGAAGATAACAACAAATTTGTTGAAAATAGTAATTTGGTTATATCATCAATTGATGGGGAGATATATAAGAATAATAGTACTAAGCTCAGTAAAAAAAAGCTTAATGAATATAAGCAGTATAACAATACCAAATACTATTATTACACAACAATTGATGAGGTTAATGGCGAGAAATATATGGTTATTCCGTTAAAAACCGTCAAGTATCAATGGCATGTTTTGTGCTTTATTCCGTATAATCATATAGTAGAAAAAGCAAATCAAATCATTCTGCAAGTTATTATTACGGCAATAATACTTTTGGTTTTGGGCTTGATAGTTGCATTTCTCATTTACAGGGTTATGCTTAGGAATCTTAATATAATTGAATCCGGAATGCAGGAATACGAGAAGGGCAACTACACACAAGTTTTGGCACCTTCCGGTTATGATGAATTCGGTATGTTGATATTGCAGTTTAATCACATGGGATTAAAGATAAATGAGCTTAATCAAATTACCATAAAAGAGCAGGAAGAAAAACAAAATATGCAGTACATGATCATGGAAGCACAGATAAATCCACACTTCCTCTACAACACACTCGGATCATTGAAGTGGCTTGCTTACGAGAATGGACAAAATGATTTAGTTAAGCTTTCGGATTCAATTATCAACCTTCTAAGGTTTACTATAAAGAATGCAAATAAAATAATAACTCTCAAAGAAGAAGTGGAGTATATCAAGAATTATATTTATATACAAAAAGCAAGGTACGAAAATGCATTTGAGGACTTATTTGAAATAACTGATGAAGCATATAAATTTGAAATACTAGGATTTATTATTCAACCATTTGTTGAAAATTGTATTTTACATGGGGTAGACATATCGAAAACAAGTGGCAAGATTTGGATAAAGGGCAGTGTTGATAATGAAATGCTACATCTTGTTATTGAAGATAATGGAGTGGGTATGTCAGATGATAAAGTCCAAGAGATTGATACAAAAATTAATAATGGGAGAATTGTTAACTACAGTGGATTTAATGGTATTGGAGTAATTAACATCATTTTACGTATGAAATTTATGTATGGAGATAATTTCAAGTATAAGGTTGAAAGTATTATTGGAAAGGGAACGAAAGTCACTTTAATTATACCTAGAATGGAGAATATGGTTGAAAAAGAGAATACTGATAGTTGAAGATGATAAGTTTTTTAGGTATGCGATTAAAAAATCCGTGGATTGGGAAAAATATAATTTCGAAATAATTGGAGAGGCTGTACACGGACAGCAAGCAATTGAGTTCATTGTGGAGAACAGTGTTGAAGTAGTTATCACAGATATGAGTATGCCTATAATGGGTGGAATTGAGCTGACTAAGACAATCAAAAAATTATATCCTGAGATTCTAATCATTGCATTATCAGCTTATGATGATTTTGAATTTGTCAAAGAATCCATTAAAAATGGAGCCAGTGATTACATTCTTAAGCAGGATATTGAGAACAGTGATATTGGAAGTACAGTTGACAAATTATGGGAAAAACATATTAAAGAACTCTTTGCTAATAAAGAACGAAGAGACGATATTGCACACTTGATTAGCGGAATGGAAAATCACAAAAAAGCTGCGGGATGTCTCGAGATGCTGTTTGGTGAAAATTCGGTTTATTATTTATGCGTGGCGAAATTGAATAGCAAAACTGATGGACTGTTACTAGATTCTGTAAATGATAATGGTGACCTGATCATTGAGAATAACAGTGGGTATATTTTTTTAAATAGGGTAATACGTGACAATAGTTTATCAAGAACATTAGAAAAAGAAAGAGAAGTTATTAGTAGTATTGAAAAGTCCTTGAACATGACGAATTATTGCGCATGCATCAGCCGGGTCAATCCTATAATTAGTGAAATTCAGTCTTGTTATAAAAGTCTTTGCCAATCAATCGACAATATATCACTATACATAAACAGAAAAGTTTTCACACTAGATGAACTGCGGAAAATTGAAAATGAAAGGGAACCAAATTATTTAGCAGATGAGAAAACGTATTATAGTATATTCGAACAAAATGATGCGATAGAAAATATTAAGAGATTGACTAAAAGGCTAAATGAAAAGATGCCAAATGATGAGTATGTGTTGGAAAACTATTTACTGATAATCAATGTATTAGCAGGAAACCTCAATTATGAGATTACAAAGACACAATATTCGATTATTAAAGAGACACTTCAAAATTCAAATACGTTATTGGAAAAAGAAGGCTGTGTAATTGAATACTTAAAGAGCATATATGAAAAAATTAGCAGAAGGAATATTCATCCTAGTGTTATTAAAGTTTCTAAATATATAAGAGAAAACTATTCTAAAGATATATCTTTAAATGATATTGCACAAGAAGTTGTAATGAATGAAAGCTATATTTCAAATTTGTTTAAAAAGGAAATTGGAATAAGTATTATTGAATATACCAATAATATACGTATAAAAGAAGCTAAACGTCTCGTAAGGGAGACCGGTCTTAAAAACTATGAAATAGCTGAAAGTATAGGTATCTCAAACGCATCCTATTTTAGTACATTGTTTAAGAAAGAGACAGGAATCACTATACAAGAATATAGAAAAGGTACAGCTAGTACTGAAAATCAAAAAATAATGGGAGAAAATCCAAAATAATTAAATATGTTTCAACTAATAGAATAACAAGGTATAAGGTAATCATGGTGTGTTATAGAAAACGCCATGATTTTTTAATAAAATACAAAAAATTTAAAAGGAAACAATTTATTAAATAGAATATGATAATTATAGTAATTATAACAAATGAATGGAGGGATTTTATGAAAAAGAAGTTAATATCTATAGTACTGTGTGTTGTGCTGATTATGAGTCTTACCGCCTGCGGAAATGGCGAAAGTAGTGATGAAAGTACTAAGACTGAAGGTGAAAAAATTGAGCTGGAGTTTATTAATGGTACAAATGAAGAGCCATATATTGCATGGCTAGATGAAATGATCGAAAAATATGAGACAGATAATCCGGATGTGAAAATCAACATTACTAAGGTTTCGGTTGACAGCTTCAATCAAACTGTTATGACTAGATATGCAGCGGGCGATGTGCCGGATTTGATTACTTTTACTGAGAATGATATTGACGACATGGTACCTAGTGGATATATAGCTGATCTAAGCAATAGCGCAAATATATCAAATTATGACGAAGGAATGCTAGACACACTTTCACTTGATGGAAAGGTATACGCGCTGCCACTGTTTAATGATTTTATGTGTGTTACATACAACCGAGATGTTTTCGAGCAAGCCGGCATAAGTGAAGCACCAAAAACATGGAGTGAGTTTATGAATGCTCTAGATGAATTAAGCAAGGTTGATGGTATCACACCTATTGCTTCAGGATTTTCAGAACAATGGGTTGTAAATGGAACCTCACAAACAACATATTGTGCCAGTGTATTGGGAAATGATGGGCCAACGTTAGCCGAAATGGTTAATAGAGATTACAAATTTACTGAAAATGACCAATGGAAAGACTTTTTCCAAAAATTGCAAGACATGTACCCATATATGAATGATGATCCATTTGGTGTTGACCAAAATGCATGCTACTCACAATTAGCAAATGGTGAGGCAGCTATGATTTTAAATGGCACATGGACATCAACAAATACATTATCAACGAATCCGGATGCCAATCTTGGAATATTTGCATTGCCTATATCTGAAAATGAAGAAGATAATAAGATGCCTATGAATCCACCGGCTAATGGATTTGCGGTTAGCGAGGATAGCAAATATAAAGAAGAGGCCATAAAATTTGTTGAGTTTCTAACTTCTTCAGAATCTGCGACAGTATACGCAGAAAAGGGAGCTGGGATACCTATAGTCAAAGGTGTTGATACATCGGGCATAACAGGAACCTACAAAGATGCGGCAGATATGATGAATAATGATGAAGTAAAGGTTATTTCATCTAAAAGCTTCCCTAGTGCAAATGAAGATGCATTTATAAATGATGTCTCGGAATTCTTTTTATCAGGATGTGAAGATATTGAAGGAGCACTAAAGGCTCTGGATGACGACTTCGATAATTTAATAAAAGAATAAGCAGAAAAATGAGCCGGCATTTTGCCGGCTCTGTTTAAAGAAAGGCTCACCATGAAAAAAAGTAGAAAAAAAAGTGGATATTTCGTTTTTATACTACCATCAGTGTTACTATTCTCATTTTGTATTATTTACCCGTTTTTTTCGGGGATTTCATTAGCATTTACAAATTGGGATGGAATTTCACAGACATATGATTTTATAGGGTTAGATAATTTTGTGAAGATGTTCACCGATAAAAATGTTCTTATACCCATCCGCAATACAGTATTTTTCGCAGTAACAGTTACAACGGTAAATAACATTCTATCACTTACAACAGCAATGATTTTAAGTAAAAAACTTAGGGGGAAAAGCTTTTTTAAAACATCATTTTTTATTCCTATGGCGATAAGTGCAGTACTTGCATCATTTGTTTGGAAGTATATTGATTCAAACTTGATTTCTGACATATTAGGAAGAACGGTACTAGGGAATAAAAGTACTGTAATACTCGGTATAGTTGTAATTTCTTTATGGAATAACCTAGGTTCCAATATAATGATTTATATGGCAGGGCTTACAGGAGTGCCAAATGATTATATTGAAGCGGCAATGATTGATGGTGCCAATAAATTTCAAAGATTTAAAAATATAATTGTACCCATGCTTATGCCATCATTCACTATTTGTATAACTATGACATTGACATCGTCACTAAGAGAATTCGGGACGGTTTTATCAGCGACTGGTGGCGGGCCGGCAGGAAGCTCGCAAACAGTTGCAATCCTAATATATGACTATATGTTTAAATATTCAAGAGCCGGATATGCCCAAGCAATTTCATTAATATATATGATAGTGTTGATGATAATTGGACTTACTTTAACTAAGTATTTCAGAAGTAAGGAGGTGGAAGCATAGTGAAGCACAGTAAAGTGAATATTATCGAAAAAATATTTCTAATTGTTCTTGCTTGTTTTTTCCTCTTCCCATTTTTAATTTGTATTTTGATGGCGGTGAAATCAAAGCAGGAAACAGGACAAGGTATATTTTCATTACCTAGTTCAATTCATTGGGAAAATTTTGCTGAAGCAATTGAAAAGGCAAATATATTTACATCAATGAAAAATAGTATATTTATAACAGTTTTTAGCGTTATTCTTATTGTTTTAGTAGCGGCAACGGCGGCATATGCAATAGGAAGACAATATCATAAAAGAATATATAGAATATACGAAACCATTTTAATTAGTTCGATGATGCTGCCATTTCAAGTAATTATGATACCGGTATATAAAATGTATAGAACGCTAGGCTTGTTAAATACACGTATAGGTGCAATTATAATGATTTCAGGATTAGCAATTGCATATTCGACTGTAATGATTATTGGGTTTGTTAGAGGAATACCTATTGAACTTGAAGAATCAGCCGAAATTGAAGGGGCAGGTAAGTTAAGAATTTTTTTTACTATTGTGTTCCCGTTACTTAAACCAATTTTAGCAACAGTTGCATCATTACAGTTCTTGAGCGTATGGAATGAGTTTAATGTCTCGATATTACTATTGCAGCAAGAGTCAATTAAGACAATTCCGATGCAGCAGTATGTGTTCTTTGGAGCATATGGTGCAGACTATAATGTTGCTTTTGCATCAGCTGTTATAACAATGATTCCGGTTATAATATTCTTCCTGGCACTTCAGAAACAGGTGGTTGCAGGAATGACAGCAGGAGCAGTGAAAGGATAGAAAGACTATGAATAAAATTGTTTTTCCGGAGGATTTTTTATTTGGAGTTGCTACAAGCGCGGCACAAATTGAAGGTGCAGCAAATGTAGGAGGAAGAAGCCCGTCTATATGGGATAACTTTGCAAAAAATAAGGACAATATATTAGATGGGTCAACACCAACGACAAGTTGTGATTTTTATAATCTATATAAACAAGACATTAAATTGGCAAAAGAGATGAATATAAAGAGCTTTCGTTTCTCATTTTCATGGTCAAGAATATTCCCTAATGGAGTTGGAGAGATAAATGAAGAAGGAGTTGATTTCTATAAAAGGGTAATAGACGAACTTTTACAAAATGAAATCATACCTAATGCTACAGTGTATCATTGGGATTTACCACAAGCACTTGAAGACAGGGGTGGGTGGCTTAATCGTGATATAGCTAGCTGGTATGGGGAGTATACAAGTAAGTTATTTAGGATATTTGGAAATGAAATTCCCCTTTGGGCTACAATAAATGAGCCAATTGCTACATATGTGGGCTATTCAAAAGGGATATTTGCACCGGGACATAACTCTGAGTTAGAGGGTAGATGTGCAAATCACAATATTTTACGTGCACATGGCGAAGGGATAAAACGATTTAGAGAAGAAAACCTAAAAAATAGCAAAATAGGAATAGTTGTTGACATATGGAATCACCATCCCTATAGAAAAAATAATTTAGATGATATAAAATTGGCTGAACTTGAAAATGAGAAATCATATAGGTCGTATCTGAATCCTATTTTTAATGGAAGTTATACAGATGAATTGATTGAATATATGGAAGAGAATAGTTGTATGCCGGATATACAAACCGGAGATTATGAACAAATAAGTCAATCATTAGATTTTTTTGGTCTAAACTGTTATAACCGAGTTCTCGATTGTGCTGACAAACAGCTCATGGAGGCAGAGAATAAAAATAGGAAACAAGGAGGTAATTTTCAAGATAACGGGCAGGAATATTATCCTAAATCTGTTTATGATGCCGCCATTATGATGAAGAAAGATTATGGACTGACTATACCAATATATATTACTGAAAATGGGACTCCATCTTATAATGAATGCGTTGTAGACAAGAAGATCCACGATAACGAACGTATCAAGTATATTAAGGGATTTTTATATTGGATAAGAAAAGCCATAAATGAGGGTGTTGATATAAAAGGATATTATGTCTGGTCATTAACTGATAACTGGGAATGGAATAGTGGTTTTCAATCTCGCTTTGGACTAATCCATGTTGACTTTGACACTCAAAAGAGGACAGTGAAAGATAGTGGTATTTGGTATGCTGACACTATTCAAAATAAATTGTTTATATACGAGGAGGATGAAGTATGAATCCCATACTACCATTATATTATTCAGCACCGGATGGTGAGCCACATGTGTGGCAAAATGATAAAAATACACTATACCTATATGCCTCCAATGACCGCACCGGCGGATTTGGAATGGATCCATGGCAATCCGTGTGGTCCACAAAAAATTTGATTAATTGGAAAGAGCATGAGAAAGCATTTGATGCAAGAGAGGCTGTAGACTTCACAAAGATTGAGCAAATGCCGGCTATAGACTGTATAGAAAAAGATGGGCAGTACTATTACTACTTTACAGCAGATAATAAGCAATGCGTTGCTTTTTCAAATAGTCCAACGGGTCCGTTTTTGGAAGCCAAACCTATAGAAGGTACGGACTTTCCATCATGTGGAGATCCGGCAGTGTTTGTTGATGATGATGGATGTGCATATTTATATTGGGGACAGTTCTCATTAAGAGGTGCAAAGCTAAAAGATAATATGTATGAATTGGAGTCGGATACATTAAATACTAGGTTGATTACAGAAGATATTCACGGATTTCATGAGGGAAGCTCGATGAGAAAACGTGGTGATACATATTATTTGATATACTGTGATATTGATAGAGGCTATGCAACATGTCTGAGTTATGCAGTTAGTAAATCACCTCTTGGTCCATTTGAAAAAAGAGGAGTAATTATCGACAATGTAAGCTGCGACATTGCAGCATGGAACAATCATGGGTCGATTGTGTGTTTCAAGGATAATTGGTATCTGGTTTATCATAGAGCTTGCTTCGGATATGAAATGGGAGGACGTAAAGCATGTATTGAGCCTATTTATTTTGATAGCAATGGCGATATAGCGGAAGTGGTAATGACTACTCAGGGAGTAGAACAACCAATCGATGTAAGAACAAAGATAGATGCGTATCGATCCTGTAGTTTTATATGGGGACAGCCAAGAAAAATGACAAATGATAAAGTCGATATGTTATTTGGGAAAGCACCGACAAGTGGATGGAGAGAGGCAGCGTTACACAATAGAATAAGGGATGAAAAAGATACGGGTGTTAGAAGTGCTCATTATATTGAGGATGGTGTACATAAAGAATACCTTACTAAGTTTGCTGATGGTGATTGCGCAATATTTAGATATTTTAATTTTGAAAATAGAGTCAGTAAATTCAGATGTTCTGCATCAAGTTTTCTTTCGGATACAGTTATTGAAATTCGCATCGACGGGTACAATGGAAAGTGTATAGGTAAATGTTATATTGGCGATACTAATGGAACAGGGCCATGGAATTGGCATGAGTTTGAGTGCGATGTTGAAGCTGTAGACGGCATCCACGAGGTGTGCTTAAAAGCCGTATCAGGTAAATTGCATAGTGGATGGCTCTGTGATTTAAACTGGTTTGTCTTTGAATAATGCGTATATGTGAAAGGGAGATGTATGAAGAATAAGAATGATTTTTTTCAAGATCGAAAAGGTAATAAAGTCTTGCTTACCGGTTTGCAATGTCATAATTCCTCGTCAAGTACAGATATGATTGATATTACAATTAGTGCGATAAAAAAACATGGTGGTAATTTGTTAGAAGCACCTGTGTATTGGTCAAGTGTAGAGCCGATAGAAAATGTTTACAAATTTGATGATGTAAAAGAACTCATCGACAAAGCAAAAGAAGCAAACTTGTTTTTAATACCACTTTGGTTCGGGTTTAGTAAAAATGGATTGTCAACGTATTCTCCGGAATATGTTAAGACAAATCCATCTGTGTATAAGCTAGCTGAAAATGCTGCCGGAATTGCGGTGGAGTCATTAACAGCCAATTGCGAAGAGACGCTTGACAGAGATAAGAAGGCATTTCTAAAGTTTATTCAGTTTGTAGAAAAGTATGATAGAGATGGAACAGTAATTGCGATACAAGTAGAAAATGAAGTGGGACTTGTAGGCACAGACAGAGATTATTCAGCGAAGTCGACAATGCAATTTAACAATGAAGTACCGGAAATAATAAGAGATAAGCATAATGTACAAAAGAATAACTGGAAGGATGTGTTCGGTCGACATGCAAATGAAGCATTCACAGCCTGGCAATTTGCATCATATATACAGGAGCTGGCGAGTGAAGCAAAAGAAATATTTGAGATACCTTATATTATAAACATAAGTATTGAGGTAAATGGGTATGAGGAACCGGGACATTCATATATTTCAGGCGGGCCGGTCTCTAGAGTTATTGACATTTATAAGAAAATCGCAAAGGATATATATTTATACGGACCGGACATATATTTGGCTGCGGAACGCGATTTTAGAAAAGCATGTGATGCTTATAATAGTGAAGACAATCCTCTGTTTATTCCTGAATCATTGCATGGCGGAGTAGGTCCCGCCATGAATTTATTGATTGCGGTTGCAGAATATAATGCAATTGGAGTATGTGCATTTGGAGCTGAAAGTGGAATTTATAATGACGAACTCACTGAAGAAGCTGAGTACGTCGCATCGTCAATGAGAATGATATCATCACTTTCACCAATACTCATTAAGAATAGAGGAACCGGTAATGTACATGCAATAACACAGCAGGAGTTTTCAACATGGCAGTATATAAAAACTAGTGATTACCATATTGTAGTTAGTTTTATTAATAATCCTAATAAACCGCAGCATTACTTTGGATCAAGAATTAATCTTAATGTTTCTGAAAATGAAAACTATATAAATGAAAGAGGTAGGGGAATTCTTGTCGATTGTGGAGAAGGTGAGTTTTATATTTCAGGAGCAGGCCTTTGTCTTGAGTTTACACGAATACCAAATGCAAATGAGGAAAAGCCATATGCATTTATACAGTCAAATATATCAAGCCAATTACATTTCTTGACAATTGAAGAAGGACATTTTGATGGCGATAGATGGGTGTGCGAGTATAGAAGAAATGGTGATGAAGCCAATTACCAACTATATGTACACAAAGGGCAGACGATAAGAGTTAGACTTAACACAGCAATTTAGAGAGGAACGAATATGAGTACATGGATATGGAAATTTGGAGAATTTGAAGTATATCACAATATGCTTGTACATAATCGGAGGCAGTCATATGGTTATGTAGAAGCTCCTGTATGGAAAATATATTCACCGGATACGGTAGTGCAGTTTTCAAAAGAAATTAATACTAAAGGTGGAGTAATTAATATTTATGCATGTGGGGAGTTTACTGTTGAGCTAGAAACTGAGAGTGGAGAATTAATAAAATATAGAGGACTGAACAAAATCAGTCTGCCAAGTGGAAAGTATACCTTGTTAATCAGAGTTACTAATCCAAATACTTTTCCATGTCTTTTTGTAGACGGTGAGGTTGAAACTGATGAAACTTGGATGGCAGATGATGTTACACCGGACAGAGCACCTGTAGGAACATACCATGAGTTTAACTGTAAAGATAAAAGCCCGGATATATTTCCGTTTGAGTATAAAAAAATTGCATTTAAAAGTAAGAAAAATGTAGAGGGGGGAATACTATTTGACTTTGGTAAGGAAGTATTTGCCAAAACAAAATTTAAATTTACCCGGGAAAAAGGGACAGTTTTCGTTGGGTTCGGAGAAACTAGAGAAGAGTCCATGGATGAAAATATGAGTGTAATACATTTTAATCAAATAATAAATGATGAGAAAGTAGATTATCCGGCATATGCATTCAGATATGTATATGTGAAGAACGATAATGTAGAGCTAGAAGCAGAGTATGAGTATTTACCTTTGGAATACATAGGTAACTTTAAAAGTGATGATGCCGTTATAAATAAAATTTGGGATGTAGCTGCATATACATTTCATTTAAACTGCAGAGAGTTCTTTCTGGATGGAATTAAAAGAGATAGATGGGTGTGGTCGGGTGATGTATATCAAAGCCTATTTGTAAATCATTATTTATTTATGGATAAAAATATTGAGAAACGTTCATTGATAGCTCTTGGTGGCAAGCTTCCTTTTAAACAACACATAAATACTATAATGGATTATACGTTTTTCTGGATAATCAGTTGTTATGAATATTACATTACATATGGAGACAAAGAGTTTGTAAGGCAGATTCATCCGCAGCTGTGTGAAGTGATAGAATTTTGCATAAATCGTACGGATAATGATGGATTAATAAGAGAAAAAACAGGGGACTGGATATTCATAGACTGGTGTGATATGGATAAGACAGGAGCTGTGTGTGGTGAGCAAATATTGTTTGCTAAAGCATTATCTTGTTATGCTGAGCTTTGTAAAGTATTAGAATATTCTTCTGAAAAATATGATATCTTATCTAAGTCATTAATTTCCACAATCAAAGAACGTTTTTATGATAAAAGCGTAGGGGCATTTATTGATAGCTATGAATCAAAAGAAAAAAATATTACAAGGCAGAATAATTTACTGGCATATCATTTTCTACCGTGCAGTGATGAAACAAAACAATCTATTTACGACAATGTTATTTTAAACAACGATATAAGCCGGATTACAACTCCGTATTTCAAGTTTTACGAGAATCTAGCTCATTGTGAGTCGGGAAATGATGATATTATAGAAACGTTGATGAAGGAATATTATGGCGCAATGCTGGATATTGGAGCCACTACTTTTTATGAGGAATTTGATCCGTCAAAGAATGGGGTGGAGCACTATTCGATGTACGGGAATCCTTATGAAAAATCATTATGTCATGCGTGGAGTGCAAGCCCTATTTTTTTGTTGGGAAGATACAGACTAGGTGTTAAAAATACAGGAATTGCTTATAATACATTTGAAGTAGAGCCAAAGCTTGGGGGTGCTGGAAGTATATCAGGAAGAGTACCGTTGCCCGGTGGATATGTTGATGTTTCGATGAGCTCAAATGAGATAAGCGTTTTATCTACTCAAAAAGGTGGGGAATTATTAATTAATAATAATAGAATCGTATTGAAACAAGGTCAGAAGACAACCGTAAAATATTGACAATAGAGAGGATATCGATGGATACTTATAATACAATAAAACCGGGGCAACCGTTGTATGATACGGAAGGTAAACTTATACAAGTGCATGGAGGTTCTATTTTACATCACAATGGAATTTATTACTGGTATGGAGAAAATAAAGAAAAGTATATCGCAGGAGGGAATAATTGGCATTTCGGTGTGAAGCTTTATTCATCAAAGGATTTTTACAACTGGAAAGACGAAGGGACGATTCTGGAACCTCAGGATAAAATAGAAGACCCCATGCACCCGGATAGAATAATGGATAGACCTCATATCGTTCACAATAAAAGGACTAATCAATTTGTTATGTGGGTAAAGTTTGCAGGTTCACAAAATGATTACAGTGATTGGACAGTGCAATATATGGGAGTTGCAGTAGCTGATAAAATAACTGATAAATTTGAGATGCTCCATTACATAAGACCACTAGGAATGGAAATGGGGGATTTTGATATATGGATAGATGAAAGAGATGGAAAAGGATATTTCATAGCAGATAGAGTTCACACAGAAGTAGTTATCGCAGATATGACAGATGACTATTTGAATATAACAGGAAATTATTCATCCCATTTTCCGCATGAGGAACCACCTGCGGCAAGAGAAGCCCCGGTATTTTTCAAGCGCAGCAATAAATACTATATTATATCTTCGGGAACAACGGGATATAATCCTAATCCAAGTGAAGTAGCTATGGCAGATTTGATGCATGGACCCTATAAGGTTTTAGGAAACCCTTGCCTAAATGATGTGAGAAATACAAGTTTTGACTGCCAATTTAGTAGTGTTTTTAAACATCCAACAATATCCGGGTTATATATAGCAATAGGAGATCGTTGGATGGCAAAATCATCTGTTTTAAACGGAATTGCTGAAGCTGAAACAAGCGAGGCAACATACATTTGGCTTCCAATTAAATTCAATGGAAACATTCCATATATTGAATGGAGAGATGAATGGAAATTGGAAGAATACAGTTGAACTCACGGTAGAACTTGAACTTGAGTACGATTTTAAAACGTACAAAATGTGACGGAATATTAAAAAAGCGGTGAGTCTCCACCATTAAGTGAGAACCTAAAAAAGGGGCTGTCAAAAATGACACCCTCTTTTCTTATGCAAGAGGAAAATTGTGTTTCAAAATAGAAACCCAATTGCTCTTACCATATAGAACTCTTACGATATTTACTTGCTGTTCACCATGGTCAATAACATAAAAAGCAAGGTAATTATTCACCAGAGTAAATCGAATTCCCCAGGAAGCCAGCAGTTCATCCTCGACAAGAGGGAATTTCTCCGGGAGCTGTGTCAGAGCAGTTATCTGATGTTCCACTTCATCAAGCAGATTATCTGCAGCCTGCGGATTTTTCAATGCTAATTCGATGTAGTCCGTTGCGTGCGCTATGTCCCTTTCGGCGGCCGATGTAATGCGGATCTGATAGTTTATCATTTACGGTGGTTCCTTAAATCGGCCATAGCTTCGGAAAATGGACGAGTCCTTCCTTCGGCTACATCCGTAAGCCCTTCCTGAAGTAGTCCATATAATTCAAAACGTCCGACAAGCTGTTCATAGGCTTCAATACTCATGACAGCAAGGTCACCTTTCCCATTCTTGGTTATGAAAACAGGTTCAGAATAATCATGACAAAATGTAGATATTTCATTATAGCTATTGCGCAAATCTGCGCTTGAACGAATTGTAGGCATAACAGCACCTCCTTATAAAGAAATTATACACAAATTTCTTTATGTGGTCAAGGGCAACCACTTTTGCAACCACCTTTGCGTTCATCGTGAAACCGGCATCATACTTCTCGGATAAGTTCCTATATATACAGCAAAAACCCCCTTGCCTCATGGTTTGGGGGTTTCTGTTTTTATTATAGTTATCTAAAGGAATGAGAGTAAAGTTTACATCTATTAGGATGTAACTTTATGAGGGGGGTAGATAAATGATGTTGTTCATTTATCTATGTCTAGAGTATAGTACTTAATTATGTCTAAAGTTTGTTCAAAACCTTAAACAAAACAAAAGGAATATTCAAACTTTCTTAAGAAATTACACAATAAGGTCTTAAAAAATAGAGAGTATTCTAGTATAGTATAAGGGAGGTGATGAAAATGGCTAAGATTTTAGTATGTGATGATGATAAAGAAATAGTAGAAGCAATAGAAATATATCTTATGCAAGAAGGGTATGAAATATTGAAGGCCTACGATGGTGTAGAAGCACTCAATATTCTTAAAGAGCAGGAAATCAACTTGCTTATAATAGATATTATGATGCCACGACTCGATGGTATCAGAGCAACTTTGAAAATAAGAGAAGAAAACAATATGCCGATAATTATCCTATCTGCAAAGTCTGAAGATGCAGATAAGATTCTCGGATTAAACGTTGGTGCTGACGACTATGTTACTAAACCCTTTAGTCCTCTGGAGCTGGTAGCAAGAGTTAAATCTCAGTTGAGAAGATATACTAAGCTTGGCTCAAAAGCTGAAGAGATGGGTGACACCATATATGCATCAGGAGGACTATCCGTTAATGATGATTTAAAAGAAGTAACTGTAGACGGTGAGGTAGTAAAGCTTACACCCATTGAATATCAGATACTATTTTTACTCGTTAAAAATCAGGGAAGAGTATTTTCTATTGATCAGATTTATGAAAGTATATGGAACGAAGATGCAATAGGGGTTGATAACACAGTGGCAGTTCATATTAGACATATAAGAGAGAAGATTGAGATTAATCCGAAGGACCCAAGATATTTGAAAGTTGTCTGGGGCGTCGGTTATAAAGTGGAAAAATGCTAAATCCTTATTAGAAAGGATCATTTTATTATGAAGAAATGGTATAGAAGTAATGTTACTAAAGTAGTTTTGGTAGTACTTACGATTATTACATCAGTAGTAGCGATGAGTGGTGTGGCATGGTATTTGCAAAACTTACCGTCCATGTCAGAGATAATGTTAAAAGAGCGTCCGGAAAAATATTACGATTCAAAAGCCTTTGGTGAGGATTTAGAGAATAGTACACACCGGATTCTACGAGGTGTTGTAGGATTTGAGATGAATACGCTAAAGGGCGGCGAATTTGATGATGATACACTAGTAGATATTAAACAATATAATGACAATGGCACTATTTCCGGAGAAAATGAGTCGGGATTTGCATATACTCTCGGTGAATTAAAGAAGTGGAATAATTCCATCGAATATGAATACCAAGACAACTATTTATCAAATGATAATAATATAGTTGTGTGTAGAAAGTCAGACGGCAGTTATAAATATTTCAGATATTTGGACTTTAGCAAAGAGATTTTTAAAGATGACCTAAGTATTAACCTTGATGATGAAGAATCAAGTAATTGGGATGATGACAAACTAGTATCTTATCTGCAAGAACACGAGAATAATCCGATTATCAATAAGAATAATGAGGTGGTTTATAATTCGTGCTGGTTCTATGATGGAATGAGCATTGCAGAGAATGCTAAACCGGATGGTGTAGACAGTATATTGGAAATCGCCAATGAAAATGAAGAATGGAACGGCAAACTTTCAAACATGTTTACTATGTTGGGTAATGTTGTTTCATCAATAGGATCTAATGCAGATGCATATAATAGTATAATGAAGACATATCAGGAGGGCGATACAAACTTACATTATATATTGGCAGATACTAAGAACAAGGTATTGTATACGAATAACAGCAGTTATACAAGTTATGATAAGTTGGATAGTTATATTGACGAAATGAAAAAGAACAAATATATTATGACATCTGAAAGGGTTAGTGACTTTGAATCTAACGTAGAATCAGCGAGTGCTAAAGATTGGACCAACACGGTTTTAGAAGCTGCAAATAATAACTCGGATTTCATTTATATAATTTCCGTGGATACTTCATTCCCTATCGAGGATACATTTGCAATTAATGCCAAAACTTACGACAATTACGTAACCAATGCAAATTCATATCAGAAAATAGTTTTGGTATCAATATCAGTATTTTTAATATGCTTAATATGGCTTTGCATGATAGCAGGTCGTAGAATGCAAGATAATGAGCTTCATCTTACGGTTATTGATAAAATCAAGACGGAGTTAGCAGCAGTAATTCATGTAACTGTGATAGTATTACTTGGTGTGGCTCTTGTGGGTGGAACAATGCATCTCGCCTCCACTGAGGAAAATGAAATATTGATTGCTATTATTCCACTTGGAGCACTACTAACAGCAGCGTGTTTAATAGCACTCCTTAGTCTGGTACGGATGATAAAAGCCGGAATACTTTGGAGCAATAGTTTGCTAAAGATTGTAGTAAATACTATATCCGGTTTATTCAGAAACATAGGCACACTGTGGAAAACTATTTTGGTATTCGCAACAATTGTGATAATCCATTGGATAGGATTTTCAAATAGTTCAGGCTTTGGTATATTTCTTGCACTCATAACTGAGGTGGCAGCATTTATTTATTTAATTAGAACTGCACTTGGAAGGCTTGCCATTCACAAGGGGATTAAAGAAATAGCGAATGGAAATTTGAACTATAAGATAACTTCTAAGCATTTAAAAGGAGAGCAGCTTGAAATAGCAAGAAGGGTTAATACTATCGGTGAGGGCCTTGGAAAAGCGGTGGATGAGAGCCTGCGAAGTGAACGAATGAAGACGGATTTAATAACTAATGTATCACATGATATAAAGACTCCTCTTACATCAATAATTAATTATGTCGGGCTGCTAAAGCAGGAGGATTTTAAGGATCCTAAAATCATTAAGTATCTGGATATTTTAGATGATAAGGCACAGAGATTAAAGACCCTTACCGAAGATGTAGTTGAAGCATCTAAAGTAAGCTCGGGCAATATTAAACTTGAACTTGTAAATATCAATTTTGTTGAGATGATACAGCAAACCAGTGGCGAATTTGAAGAAAAACTGGCTCAGCGTAAACTACATGAGGTTTTAACTTTGCCTCAGCAAGAAGTTATTATTAGAGCAGACTCAAAGAGAACCTGGAGAGTATTGGAAAACATTTATAATAATGTATCAAAATATGCTATGCCGGGAACTAGAGTTTATAGTGAACTTAAAGTAGAAAACGGTAATGCCTTGTTTTATTTGAAAAATGTGTCCGAAGAGGAATTGAATATTACACCCGACGAACTTACAGAGAGATTCATAAGAGGTGATGAGTCAAGAACTAAGGAAGGAAGCGGACTAGGGCTTTCAATAGCGAAGAGTCTTACGGAACTACAAGGTGGAAAATTCAAGTTATTTGTAGACGGAGATTTATTTAAAGTTGAAATCAAATTTCCAATTGTGAACTAGAACTTAAGAAAAGGTGACTGCGGTCGTCTTTTCTTGCGTTTAGGAAAAAAAAAGGGTAGAATATAACCTATGAATGAATTAAATAAAATTATCAGAGATTCTATAAATGACGATCTAATATATATCTATATTAGTGGCCCAAGAGACAAACAGGGAATTAGTAAAATTAAGATTCGCCCTATTTTAATAAAACATCAGGTCAAGTTCCAAGTGGAGACATTCAAAGACAATCAGGCATTCCATAATAACTACAATGAAGAGGAAGCAATTGAATATATCATGCAATGTATTTTGAGATATAGGCAAGTTAATATTGCTGCGGCAAGCTATGAATGTTTGATATTAATTAGTAAAAAGGGAAAAGTAACAATAAAGAAAACAAATAAACATAATGAAAAGAACACACTTGAACACAACAGAAGTAAGAAGTATATATTGGAAGAGGGTATTGCGATACCTTTTTTAATTGATTTAGGAGTAATGAATGATAAGGGTATAGTACTAAAAGACAAGTTTCATAAGTACAGACAAATAAATCGATTCTTAGAATTCATAAGAGATGTATTACCTGCACTTCCAAAAGATAGAGAACTTACAATAGTTGACTTTGGATGTGGGAAGTCCTATTTAACATTTGCAATATATTATTATCTTGTGGTAAAAAACAATTATAAAGTGAATATGATAGGACTTGATTTAAAGGAAGAGGTTATTAAGAATTGCAGCAATCTTGCCAATAAGTATGGATACGAGAAATTGAAGTTCCATATTGGAGATATCAAGGATTTTAAAGGTTTCAATAAAGTGGATATGGTGGTGACTCTTCATGCATGCGACACAGCTACAGACTATGCGCTTGAAAAGGCAGTGGATTGGGATGCGAGAGTTATACTTTCTGTACCATGCTGTCAACACGAAGTAAATTCACAAATAAATAATGAATTATTAAAGCCAATTTTCAAGTATGGCTTGATAAAGGAAAGAATGTCATCACTTATTACAGATGCACTTCGTGCCGAATATTTGGAAAGCGTAGGATATGACAGCCAAATACTAGAGTTTATTGAAATGGAACATACCCCCAAAAACATATTAATAAGAGCAACAAAAGGTAGTACTACTAATAATTTGAATCAGATTAAAGAAATTGAGAACTTTCTTAAAATAGAACCCACGATAGGGAAGTTATTAGAGGATAGATAATGAAAATAAGAGATAGAATTATACATGCGGGAATACTAGTCGTGGTATTTATTGCTGCAATAATTTTCTTTTCAAATATAACCAATAAAGGCAATGACGATATGACTGCAGACATGGATGAAGCGACTCTGCCCCAAATTTCTTTTATGACAAAAGAATATGGTGTGAATGCGTTATCCGGATATACCGGGGAAATGAATCTTACAAGTATGAGAGGAACGATTACACCGGTATATAATCAAAAGTTGAATATTACTATACAAGAATATGATGCAAAAATTAGTGAGTTAAACTATACGATTTATACTCTTGATGGTGGTACGGAACTTGAAAGTGGAAGCATTAAAAATCCGGGTGACAGGGAAGAGATTGACCTAAGTAAAGAAGGGATTTTAGATGCGGAGCGAATTATTAAAATATCTATGGATATTGGCAGTGACAGCCCAATAAGCTACTTCACAAGAATAGCAAATGGAGATACGAATTATGCAGAACAATGTCTAAACTTTGCACATGAATTTCACGAGGAAGCGATAGAGAAGTCTGAAGAGAGTGACATTACCGATTATATAGAACCGGATATCACGGTAGATAATAACAATTACTCAAGCGTAAGTATCAGAAACAATCTGGATGCTGTCACATGGGGAGATTTAAGTCCAAAAGTTACGGACAAAATACGTTACAGCTATATGGAGCTTAGGGCCAACTATTCTACTATTAAATTGGAATACAAGGTATTGGCAAAGGAAAATGGTGAAGATGAAGACACATATAAAGTAACAGAGGTGTTTAAAATTCGCTATAATAGCGAAAATAACAAATATTATCTTCTGGATTATAATAGAACAATGGACAAGATGCTCAATACCTCGGGGACTCTGCTAAGCTCGAAAGGTCTCAATCTTGGAATAGTATCTAAGGATACCAAGTACCTTGTAAATGGCGATGGCAATGGAGTTTCTTTTGTTCAGGCAGGCGAAGTTTGGAGCTACAATAAAGTTGATGATGAGTTGGCTAAAGTATTTAGTTTTCAGGATGCGGGAGTTGATGAAAGAAATCTAAGAAATGATTATAGCATTACACTATTAAGTATAGATGACAATGGAAACACTACTTTCGGAGTATATGGCTATATGAATAGAGGTAATCATGAAGGCCAAAATGGCGTGGCAATTTACTATTATGATACGTCTAAAAGCTCTGTGGATGAGAAAATATTTATTGAAAGTAAACATTCTTATGAAGAAATAGCTATAGAAATGGGACAGCTAATTTATTACAGCACATCCGAAGACGTATTTTATGTAATGATTGATGGAACGCTTCATGAGATAACATCCGAAGAGTCAAGTAAGGATGAGAAGGTAATTGTAAGCGATTTACATAAAGACCAATATGCGATATCTGACAGCGGAAATAAAATTGCATATGGTTCTAAAATTGAAAATGATAAAATAACTGAGATTACAGTTCTTAATTTAGAAAGTGGGAAAAAGCAAGAGATTGAAAGTGAAGAAGGCGAATCTGTAAAACCACTTGGGTTTGTAGCAGATGACTTTGTATATGGCACTATTAAAGAAGGAAGTGTGGGTAATACTACACTTGGAGAACAAGTCGAGGCTATGTCCGAGATAATTATAAAAGATAACAGTGCCAAAACAATAAAAACATATAAAGAAGAGAATATATATATAACAAGTGCAATTATTGAAGATAATATGATAACTCTCAAAAGAGCAACTAAAGAATCGGATGTATATAATGAAATCGCAGACGACTATATAGTGAATAATGAAGAGAAGGATGCAAGCAATATATATCTGGAAGCATATAGTGACAAAGCGTCAGGAACGATGATGAGACTCACATTTGCCAATGGCATTTCTGATAAAGATGCCAAGATTCTAACGCCAAAGATGGTTCTATATGAAAGCCCATTAACCATAAGTTTTGAAGAGGATACGAAAAACAATAGATTCTATGTATATGGACAAGGGAAGCTTCAAGGAATTTATGAGAGGGCAGGAGAGGCTGTTATAGCAGCAGAAGCAGTTGCGGGAACTGTAGTTGATAGTACACAAACCTATATTTGGGAGAGAGGAAATCGACGGTTACAGTATTCAGTGACAGAGCAGGAAGACTTAATCGCAAGTGTTAGAGATGCTATGTTAAAAGGAGAAACACCTATTACTGCGATAAATAATTTGAAAGAATATTATGCTTTAAATTTGACGGGGATAAGTACGGAACAAGGCGTATATTTGATTAATAGCAACACTCCGATAATTTCAGTCATGAATGATGGGAGACAGCTTATATTAACGGGATATGATACGACCGGTGTTGGATATATTGATGTACATAGTGGCGAGGTGAATAGCATCTCATACGAGAGTATGGATGCAAGCGTAATTGCCTTCATTGGAATGGCGCCATTATTTTGACAGAAGCATATCCGTATGATAAACTAGAAATGATGCAAAAGAAAGGTGAGGTGACCCCTTTGGATAAATACGAGTATAAAGTTAAAACAGAACAAATGCTTGATTACATGGAGAATAAACAGTACAAAAAGGCGATGGAAATCGCAGATACAATTGACTGGAGAAGAGTAAAGAATGTCTCTATGCTAAATAGTGTTAGTGAAATATATGAGCATACCGAAGATTACAAAAAGAGTCGAGAAATCCTTTTTGTAGCATATGACCGTTCTCCGGGAAGTAAGAAAATAATGTATCGACTTGCCCTTTTGGCTTTAAAAGTCGGTGAAATAGAAGAGGCTTCTGACTGCTATGATGAGTTTGTAAAACTTTCACCTAAGGATCCGAATCAATATATATTAAAATATAAGATATTAAAGATGCAAAATGCAGATTTTCAAGAGCAAATAGCTATACTTGAAGAACTAAAAGAAGCCGAGTATGTTGAGAGATGGGCTTATGAACTTGCTGATTTATATAGTAAGGCCGGAATGACGGCAAAATGTATTGAGGAATGTGATGACTTAATTCTGTGGTTTAGTGAAGGAACATATGTATATAAAGCTATGGAATTGAAAATGCAGTACAAACCACTTACCCCATTACAGCAGGAAAAGTATGATGACAAACCAAAGGAAAAGAACTTTGTGCCTGTAGGCAATGTAGCTGCGAGCATTTTTAATAAAATAGATAAGTCCAACCAGGCTCAGGAAGAGGTGGTAAAGAGCATTGCCCCTGAGATAGATGAAGAGCCGGCTCATGAAATTGATACAAATGACATTCAGGAAGAAGACTATTCCGGCACGGAAGCGGATACAGAAACGGATACAGAATCCGATACAGTGTCACCTATTAGGACAGTTATTTCCGGAAATAGTTTTGAAGACGCTATAGCAAAGGGTGTTTTACATGCGAGCGGCAAAGAGGTTCCTGCAGAAAAAACAAGTACCGGAACTGATGAGGAATTAAAGATGGATGCCCAGATGAGAATAGATGATCTATTATCAGAGTGGGAAGAGAAGCAGAAAGAACATGCAAAAGCAATAGAGGCTCAGAAGGAAATAGACGAAGAACGTCTGGATAGAGAGAGAAAAGAATCAGAGGAGCGACTGGAAATTGAACGTGCGAAGGTCCAGAAGCAATTAGAAGAGGATTATCGAAGACGTGCGGAACTGGAAGAACAAGAAAAAGCAAAAAAACCGGATTTTTCTACTGATAAATTATTTGTTGATGAGTCTGATGAAGAAGAGTATGCTGACGACGAAGAATACGCATTTGAAAATGATGACAATGCAGAAGATGACGCAGACGATGAAGAAGACGCAGACACTAACGATGAATTTGTAATTGAGATGGATGACGACGTAGAAACACCGGTTAATGATTTTAACGAGGATGATTTTGCGGAAGATTTTGGAGATGTTGTTGATTCGTCAAATGAAGAGTCGGTAGAGCCTGATGAAGAGGAAGAAGAAACATTCAATCTGGACGACGAAGAGTATGATGATGATTTTGAAGATGACTTTGAAGATGACTTTGAAGATGATTTCGACGACGATTTCGAAGAAGAATTTATTGAAAGTTTAGATGATGAAGATGATTTTGACGAAGACGATGATTTTGAAGATGAAGAAAACGACGAAGAATATGATGATGATTTCGAAGATGAAGTCGTAGCCGAAGAGGAAGCTGAAGAAGTAGAGGACAAGGCTGAATACGATTTTGACGAAGACGAACTCGAAGATGATGAACTCGAAGACGACGAACTCGAAGACGAAGAACAGGAAAAAGAGGAATTCGATTTAGATAAAGCACTGGAAGAGGGCTTAGAAGAACCTAGTGAAGAAGAAATCCAACGACGTATTAAGAAATCTAAGGGTGGTGTACCTTTTGATACAGGATTTGTTGTTACAGGTCGATATGATTTAAATGCTACTAGTGAGATAGGACTAAAAGCCGGACTAACTGAGGATCAGAAGAAACTCTTTTCTTACTTTGTACCTGTAAGGGGAATGAGTGAGCAGATAGTTGAAGTACTTGATAACGACAGAAGAGCCAGAAGAGAGGGAACTTCTAATACCGGAAATATCCTTGTCGTAGGACGCAAAGGTTCAGGAAAGACTGTATTAGCCGTTGATATAGTAAAGGCAATTCAAAAGCAAAGAAATCTAAAACAGGGTAAAATAGCAATTGTTACGGGAGAGTCTTTAAACAAGAAAGAACTTGGAGCAATCTTTGCAAAACTTAAAGGTGGAGCTATAATCATTGAAAAAGCCGGTAAACTAAATTCAAGAACTATAAAAGAACTTAGTATATTAATGGAAAGAAAAACAGGCGAATTACTCTTCGTTTTAGAAGATCAAAGAAAGCCACTTGAGCGTATACTAACAGCTAACCCTGACTTTAAAAAGAAATTTTCATCTAAGTTGGAATTACCAATATTTATTAATGATGAATTAGTTACATTTGGTCAGACATATGCTAAGGAAAACGGATATAGGTTAGATGAGATGGGTATACTTGCTCTGTATAGCAGAATTGATGCATTACAGCGTGAGGATCATGCAGTAACTGTTGCCGAAGCGAAGGATATAATGGATGAAGCCATATCACATTCTCAAAAAGCGAATGTTAAACATCTTGCAAGAAGAGTGTTTGGAAAGAGTACAGATAGCGCAGACCGTGTAATACTTAAAGAAGAAGATTTTAAAATTTAAAAATAGTTAGAAATTATTTCAAGAAAAGAGGTTCCGTAAAGTAATTATGTGAACCTCTTTATTTTTATATTTTAGTAGCGTATAATTTAGGTACAAGTGGAAAGAGGGCTAAGTTATGGAAAAGAAAAACGACTATCAGGAAATTGGTGAACTGGATCATTATTTATTCGGACAGGGAACACATTACGACATATATAAAAGACTGGGTGCACATCCGAGTAAAAAGGACAACAAATACGGGACTTACTTTGCTGTTTGGGCTCCGAATGCAAAATCAGTGTCTGTCGTAGGTGACTTTAATGACTGGGAAGTAGAGAGTAATCCGATGAAGCGCGGAGAACCAATGGGCATATATACATGCTTCGTACCGGGAGCAGAAGAAGGCATGCTCTATAAGTATTGTATATTAACAAAGAAAGGCGAATATATATATAAAGCGGATCCATATGCAAACTTTGCAGAGGTCAGACCGGGTACGGCATCCAGAATTAATGATATATCCAGTATTAAATGGTCTGATAAACGCTGGATGAATAAAAGAGTGAGCTTTAATAGCAATGAAGAGGCTGTTTCTATTTATGAAGTACATATGGGATCATGGAAGCGTCATCCGGGAAGAGAGGATGATGGATTTTATTCGTATCGCGACTTTGCTAAAAGTGTAACTGAGTACATACTAGACATGGGATACACCCATATCGAACTTATGGGAATATTAGAACATCCTTTTGATGGCTCATGGGGATATCAGGTAACCGGATATTTTGCACCTACATCAAGATATGGAACGCCTGAGGATTTCGCATGGATGATTAACTATTTTCACCAAAATCACATAGGTGTTATTCTCGACTGGGTGCCTGCACATTTTCCTAAAGACAGCCATGGGCTTGCGGATTTCGATGGTACTCCTACATATGAATATGCTGATCCTAAGATGGGTGAACATCCTGACTGGGGAACAAAGATATTTGATTTTGGAAAGAACGAAGTGAGAAACTTTTTAATTTCTAATGCTTTATTTTGGATAGAGAAGTTTCATATAGATGGACTTAGGGTAGATGCGGTTGCTTCTATTTTATATCTGGATTATGGTAAGAATGATGGCGAATGGATTGCAAATAAATACGGTGGTAATAAAAACTTAGAAGCCATAGAATTCTTCAAACACTTAAACTCGGTTGTACTGGGGCGTAATAAGGGTGCTATGATGATAGCCGAAGAATCAACAGCATGGCCTAAAGTGACGGGTGATGTCGAGGATGATGGTTTAGGCTTTTCACTCAAGTGGAATATGGGATGGATGCATGATTTCACTGAATATATGAAACTGGACCCTTTCTTTAGAAGTGGTAACCATAATCAAATGACCTTTGCAATGAGCTATGCATATAGTGAGAATTATATATTGGTATTATCTCATGATGAAGTGGTTCATATGAAAGGCTCTATGATAGAGAAGATGCCGGGGATTGGTGCAGAGAAATTTGCCAATTTAAAAGCCGGTTATGCATTTATGATGGGACATAATGGCAAGAAGCTTCTATTCATGGGACAAGACTTCGGACAACATAGGGAATGGAGCGAAGAACGTGAGTTGGACTGGTTTTTATTGGAAGAGCGGGAGAATAAGACTCTGCTTCGCTGGGTAAAGGATTTGCTGCATCTGTATAGAGATTACAAGGCACTATATGAGCAGGATGACAATCCGGATGGATTTGAGTGGATTAATGCAGATGATGGATATAGAAGTATTTATAGTTTTATTAGAAAGAGCAAGAGTCACAAGAAGAATTTACTATTCGTTTGTAACTTCACACCTGTAGAGAGGAAAGATTATAAGGTTGGAGTACCGGTACTAAAGGAATACAAACTTCTGTTAAATAGTGAAGAAAAGAAGTATGGCGGCAAGGGAAGTAAGAGAAAAGAAGAGTATATGGCAAAGGAAGGCAACTGTGACAATAGACCTTACCATATTTCTTATAGGCTGCCCGGCTACGGTGTGGCAGTTTTCGAATACTAAATATCAAAAAAAGTCTTATTCGTATTCAGACGGAGATGGTCATACGAATAAGACTTTTCTATTGATTAGCGTGTAGCATTTTGCTGCTGACGCTTGATAACTTTAAGTCTGGTGAACTCTTCACGTTCTTTTTCTTCCAGAGCATTATTAATATTATGAACTAGGGCAGTGTACATAGGAATGGTGATATTCTTAAGTGCATTTGCTCTTTTTTGTGTTTTCTTAATATTTGTTGCAAGTCGATAGGCTGCATTTTCTACCATAGATAGCTTAACAGTAAGTTCTTTAACATCTCTAAAGGCTTGTCTGGTTATATCTATTGATTCATGAGTGGTACTAAAAGAATACGTTAGAGTATTGTCTTTTGAATTGTCATATTTAACATGTGGGATTTCAGTTCCCATAATACTTCTGGTCTGTATTTTAATAGTATCTTCGACAGGCACGGTAAATGCGAGCTCTTGTACCTTACCTATTCCGTGCTCAATATTCGCTCTTTGCAGACAGGCATATGCTCTAGTAAAAGTAGAGTCGATTTCTTCCTGTATATCTTTTGCCTCTGCAATTAGACTCATAAGCTCTTTAAGAAGAATGTTTCTCTTCTTATCCATTAAGTCATAGCCTTGATGTGCAAGCGTAAGAGAGTTCTTAGCGAGCATTAAGTTACCCTTTGTTGGAAATTCTCTGGGATCCAATTTGCCACCCCCTTTTAGGAATCTGCGGATGTGTCAGCAGATTTTGGGTAATACTTGTCTATTATCTTAGTGTCAATTCTATCCAGCTCCTCTTTAGGAAGAAGTGCCAGTAGTTCCCAACCAAGATTAAGTGTTTCTTCAATAGTTCTATTTTCTGCTACGCCCTGACCAATATAACGACCTTCAAATTCCTTACCGAATTCTAAGTATTTTTTATCTATAGGTGAGAGCTCATCTTCACCGATAACGGAAGCTAAGTTTCTAGCCTCACCAACCTTAGCATATGCTGAGAATAATTGATTGGATAAATCCTGATGATCTTCTCTTGTATAACCTTCACCTATGCCATCTTTCATAAGACGCGAAAGCGAAGGGAGAATACTAATAGGCGGATATATCGATTGGCCATGCAGATTTCTATCGAGTACTATTTGACCTTCTGTTATATATCCGGTTAAATCCGGTATAGGATGTGTTATATCATCATTAGGCATAGTTAGTATCGGAAGCTGTGTCACGGAACCACTTGCATCTTCTACTATTCCTGCACGTTCATAAATTGTTGCTAATTCGCTATATAGATATCCCGGGTATCCTTTTCTGGAAGGTATTTCACCTTTAGAGGATGATACTTCACGAAGAGCCTCGGCAAATGATGTCATATCAGTAAGTATAACCAAAATGTGCATATTCTGCTCAAATGCCAGATATTCCGCTATGGTAAGTGCGACCCTTGGAGTTATGAGACGCTCTACAACAGGATCATTAGCTAGGTTAAGAAACATGCAAACGTGATCGGCAACCCCACTTTCTTCGAAAGTCTTTCTAAAGTACTCTGCGACATCATGCTTAACACCCATAGCACCAAATACTACAGCAAAGTCCTCATTCGAATCCGAACCTAGTGAAGCCTGTTTTACTATCTGAGCAGCTAACTGATCATGAGGTAAACCATTACCGGAGAAAATTGGAAGCTTCTGACCTCTGATTAATGTGGTAAGTCCGTCAATTGCAGAAATACCTGTGTTAATATAGTTTCTTGGGTACTCTCGTTTAACGGGATTTAGCGGCAGTCCGTTAATATCTCTCATATCAGTCGAGACTACTGCACCGAGTCCGTCTATCGGAACACCAATACCGTTAAATGTTCTGCCAAGTACATTTGGTGATACAGCTACTTCCATAGGATGTCCTGTAAGCTTGGTGTGTGTATTTTTAAGAGACATGTTTTCAGTGCCTTCAAATACTTGTATAATGGCTTTGTCTTCATCCAGCTCTATTATACGTCCCATCTTTCGTGTATTGCCGTCTACTACAAACTCTACTATTTCATCAAAGAAGGCATCTCGAACGCCTTCAAGCACTACGAGAGGACCATTTATATTACTGAGTCCAAGATATTCAATTCCCATAATTAACGTCCTCCTTATGCGTTTTTGGCGATTATATTATTATAAAAAGTGTCAATGTCATTCTTATACATATCGAGTAATTGCAAGTTGTCGTTTGGCACATCGTATTTAATTGCTACAACCTTTTCAAATATGCCTTCAGACTTTAGAACAGACATCGGCATGCCCATAGCTACGAGCTTACGACATATTCTTTGAAGATATAAAATTATATCCATCATTTTAAATTGCTTTTCCATGGATACACAGGTATCGTCTTTATGGAAGGCATTTTGCTGTAAAAATCCAAGTCTGATAACTTTTGCTATTTCAAGCGTAAGCTTTTGATCGTCGGGAAGTACATCTCCACCGATAAGTTTAACGATCTCCATTAAGGAACTTTCCTGATTAAGTATTGCCATCAGTCGATTTCTGTAATCAACGAATTTCGGAGATACATTATCAGTATACCAACCACTCAAATCCGAAATATATTCACTATAGCTTGAAAGCCAGTGTATAGCCGGGAAATGTCTTGCGTATGCGAGTGATTTGTCAAGGCCCCAGAAGCAGCGAACAAAACGCTTAGTATTTTGAGTAACGGGCTCTGAGAAGTCACCACCTTGAGGTGACACTGCTCCAATGATGGAAACAGACCCGGTATTACCATTTAGTGTCTGCATCATTCCGGCTCTTTCATAAAATGCAGAAAGACGTGATGCCAAATATGCCGGGAAACCTTCTTCCGCAGGCATCTCTTCAAGTCGTCCTGATAATTCACGAAGGGCCTCAGCCCATCTGGAGGTCG
Source organism: Suipraeoptans sp. (assembly GCA_047973235.1). GTDB lineage: Bacteria > Bacillota > Clostridia > Lachnospirales > Lachnospiraceae > Aequitasia. The sequence continues at coordinate 15,711 of JBKEBP010000232.1, read as the reverse complement.
AGTCAGCCATGATTGCCACGTCATATCCCATGTCACGATAATACTCAGCAAGAGTAAGTCCCGAATACAGAGAAGCCTCACGCGCTGCAACCGGCATGTTTGAAGTATTGGCAATGAGTACAGTTCTATCCATTAGAGGATTTCCTGTTTTAGGGTCAACTAATTCGCCAAATTCTTCAAGAACCTGTGTCATTTCATTACCACGTTCACCACAGCCGATATAAACTATTATGTCGGCGTTAGACCATTTAGCTATTTGATGCTGTGTCATAGTCTTACCGGTTCCGAATCCACCCGGTATTGCTGCTGTGCCGCCCTTAGCAATAGGGAACATGGTATCGATGATTCGCTGGCCGGTGACAAGCGGCTCATTGGCAGGATATCTGTGATGAACAGGTCTAGGCACACGTATGGGCCATTGTTGAGTCATAGTAAGTTCAACATGGCTGCCGTCTTGTCGCTCCAATGTAACTAAGGTATCTGCTATTGTATACTCACCATCAGGGACAACAGATATTACCGTACCTGATTCTTGTGGTGGAACCATACATTTGTGTAATATAGCTTTTGTTTCCGGAACTTCTGCTATAATTGCGCCTCCGGCTATCGTATCACCCGGTTTTACGGTAATATGAGCAGCCCACTTTTTTGTCTTATCCAGAGAGTCAACAGAGACACCCCTTGTAATAAAATCACCACTGCTTTCAGCGATTCTCTCGAGTGGTCTTTCTATACCATCGAATATATTATTTAGTATTCCGGGAGCAAGCGTTACGGATACCGCTGACCCGGTTGAAATAACTTCTTCTCCCGGACGCATTCCGGAAGTCTCTTCATAGACCTGAATAGTAGTCAGGTTCTTATCAAGTGAGATGACTTCGCCTACTAATTTCTCGTCACCAACGTGAACCATCTCAGACATCTTAAATCCGGTTATTCCTTTAAGGTATACTACGGGACCATTGATTCCGTAAATTTTTCCGGTATTATTCAAATCCCGCACCTCCTCTACTGTCGAAATTATTATACTCGGTATCCAGAGCATCTTTAAAAGCGTGATCAATTAGAATGTTTCTTTCATGTATAACACTTCTAATTCCACCGATGAAATCCTCTTTACTAATGGTTAGTGTCATACCTGTCAGCTCTTCTAATCGTGCTTTTTTGCCTTCGTCTGAAGCATTGATATAAATCGTCATCTCCATACCATTAGCATATTTAGCAGCCTTTCTGATACAATTTACAAGGAATTCTTCATATTCAGGTTTTTTCATATATTCATCCAGAAGCTCACGAACTTCAACAAATAGTTTATCATTTAGCTCTGATTTAACCTTGCTCAAATCCTTTTTCAATTCGAGTTGTGCCTTAGATGAAGCCATGTTTAGCTGCTGCTTAGCAGAGATACGCTCTGCCTTAAGTCGTGTATCTGATTGATGCAATAACTCCGAATTATGTTGGTCATATACGGAATTAAGTGCTGCTTCATGCTGTTTTATTATTTCATTTCCCTTGGCTCTTGCCTCATGCATGGCAGCTTCCCGCAGGAAATCTAACTTATGGTCAATATTCAATTAGGTCACCTTCCTTACAGTTTTAGTCCTATAGCCTCATTTACATATGAGGTGATAAAGTCTTTTTTACGTCCGGTTCCGTGTCTGTCAGGGATTTCTATAAGAAGAGGCATAGTACGTTCCAACTTTATCTCATCGATTAAGTCGGGAAATTCTCTTCCAAATTTCTCAGTTAAGAGAATAATTCCAATAGTTTTGTCATTCATTGCATTTTCAATAGAGCTTCTAAGCTCCGCCTTATAATGAACAACAATACCCTCAACGCCTGCCATTCTCATACCTATCAGAGTATCGACATTATCACTGATTAAATACATTTTCATATTAAAGTTTACCTATAATCATGAAGGAGATAATAAGTCCGTATAGACATACACCTTCAGCAAGACCAACGAAGATAAGTGACTTACCTAGTGCACTTGGATCTTCACTGATTGCACCAAGAGCTGCTGATGCAGCGCTTGCAACTGCGATACCACCACCGACACATGACAGACCGGTTGAAAGTGCAGCGGCGAGGTAACCAAAACCTGTAGCATTTGAAGCAGCACTAGCTGTTTCAGCGGCATTAACGGGACTTCCGGAAAATAGCATGATTCCGGCAACCAGGAAACAACCAAAGTAGAAAAATACATTTGCGCCGAGCGCTCTCTTATAACGTTTTTTGTTTTTTTGACCCAGTAAGTAATATCCGAAAGGAATAATAATACTGAGAACAAGTGCTGTAATTAATAATAGTTTTACTGTTAAAGTCATAATAAATCCTCCTAAGGTTATAATAGTCTATTTTGATTTTACATGATTGTTAAAAGGCTTAAATTCTCGTCCGGTACCTTTATAAAATCGGCTGAACATCTCATAATATTCAAGACGAAGTACCTGAATTCCAACAATTAATCCTTCGATACCAACTACTATGATATTTCCGATTATAACAACTGGCCAGCTTGTATGACCGTCTGATGCACCGGCCAGCATAAGTACAACCTCCATGATAGCAGCGTGACTTACGGCAAATGCGCCGATACGAACAAATGAAAGAGTGTTGGAGAAATAACTTAACATCGTTTCAAATAATTCAAAGAAGCCTTCTACTATGAACATCCCTTTGCCGCCTTCCATCTTTTTATGCTTTCTATCAACGATATTGGAAAGTGGTTCTTTAAAGAAGAACAGTATTATAGGTACTCCAAGGCAAACTGCTAAAATTATATTTCCCGGAAGTTTATGTCCGGAGAAATAAAGCACAATAACAAGTGTTAGAAAACCGTAAAATACAAGTCCGGCTAGTCCATTAGGTGAGAATAATATATTCTCAGTGTCTTTGGCTCGTATTGCATTAATTATATGGAATATCATAGCAAGTATGTTAAGAGCCATACCAAAAGCTATTGCAATTATAAAAACGGTATTCAGCTGTCCGACAAATGGTAGTTGTGTCATAGCTTCAACAGGTCGCAGCCAGTGAGCGTGAATTACGTCTTCGAAACCGAAGAAGCTGCCAAACATAAATCCGAAAAAGGTTGAAAATAATCCGGCTGTTGCAATTATACCTGCAAGATTCGACTTTTTCGTAAAGTATATAATGCTTCCAATAATAACTAAGCAAAGTCCCTGCCCAACATCACCGAACATAGCTCCGAATATAAAGGCATATGTAATAGCCATAAATATCGTCGGATCCATTTCGTTTTGGTCAGGGAGTCCATACATTTTGACAAACATTTCAAAAGGTTTAAATAATTTAGGGTTTTTAAGCTTTGTCGGGGGCTTCCCAAAATACTTCTCTCGATTATCTTCCACAACTGCGAAGACCTTTTCATCATTCTTGATATCGTTTAGGAAACTTGCAACATCCTTTTCGCCCATCCAACCACAGATGATATAATGGTCATCATCATTTTCCTTAATACGTGCAGCCATCTTTCTCACATCGAAGTTATTGGACAGCTCTTCAAGTCTTCTCTTTGCACCTAGTAAATCAGCCTTATGGGAATCAACCAGAGTATGCATTGCAGCATTAGTTTCTTTTATTGACTTTTCGACCTTTTCGATTTCTTTATCAAGCTCGTCACATGCATTTGCAGGAGTTCCATCAAAGTCTGCCTTAAGAGTAATTCGTTCAAAATGGAGTGAACTAAATATAGAATCAACCTTACCGACTTCTGAATTTGCAACAAAGTAGCAGCCATAAACAAAGTCTTCGGTCCGTGAACTCTCTATTAAAATAGCATTTAAATCATTATACAGATACTTTTCAAGTCGTTGGTAATAGTTTATTCCTATTCTGCCAAATCTTACTTTGAAAAAATCAAAACCAAGAACCTGACTTACGTTCATGTCAAGTGATTTGAATGGCTCGAGAACGCTTCGCCTCTCTTTAAATGCGCCTAAATCCTTTTTAAAGGAATCCTTTTTATCCTGATACTCAATAGTATCATGGTTAATACTGCGTATAAGCTCCAGCATATCGTCAGTGCTTAAATTCGTCTTTTCGCCGTTATCAGTCGGATCAGATAATACCTCAACAAATTTTTCCACTTTTGCTAATGCATCCTTATAAGGGTTCACATCAACAAAAGGCATTAGGTTATCTGTAGTCTTAAGTTCTGTCACGGCGTTTTCAAGTTGCATCTCGTACTTTGATAGATAAACATCGCATACGCGATCTATATCAGCTCTAGGTCCGGTGATGCTTAAAAATTTCATTTTTACAATCAATGAATCACACCTCCTATATATCCTAACGTCTCTCTTGGAGCTAAACCATAACGTATGCACTCAAGGGCAGTGGTTAGTTTGTCAATTTCATTTTCTTTAAGGAAAAAATATGTATTTATAGAAGCAATCGAATAAGGGTTATTTCGCCTATCTGAAATGTATAGATTAAACATACATTCTTTATACAATTGCTCCAAAGTCTTGCTTTCTGTAAAGTGATACCTTTTATCGTAATAAGTGTTACCAAGCTTTGCCAGAAAATCATCTATACCTGCCGATTCAACCAGAGCTTTATAATCATTTACTTTAAGGCGGTATTGAATGGGTATTGTTACTGAATATATATCAGCAGGCATAAGGTTATAAAACCGCTTAGCACGATAAATCCATTGTAAATTCATTAAATCTATGGCAGTACCGACGTCCTTTGTAAAAAACGATAACTCATCATTTTTAAGAATACGTTTCCTTGACTTCCAAATGGTAGTATATGAATACAAATCAAGGGTCAAATCATAATCAAAAAGTGTTGCCGATCCTGAGTCGTATACCTTTTTTAACGGACTGTAATATTCAGTGTCCTTTAAATTTTCGACTAACTCACCAATATTCTTAGAGGTAATTAGCTTATCGATGGAAAGCTGAGAGTACTTATTAAAGAAATCTCGTTTATAGTCCAAATCAAAAGGCCAGTCGTAGTGATTAAAGACAATACGCAAACAGTAGTTAATCAGATCTGCCTCATATCGCTTAATATAGTATTTCATGAATTTTTTTTGCTCGCTGCCGGCAAACTTAAAGACTCTCGTATAGTCATCATATAGAGATTCAATTAAAAGCTTCTCGACATTTTTCCTATGATAAAGAGATGTATCCATAGAGTTGATTAATGCAGAATACGCCGGTTGTTCTCGCAGGAAATCGATAACCTCCGTAACACTCTTCATATTAGCAATATTCTCATAGTCCGATTCTCTAAGGAGCTTAGCTTGCATAGCTTTTATTTTAGTTGTGATTCCGCTATAAGACATTACACCACTCATAGTTACACCTCAATGATTCTTTTTAGTACATCTTTAGCATAAGCTGTATGATTTTTTTCAAAATCTTCAATCAGAAAATCGATGTTAGACTGATTTTTAGCTCTTTGCTCATCCAAAAGAGCATTCATCTTTTCCTCAGCATCAGCTCTTATAGACTTGATCTTGTCTTTAGTATCTGACTCAAGCTTTTCATCGTGTTCATCTCGCTTTGTCTGAAGGTTGTGCTCGATGCTGTATTTTTCTTCTTCAGCATGTTTAACAATGGATCTGGCAGCTGATTCGATTTCAACTAATTTCTCTACAATAGAATCCATGGTTTTCCCTTTCTTCCTATTTAAAGGAGCATTTATGTCATGTAATAATGATACTCTTATGAAAATAAAATACTATAGTAAAAGTATACTATTTTATTTTCATAATTGTAACAATTTTGTCAATTAATTCATAATCTACATATATTCTTTAGAGATGTATATCGCTGTCTTGACAATTATCTATGTGACATATAAACTGAATCTGTTATAGCCGGAGGTAAATAAATGAGACTAAGAAATATCCCAAGAGCAAAGGAAACTCTTGAAAATAGTATAATTGTAATTAAAAACGAAGCAGATAACAAGGCCAAATGGGCCACTGTTTTTGGAAACATGAATCCGATTCATGTTGAAATCGGAATGGGTAAGGGTAAGTTTATAACTACGCTTGCAAAACTAAACCCGGACATCAACTATATTGGCATAGAAAAGTATACGAGCGTATTACTAAGAGCCGTTGAGTTAATGGATGAGGTTAAGCCGGAAGACAGACCTTTGAACCTTAGATTTATCTGTATGAATGCCGCTGATTTATGTACAGTATTTGATAATGATGAAATCGATAGAATATATTTGAATTTTTCTGACCCATGGCCTAAAGCAAAGCATGCAAGGCGAAGACTAACGTCAAAAGAATTTCTTGCTATTTATAATAATGTCCTGAGGAAACAAGGAACTATTGAATTCAAAACAGACAACAAAGACTTGTTTGGGTTCTCGTTGGAAGAAGTACAGCAAACATCTAACTTTCAATTAATAGCATCCACATTTGATCTGCATCGTGATAAGGACTTAAATAACGGTAATATAATGACGGAATATGAGGAGAAATTCTCTGCTAAAGGGAATCCTATTCATAAGTTGATTGCCAAGAGGGAAGGGTAAACGACTATAGAGACTATCTATATAACACCCCGTTTATACGAAAAAGCAATTTTACGAGAAGCTATATGAAGTATATAGTTTATGGTATGAAAACAATTAGAAAAAATATTAAATTAATCATTTTTGTAGGCATTATCCTACTGGTTTTAATTCTAAACTACATATTCGGGTGGTCAGATTATTTAGGAAATATGGATAATCTGGCTTTTTTAAAGGAAATGCTGAAAGACAACTTCGAAATCGCACTGTTAATCTATATGGGAATCACTATACTGGGCTGTGTTGTGCTTGCCCTTCCCGGGGTGACTTTTGCAATCATTGCAGGAATGCTTTTTGGACCATTGTGGGGAACGGTGGCGTGCTCTTTATCGACGACTATAGGCGCTATACTTGCATTTATAGCAGGCAGGTTCTTTTTAAAGGATTCTATAAAACCATTAGTTATGAAAAACAAGTACTTAAAGAAGATGCTTTTTGATAATGCGGGGAAAAACGATATATTCATACTTATGATTACAAGACTTGTACCGATATTTCCATATAATTTGCAGAATTTCGCGTATGGAGTAACGGACATAAGTCTTGGAAAATATTCGCTATTTTCATTTATATTTATGATACCGGGTACAGCTATGTATACTATAGGGGCGGCAGGAATAACTAACGCTGAAAACAGGTGGATTTGTATCGGAGCAGCTGTTGTAATTGCAGTAGTTGTTATAGGTGTAAGCAGAATCCTAAAGAAGAAATACGTTGGAGATGATAATTAATGACTCTTGATACGACGAAATGTATACATTGTAAGAAATGCACAAATAGCTGTGTGTTTCTATCAAAATATGATTTGGATATAAGTGATATAGATAAGCTTAATGAGCTATCATATCATTGTTTCTTATGCGGAAAATGCACTGAAGTCTGTCCTGTTGAAATAGATGGACGTGAGGTCATACTAAATATGCGAAGAAAAGAGGTCATGCAAAATTCGGGAAAAGTAAAGGGATATGGCTTGCTTAGAGTGGAAAAGGAGAATTATATTTTCAAGAACTACAAGCATACAAGTGGCAAAAGCCTTTTATTTCCGGGGTGTAACTTCCCGTCATTTTATCCTGAAACAACTAAGAAACTACATAGCTATTTAAACAAATTCGAAGACATTGGTATAGCTTACGATTGTTGTGGCAAGCCTATAGGCGAGCTGGGAAAGGATAAGGCAGCAGGTGAGATTATTGACAGGCTTAATAGGCGCTTTGAAAAGTTGGGTGTAACGGAGCTTATAGTAGTCTGCCCAAACTGTTATTATTATTTAAAACCACATATTAACATACGAGTTGTGAGCATATATAAGAAACTGGAAGAACTGGGATGTGATTTACATATGAATGAAAGCGTATTAAATACCTTTATACCGTGTCCCGACAGATATACTAAGGAATGGCTTAGAGAAATACAAGCCTTTACTGATGGTGAACTAAAGGAAATACCGGGGGTTCAATGCTGTGGTCTTGGAGGATTGGCAAGCGCAAAGGAACCGGAGCTTGCAAAAGGACTACTTGCTAATCTACGAGAGAAAAATTTGGCGAATATATATACATACTGCGGAACCTGCGCAGGTAATATGGCGCGTGCTGATTGTGGAGAGGTCAAGCATTTCCTAGTGGAGCTGCTGCAAAGTAATGAAAAGGCAGATTGTAAAAAATCAATAGTAAATCGAGCAAAGACTCGATTATTATAATTCAAACACGAAAAACAAATACGAAAAACGAGAGGAGAAGTAAACATGGAAACTTATTATAATCCGGAGGATTTGGCGAAATTTGGAACTATAGGAGAAAAAGCACCGGAAATGGCAGAGAAGTTCTTTGACTATTATGGTAAAGTATTTGAGGAGGGTGCATTAACTGCAAGAGAGAAATCGCTAATAGCATTGGCAGTTGCTCATGCGGTGCAATGCCCATATTGCATAGACTCGTATACAAATGATTGTTTAAACAAAGGGGTTAATGAAGAACAAATGACGGAAGCTGTTCATGTGGCAGCAGCTATCAGAGGTGGAGCTACACTCGTACACGGAGTTCAAATGAAAAATATAGTGAAGAAATTGGAGTTATAGAATGCAAAAGAACGTACCTGAGTTTGAGTCATTAATCAATGATGAAGAAATAAAATATACTGCAGACAGCCTTTCGATTTTACAAATGAATCTCGGAAGGCTTTGCAACCTTGCCTGTAAACACTGTCACGTAAGTGCAGGGCCGAATAGAACAGAGATAATGTCTAAAGATGTAATGCAAGCGTGTCTGAATGTATATGAGAAATATGGATTAAGTACGATAGATATAACAGGTGGAGCCCCTGAGATGAACCCACACTTTAAATGGCTGGTGGAAGAGGCTTCAAAAATATGTTCACACGTAATCGTCAGGACCAATCTTGTCATCTTAGAAGAGGAAGGATATTCCAACTACATAGATATGTATAAAAAGAATAAGGTGGAAATAGTCTGTTCGTTACCTTATTACGAAGCCGATACAATGGACAGAGTCAGAGGAGCCAACACTTTTGATAGTGCAATCAGAGTACTGGGAAAACTCAATGAGGTCGGTTATGGTATAGAAGCAGGACTTACACTAAACTTGGTCTATAACCCTGCAGGAGCATTCTTTCCACCGCCGCAGGAGGCGATGGAGGCTGAGTACAAAGCAAAACTAAAAGATAAGTACGGGATCGAGTTTAACAGCTTATTCACGATAATGAATAATCCGATAGGAAGATTCGGGGATTTTCTTAAGAGAAGCAATAACTACGATGGATACATGGTTAAGCTGTATGAGGCATTTAATGCCGATACACTCGAGAGTATGATGTGCAGGTCACAGATTTCAGTAGGATATGACGGTAGAGTATATGACTGCGACTTTAATCAGGGAGTGCATAAGGAAATACTGTCAGGCAAAACTATATTTGACTTAGAAAAAGAAGATTATACGAAACGAAAGATATATTTTGCAAACCACTGCTATGCATGTACTGCCGGTCAGGGCTCAAGTTGTGGTGGAGCTACACAGTAGTAAGCGGCGTGAACACAGTAGTAAGCGGCGTGAACACAATAGTAAGCGGCATAAAAAGAGTAGGAGGCCAGGGATGAATACGAAAGAAATAAGTACGGAAGAAATAAAGGAACTATTTATGCAGGGCATAGATTGCTCACAGGTAGTTGCCGGATACTTTAGTGAAGTGGTAGGGGCGAATAAAGAACAACTCATGAAAGCATCTGCAGCCTTTGGCGGTGGAATGAATCATGGTGAGACATGTGGCGCAGTGGTAGGAGCTACTATGGTCCTAGGCATGAAGTACGGAGATAATAAACCGACACTTATAGAAAAGGCCGAGGAGTTTAGACAACTGTTTACAGCAAAATACGGAACGTGTATATGTAAAGAACTGCTAAAATACGATATAAGCAAAGAAGAAGAGAAGGCAGAGATTATGGAAGAAGGCTTGTTGTTTAGTCTATGTCCCAAAATCGTGAAAGATACTATTGAAATGCTGGAAGATGTCATGAAATAAGGTTACCATATGAAAAAAGCAATTATTATATTTACAAGAATTCCTGTTGCGGGCAAGACAAAAACACGGCTTCAGCCGGAATTTGCACCGGAAGAAAGTAAAAAGTTTCACCTGTGCTGCTTAAAAGATTTAAATAACAAATTTAAAAATGGTTCGGAAGATATTATCATAAGCTTTGCTGCAGGTGGCGATGTTAATATTTTACGGACTATTTTTGGTGATACTGTAAGTTACATCTCGCAGGTCGGAGAAAACTTGGGTGAGAGGATGTTTAACAGTATTCGTCATACACTAAAAATGTATGACAGATGTGTGCTTATAGGAACTGATATCCCGGAAGTAGAGTATAGAGACATCAATAAAGCCTTTGAGCTGCTAAACGAAAAAGATGTGGTATTCGGGCCTACTGTTGATGGGGGGTATTACCTGGTAGGAATGAATAAACCAATCGACAAAGTGTTTGAAACCAAGTCATATGGTCATGACAGCGTTCTTCAAGATACTATTTGCGGACTGGATGAAGGTATCAGAATAGGTCTCACGAAAGTACATGAGGATATAGATACAATAAATGATATTAATAAAATGCTTACTCGCATGAAGAAGAATAGACACACAGGTAAAAGCCATGTTTTTAACTATCTGCTTAGGCGACAAAAAATTTCTGTTATTATTCCGATTTATAATGAAGAGAAGACAATTGATAGAATTTTGCAGCAATTAGACAAAATAAAGGATCAATGTGAGATTCTCTTTGTAGATGGAGGGAGTACAGATGCCACACTAAGTAAGCTGAATCATCGCCGGAAAGTTATTTCATCAGCTAAGGGCAGAGCAATTCAGATGAATGAGGGCGCAAAACATAGCACGGGAGACATATTGTTTTTTCTGCATGCGGACAGTCAATTACCAAGCGGAGCAATCAATGAGATAAGAGAGGTTATGAGAACTAATAGAGTTGGGGGATTTGGTATATCTTTTAAGTCTAAGAACTTTTTTATGCATACTAATCAATGGATTTCTAATCACAGAATGAAGCACAGAAGGATAATATTTGGTGATCAGGGAATGTTTATTGAGCGAGAGTTGTTTTTTAAGCTTGGAATGTTTCCAAATCTTCCTATCATGGAGGATTATCGGTTTTCTTTAACGATGAGAAAGTGCGGCATAGAAATAGGTAGTACAAAACACCATATAGTAACGGATGACAGAAGATATCCAAAGACTACTATAGGCAAGCTGAAAATGATGTATAAGATGGCGAGGCTTAGGAGCATGTATAGAAGAGAAATAGATATTAATCAAATTGCTAAAGCATATAAGGATATTAGATAGCCCCCTTTTTTAAAGAATTGTAAACTATTATCAGCAGTCCCAGCAGCATAAATATGATGAGTGCAGTATTTATCGTACTAAAAGGCGTTCTGCCTAAAGGAAGACCTTCTCTTATCAAAGACGCCGGTATTATTTGTATACGTGCTATTCCATATAGAGTTAAAGAATATACGCTGCAAATAACGATATTAACAACTGTAAAGAGCAATCCAAAGTACTTTCCCCGATTTCTAAATACTAAAGTAAATACCAGCATTAATAGAACCCAACTAAGTAGAAATAAATACCCGATATTAGCACGCTGCTGCAACCAAAAGTTTTTAAAAAGCGTAAGTGCAATACTCATCGCAATGAAAAAAGAGTTATATACAATTCTAAAATAAATCATTTATTAATCAGCTACCTTTATTGTTATTGTTACATTAGCACCATCTTCTATGCCTTTAGAATTATCTAATGTAAATTGAGTTGCAGGATCACTAGATGTTCCAACAGGAAGAGCGTTTACGCAAACACCTGCTGCACAACTGTCAAGACAAAGTACACAACCTGCCTGTGTTTCTTCAGCTACATCATGGTTTCCTGTAAATACTACATTCCAATCAAAATCTGCAGGAGAAGCGATTACTTCGTTAAAAGGTATTTCTTCCTGACCATCCCATGAAATATAGAATTCAAGAGCATCACCTGTATTTACAACATTATCAGCAACTGTAGAGCTCATGTCATCCATAGAAACGTTTGTATCTCCCTTTACTCCCATAGCTTCAAGGGCGTCGTTGATATCTACATTATTAGCTTTTGTAGTAATCATAGCCTTCTCTGCATTTCCACCTGTTTCAGAAACGATAGCATGTTTTGTTGGTTCTGTAAAATAAGTACCATTTACAGTTCCTTCAAAAGTAATAGTCTTTGCATCTTCGTCAACTTCAAAATTTTCATACGTAGGTGCTGCTTCTGCATCAGCATCAGAATCAGAATCGTCAGTAGTATCTTCTGCCTGAGTATCCTCCTGTGTGGTATCCTCAGATGATGAATCATCATTTCCACCGCAAGCAGTAAAGGTTAGTAACATTGTAGAAATCAATAGAGTAACAAGAATCTTCTTTTTCATAATAATAAAACCTCCTATTTTGTTTGTGAGTTTTTCTTTTGTCTGTCAACATAAACTCGTCTAAATAATACGATTAAAGCTGAAAGCGCAAATAATATAAAGAGTGCATATGCTAACATCTTGGCACCACTCGTAAGCATGCCGCCAACGTATGAGTATATTATAGTTGCGGGCAATTGACCTATTCCGGTAGCTATAAAGAAACTAAGGAAAGACATAGATGTTAATCCTGCTGCATAGCTTACAATATCAAATGAGATAAAGGGCAGCAGTCTAGCGATAAGTATACTCAAGCGACCATATTTCTCAAAGAACTTATCAATGCTCTCAAGACCACTTTTACTTGTTAGCTTGATAACTACGTCTCTTCCTAAGATACGTGCTATAAAGTAGCAAAGCGCCGCACCTGCCATGGCACTCGTCCAGGATAGAATAGCACCTTTCCACCAACCGAATAGGCTGGCATTTGCAAAAGTTATAAGAAAAGCCGGCAGTGGAGCGGCAACAGATTGTAAAATCATTAATAAAAATGAAATAACAACAGCATAAGCTCCATAGGAAGCTACAAAATCCTTTATTACAGTGAAATCACCGGATGCAAACATTGCAAAAACTGTATTCATACTACTTTTTACAGTTGGTATGAATAAATAGCTCAATACACATGCAATAATGATTAATACAACAGCTAAACGGCCGATACTTTTCTTTGACTTCATATAATACACCTCTCATACTCTTAATCTCATATAGTATAGAACACTAAGGGCAGTCAGTCTAATTGCTTATGCAAATAAATAGTATAAGCATATAGAAATTAGCAATAAGCCATAGAATCGAAAAGATATATTTACGTGATTTATCATTTTACAACAATAATGACTATTTTTTTGCATAAAAAAAACTCATATAAGATAAACGCCTATGTGAGTTTAATACTGTACCCCATTAATTTTACAATGTATATCTAAATTTTCTACTATACTTGTATAATGTCTTTCATTGTTAGCATCAAGTAGTAAATTGCTTGAATTTCTTGCTATCATTTTAAGCATATATTCCTTTTCTTTTTTGTCAAACGTATAAAATTTATGTTTAATTAAATCAGAATTTTTATCAAAAGCGAATACATTTCGAATAATATCCACATCTTGATTAGGTAAATACTTTTCCTTTTTAGATTGCTGACCAGAAAGTTCATCGATCCAAGAACAAATGCAAAATTTTTGCAACTTAATATCAGCATTAATAGCTATCTCTTTATTCTTTTTCCAACCAAGCATGAACCCTTTATGTATGTCTGATAGCAAAACATCAACATTATTCAGTCTACTATTACTGAGAGCTTCATTGTAATTTATTGCAAGTGGTCCTTCATTTTTCCAGAAAATATCATTTGATTTTCGAAAATTCAACATTTTTTTGTACATTTTAGAATTTGTAGAAATCGTCCGTGGGATAATATTTGAACTAATATTCGCACCCATTTTAATATCATAAAACAATTTACCAGGCTTTCTATATCCATTAGATTTATATGTTTTTTTTTGAATTCCGACGAGATGAGGAAAATTTTCTTTTTCGCCAATTAATATAAAGCTTCTTCCACTATAAGTACTTACAATATAAAATGTTTCCATAAAATATTGTTGATAATAAGCGGCACACTTTTGTACATCGCATATATTCATTTCTTCTCCTTGTAAATACAACAAAAGCTCCTTTACGGAGCTTTTGTGAATGACTATCGTTCACGATTATTTTTTTAGTAGGGGAGTGCCCGGATTGGTCATTACAATTCCCTCAGCATGTGAGCCTACGTAGTTCCTTTTGATATACATATTATAGCATATTATATAAATGTGTCAATAGTTCGACAATATAGTTCGACGATATATATGAAATTAGCAATAAGTCATGTTTTGACATTCCCCTTTCTAGAATATATTATGTACTTACAAAATATTTTGTTAATGAAATAGCCGTAAGTGAGGAGAGATGTGAACATGGAAGACTTTATGATAGATAACTATATAAATTCATCGCGATTTTTAAATGCGCTCAAAATTCCGGAAGGACATACAATAAGCTGGTCGAAGCTTGCACAAGGTGAGTATAATTTGAATATCTTATTTAGGCATCCTATTTCAGAAAAGCAACTTGTACTAAGGATAAATTATGGAAGTCAGATGCACCTCACTAATCAAATTGAGTATGAATATAATGCACTTAAAGATCTGGAGACATCAGGTCACACGCCAAAGGTATTTTACGTAGATGGAAGTCTTGAATTACTTCCACACGGAGTACTTGTTATGGAATACCTTCCGGGAAGAGAACTCAATTACAAAACGGATTTATACATAGCAGCTAAATGCTTGGCAGATATACATTCACAACCGGTTTCTGAGGCTAATACACTGATAAAACCTAAGAATTCCCTAAGTGCCATATTGTCTGAATGTGAAAATATGTTTAAGGTGTATGAAGAATCACCACTTGGAGATAATATTATAAAAAAAAGGATTAGGATGATGCTTGATAGGGCATGGAACAGAGTAAATGATTATAGTGAAACTAAAGCTGATTACAAATGCTGTATAAATACAGAGCTTAACAGTACGAATTTCCTCATAAATGGCCAAAACAAGCCAAACTATGTAATAGATTGGGAAAAGCCGGTATATAGTATTCCGGCACAAGATATAGGACATTTTCTGGCCCCGACAACAACCTTTTGGAAAACATATATCATTTTAGAAAAGTCGGAAGCAGAGGAATTTGTTTCATATTATATAGACAAAGTTAATGGACGATTTAATACAGATAATTTGGTTAAGCAAGTTGATACATTTATACCTGTAACATGTATGCGAGGATTGACTTGGTGCGCAATGGCGTGGGTACAATATCAGAGTAAGGACAAAGGTCTAACAAACGAGTCAACAAAAAAGAAGCTTGAGGATTACTTAAGCTCAAGCTTCTTAGATTTAATTGAAGAAAATTACAGTTAGCGAATGCAGTATTTACAATATTCGAGTCTGTGAAAAAAAGTCTGTAAATACTAATCTTCTATGATAATTATAGAGCTGGTAAGCGAGAATTAGCTTTCCAGCTCTTATTTCATTTATACTTTAGATGAAGTGACATGTCAA
>JBKEBP010000222.1:0-2392 GCA_047973235.1 Suipraeoptans sp. | reverse complement strand
ATAGTTCTAGTCCATAATAATGTGCAGCCATGATTTCGCCAATAGAACCTACAAGATGGCCATCTAATGTGAAATGTCTTCCTGTAAAACTCTCTTCCAAGTCACTGACAATATGAAGAAGCTCAACAATTTTTAAATATGCACTATTAATTTGTTCTTCGGTATATTCCATACTTCGCTCCTATTTTCTCATATCACGGCTATATGGTGACAGATCAAAGAATAATTCTTCCATCTGCTCTTTGCTTAGGTCTTCTCTTTTAAGAATCGAAATCATTTCTTCCTGTCGCGGTTGTCCCAATGTTAATCGATACAATGCTAGGACATTTATCAATCTGTCATACTTCGTCTTATCTTGGCTAAATGGATACATCGGAGCAATACGTTCTATCTGAAACTTATACGGATAATCATTGGGCAGACACCAATAAGGAATCATCTCCGAAGCGTTCATTCCATACTTTTCTCTCGTTTGTCTAAATTTTTCATTCCAATCATATCCAGGCTCGTTTATTGCAACATTCTGTCTTATAGCATGACACATGTAACGATTAATACGGCCTTCTCTTTGTTCTAAATCAATCGGATTATTTGGCAGATTCCAATGTATAATCTTGCGACTATATAAGTGAAAATCTAATCCTTCTTGTCCCACAGAAGTAGTTGCTAATACAAATGGTCTAAACGGAGAATTAAAAGCATTTCTCACGTTATTCACACGTTGTATAGTCTTATCACTGCTCTTTGCATCAAAATATCCTGCTGCAAAATGTACCCTCATTCTTGGGGCTCTATTCATCGGTTTATCTGTGAAGCTTGCCTTATAAAATTCCTGTGATGCATATGGTAAATTTGATGTCTGTAAAAATGAATTATTTATTGCCTCTACAAAATCCGCACCCGAAACACCTAATGCATATTTGAATTCATCTAACATCGATTGAAAATTACCATCTACGCAATAATGAAATACCTGTTCATAATGATCCTCACTTGAACCCTTCTTTCCTTCAAATATTACATCCATTACGCTTCTCGTTTCAGGTCTGTTGAACATGCTAACAAAACTCTTATCACAACAATCCTTCGCCAAATCAATTCTTTCATAAACATCTTCGACTTCAGATAGGGCTCTATACATACATATTGCGGGTGAGCCTATAGCCATATTTACAAGAGTATCTATATCACCATCAATTGGACATCGTTCGAGAACTAAATCCTCTGAGTCAGAATCAGAAATGCTATCCATAGCTTCAAGAAAATTAAGCAACTGTTTTGCACCCAAATGACTACGTGGAACTTCATATTTTCTTGATACTTCCCTTAACTCATCTTTTAACAATTGTTTTATTTCCTTCTTAATCTGACTAAGATTCTGCCCGTATTTCTTTTCACAATCATATTTTTCTGCAAGCCATACAGAAGGATACGTTACAAGTTCTCTCTGTTCACGAATTAAGAATCTCGTTTTACCTCTTTTGTTCTTTTTCGAATTCTCTCCATCATCAAAATCAGAATCTTCAGGCACTGCATAATATGACTGCTGTTCAGCACTTTTATTTACGATACGATTATTTACCAATCTCTCTGATTCATAAGAAGTTAGTGTTGATAAGACTCTTGGCACCATTTCCCAGCTAGAAAATACAAGCGTTTTCGTATACCCTTCGCATCTTTCAAAAACACTCTTATCATCTACAACATAATATTTATTTGCCGGTGGAATCCAAAGTAACAATTCTGGATTTCCCCTTTTCTGATTTCCTCTCTCAAAGACTTCATCAAACAATGCATATAATCTCGCGTTTGTATTTGGTAATGGCTGATATCCATTTATCTGCGAGCGCTTTAAAAATGACATTGGCATTTGTCTTATGTATTTAGCTCTTTCATCAAGTGTAATCGGATGCTTCTTTCCTTTTAGAGAATCGTCAATCTTATCTTTCACTTTATAATTCATAAAAGACATTAGAAATGGAGCTGACTTTACATACTCTACTGGAAAGTTTCCAATTCCCATATCTTGCATTACCTTTTGTAATTCTGTATATGCAATTATATTAGCAGGCGAAATGGTTGATAATGACATTGGTTTTGCCTTATCTGTACTAATTATTCCCGAATCTCTTCTTTCTGTTCGGCACATATGAGTATAGAGTTCCTCTTCAGCATTTTTCTTTGACGAAATCAAAACACTAAAATCATTTCCTGTTATTTCTGACAGATGCTCTGAATAAGAATCCCATACAGTATGAAACTTATCATTTTCTTCTTTTCCGTTTACAAGAAAATCCATTACTCTCATGAACCCTTGAAGATGTGTTTCCTCTCCATCCGTCAACTCAGTCAACGTAGAATATGGCTTATATGGAGTTGCAGATAATAAAAG
>JBKEBP010000174.1:0-3183 GCA_047973235.1 Suipraeoptans sp. | reverse complement strand
AGAAAAGTATTCTACAAAGCTGATGAGGTTAATAATGCCTTGAAAGAAATCAAACCTAAGTATAAAAAAGAATAGTTTCGCTTGTAATCATCAGATTATGAGTGATACCTCTTTATGTTAATTTGTAGAACTAAAAATGAAATTTGTGGCACTAACATAATGGAGAAATACAAACTATTTATTAAAAACTAAAACATTATGAAAGAAACGATTTCCAACAAGCGAGGTCAAAACAAATTGACTAAAGAGGTAAAGAACACATTATTCGATACCTTAAAGAGCGATTATGAGAAGCTCGATAAGCTAATGAACTATTGTACTCCCGAGGAAAAGGCAAAACTATTGAAAGGCTTTGCAAAATACCTGTGTACAGGAAATGACGATATTTCGGAAAGAACGCGAAAAATGCTATGGACTCAATTAGAAGAGCACTACAAGAAGCTAAGATTCTATATACCTCATCTAAGCCCTAAAGATAAAGTAACCATGTTAAGAGGTTTCTTATCTGATATAGCACCCGAGCATAGAAAGGATGCTTCTGTTATTATATCGGAACAACTAACTAAGAAGCCTAACCCTATAAATAGATAAGGGCATGAGAATATGCAAACTTATACTATCAATATGTATAAAAAGACCGATTTTGTACATTTTGAGGTTCTTGAAGTTCTATGTTAGTTATGAATAAGTAATAGGATAGTATATGTAAATATACCTCCAAAATGTAGAAATAGCCTGATTTTCCGTTTTTCTGGGATATTCAGGCTATTCTGTTTTAATATACTATGAATCAACATTTTGAATAAAAGTTATATTTGCTACAAGTGGAAAATACAACTTCCTTAATATGCAGAAAAATGCCTAATTTCTGCATATCGGAATTTTATAGTCTATCCCTTTACTATACAAGCATCGGATAAGACGATAGATATAATACAAGTAGGTCTAAAGGCTAAGAAAGGTATACACTTACATACACAGAAAAATAAAAGAAGACGATTACAGAAATTTTGAAAAAATCGCGCCAAAGCAGAACAACTCATAATAACAATAAAACCAATAATAACTATGACTACATACACAAGAACTATATTAGCTCTTATACTCTCTTATATCTCCACATATAACCCTTATTACTCTGAATACCCCCTACACAGGGATAACCACCCTTACAGGGAGCAGAAAGGATTATTAAATACATTCTATACCGCCAGAAATACCCATAAAAGGAATACTTATATAATACTTATCAGGCACAGTCTCACACCGCATTTTGTAAAATAGGACTTTGTAAGTCCGTATTTAGTCCAACTCCTTACTTAATGTGAGTGAAATTAAATAAGACAATCAGATAGTTAAAGAAAAAAGTGTTGAAAATTCCCTATATGGAAAACACTCTGAATATACATAGATTACCCTACTTACTTTTATTTAATCTGAATGAAATTAAATAACTTAATTGCAGTGAAATTATATCCCAATTTTCGCCGAGCGATTTTCCGAAAATCATAGTTAAATAAATTAACATATTTTTCTATTTCTCATCTTCACAGATATAAACAACCTCATCGGCTTCGTTCCTATCGCTAACCAGAAATACGATTTCGTCAGCCTCTTCTTTATTGGTCGTTATATACCATTTAGAAGTCGAATCAGCTTCGTTTTTATATTTGTAGAGAGTTATAACCTCATCGGCTTCGTGCCGGTATTTGGTTATGTAAACAGCCTTATCTGCCTCATCCTTATTTTTAGTATAGTAGATTGATTTACTTACTAAGGGCAAACAGAAAGATAGAGCCGATAACACAAGGATATATTTATACAGAAACTTCTTACTCATAATATCTACTTATTTAAAGTACCCCCACCCTTAAAATATAGAAACTGTATGAAGTGTCTACCGGGTGGGAAGTATATCTCGAAATTAAATTATTTTTTGAAAATACGCATTTAGGGGATATACCCATATTTCTTATAGATGGTTACAGCCTCTTTATTCGTTTCAATAGATTCAACCCCGAAAACTGTTTCAGAGTCGGACGGCTCCCAAACGTGCAGATAAAAAGAATTTGCTTCTATATAACCCACCTGTAAACCCGATTCAGGTATGTTTAGAGAATAGTTTGAACGAAGTATCGTACCGTCTTTAAGCGTAAATGTATGGTTTTTCCTATTGTAATCCCATCCCCCTTTGGGATATTCGGGAACTTTAAAGAAATATATAATTCCCTGCAATGGTGTGTCTACTCCGTTTACATTTTCCATACATATAACCGTTACCTTTACTTTTTCGGTTACATCGTTATCCTCATCATTGGAGGAACTACAAGAATTAAAAGAGAATGCTACAAATGTGATTAGCAGCGAGAATAATGCTTTTTTCATTTTTATAATAGTTATGGTTTATATTTCAGTTAGGATTAATAGCAAGTAGGAAGCCCAATGCCTTGTTTAGCTTTTGAATCGGCTCTTTTTACCCAATAATTAGAGAAATTATAATCTTCAATATCAGTATATTTGCCATTGTCTTTTAGAATGCGGTAATAGGTAGAACCCTCATGTTTATATTTACAACTTAAAGTACCTATATACTCTTTATGATACTCATTTCCCGAATATATCTTTAAACTTTTATTTTTTATTGTGGGGTGTGTCCACTCGTCATTATTCGATTGAGATGAGAGTTTTTTGTTAGGAAGAAAGCCGATAGTAGTATTAAGAGAATCGACATTATAACCTTTAGCAGATAAAGACCTTTTATAGCTATTTATAAATGTGGGTAATACATCTCTTTTATTAGAGTTATAATGTTTTGTAGCCTCTTCGCTTAACTCAAATGAAATAGATTCTGGTAGGCTTAATTCTACACTTGTGATAAATCTACCATATTTTCCCCTTATACTGTCAGCCCAATATTTTTGGGATGCGGTTAAGGTTTTGAGTTCTTTTTGCCTCTCTAATGTTTGTATTTCATTTTGCCTTTGGTTTTCCTCTTCAATAGCCTCAACTTCTATTTGTTTTTTCATATCTAAAGAATCGGATATTTGCTTTATTAGTGCTAATTGGTTTTGTGCATCGGTGTAATGAATATTTTCTTTAGGGACTTTATTGTAGTTGTCTACGGCTTTATCGTATTGTCCTTTATAGAAATTCTCATTTCCATCTTTGAAGTAGTCTATTGGA
>JBKEBP010000209.1:0-4819 GCA_047973235.1 Suipraeoptans sp. | reverse complement strand
TTGGTGTGTTTTGAATATATGTTCCTGCTACACCTATTTCACTTTCATTTACATTTGGAATATCAAAATCTTCTTTAAGAACTTTCTCAACCTCTTCATAAGGCATTTCAAAAATTTCTTTAATCTTCCTATCTCTGTGTCTTCAAAATTAATTTGTGGGTATTCTGTTGTGATCCATTTGTCCATAGTATGCTACCTCTTTCTCTGTTTGTTTTAAATGCAATGTGTAATCTATCATTTTTGTCTATTTATCTTCTTTTTTATTCTTTCCCTTTTTTATAAAAATCACTGCTGAACCTGCATAAACTATAGCCATTCCTACTATAATACACATGAACGCCATTGTATCAAAATCAGGCATATTATTTTTCCTCCTCATCAATATGTCTTGTTTTCGTAACAATTGTCCTTATTACTACACTAGCTACCACAAACACTAAAAGCATAGCCAATGTTTGAAATATAATGCTAATTACCATCATATAACCTACCTCCATCTACTGCCGCAACAGTCTTTTCTTGCTTCTGGCCTTTGAAGTAGCCTACTTCATTGGGAAGTACCGCTGATAAAACCACTCCAAGTATAAGTGCTATAGGAAGTGCAACGTATGCAATGTGTAAATCAGGTAAACCTATCCATCCTTTTATTGGAGTCATTGTCCATAAAATATTCACCGTCCAGCAAATTCCCAATGTCCACAAAGCTGCTTTTTCAGATCTCTTCCAAAATAAACCTATCATCGCTAAAACAAATATCGGAATACCAAAACTAAATATCCAATTTATTCCCGTGCTTACTATTGGATCAAGATTTGCTCCAATTATGCCTATGATACCGGCAACTATTATAACTATTCTCATAATTCGTATTTGTTCTTCATCAGTTGCATCTTTCTTATAGAGTTGTGTATATAAATCTTTTGCATATAATGTCGCCGGGCAAAGACTTGCCATAGCAAATGTTGATAATAAAGCTCCAAGGAATGCTGCCATAACCAAAATTACTACCCAGGTAGGAAGTGCTCCAACAATTAACATAGCAGGTGCCATTGAGTCACCATATTGACTGTATTCAGGCATTACCTTTGCTGCCATACCGATACACACAGGTATTACACAAAACAAACCATTAAGTGGTGCTGCTAACCATATACCACGTCTAACTGCTTTTGGACTTTTCGCTGACATAGCTGGTTGAAGTCCCATCTGACTAACTCCATGAAAACATGTAAAACATATTATAGTCGTAACAGCAAAGCTCATAATCAATTCACTGTCACCAACAATATTAAGTACTCTTTCATTTATAGCAGATTGTTGTGAAATCTCAGTTGCTATTCCTGCCCATCCTCCCGGCAATACATTGGCAAATGCGATTGCTGCTATAATAAGTCCTATGTACATAGCTACTGCGTTGATTATGTTAAGCTTAGCTATTTCCTTCATTCCAAAGAACACAACATATAGGATTCCCATTATTCCGCCTACTACTGCTGCAAAGCCTATATCCCAGCCGGTAATAGCTGAAAGCGTTACCGCTATACATCTTGTTTCCAGCATTATCATACCTGCCATAAGTGGACCTGTACAACAGGCTATAGCTATACGTACCTTTTTCCCAAATAATTTACCAAGGAGTTCCGGCATTGTACTTACACCTAATTTACGAACTATCGGACCGGTAAGTTGTGTTATGACACATATCGTCGTTACTCCACCAATACCAAACCAGACTCCTACTGCTCCATAATGCCAACCATTTTGAGTTGCTCCCCATATATGAGCCGCGCCTAAAATCGTCAGTGCTAATGTCGCTGCAAAACTTATGGTTCCCATTCCTTTTCCCGCTAATACAAAATCATCACCTTTAGATGTTGTTGCATGCTTGTTTTTTCTCGAAATATATAAGCTAACTCCTACTATTGTAACTATTTCGTATAGTAAAACACCAATCAATATACCAATATTATCCATCGCTTTCCTCTCCTAGTCCTCTAAACCATGTGGTTTCACTACTACCTTCATTGCACCATCAAGTCTTTTTACAAATATATTCATAGCATTATCAAAATCACTTAATGGCAATACATGTGTAATCATATCCTTTGCATTTATTTTTCCTGTGCTTATAAGTTCCAGTACTTCTTTTGCACAATTCGGATTCGCTCTTGAACCATGCAAATGAATTTGGTTCATAACCATTGTCTTTATAGGTATTGGGTGCTCATCTGTTGTTGGTAAAGCTACAAACGCAACATGTCCGTTCTTTCTTGTACTTAATATACATTGGCTCATAGCTGCATCAGTACCTGCACACTCATACGCTTGATCAACCCCTAGTCCTCCGGTAATTTTTCTAACTTCCCCAACTATATCATCTACCTTTTCATAATCTACCAAGTAATCAGCACCAAGCTTACCGGCTAACTCCAATCTTGCTTTACGACCAACCATGATTGTCTTACTTCCCATTGCCTTTGCAAGCTCCATTGCAAATATACCGATTGGTCCGGGTCCTATTATCAATGAATAACCACCCGGAACTACACCTGTTAAGCGAATGGCTTGAAGTGCCGTTCCTGCTGTATCAGTTAATGATGCTTCATCATAAGATACATTGCTTGGTATCTTTGTTAAAGCGTTTACATTATATACATTGTAATCAGCATATGCACCTCTGTAAGTGAATCCATAATGACGATGTCCGGCTTCCGGTTTACCATAATTTAAACAAAGGTTATACATTCCTTTTCTACAGTTTTCACAAGTACTACATCCACAATGTGCTTCACCTGCTACCCTGTCTCCAACATTAAATCCTGTAACACCTTCACCAAGTTCAACAACTTCACCTGCAAACTCATGTCCCGGTGTAAAAGGGAAACTTGGTGGCCAATTAATGCTTGCATATCCACCGTTAAAAACTTTCGGGTCAGATCCACATATTGAAATTGCCTTTATCTTTACCAATACCTCTCCGCTAGTTGGAACGGGTATCTCAACTGATTCATATCCATAATCGTTTGCACCATGCATTACGATTGCATTCATTGTTTTTCCCATGCTTTCACTCTTCTTTCCTGAATATTTGTATTATTGAACCTTGCCTTTATTTACCTTAATGATAACCATTTTAATTGGTTGATTTGATTGGTTTTCGATAGAATGTGGTACCCCTGCAGGAATGTATACCATATCATTATCTCTGACTTCGTATACTTCTTCGTTACCTTCTTCACCTATTCTCTGAATTCCCGTACCGTTTAGAAATAGAATTACTTCATCATGATCAGGATGTGAATGTGTTCCATGTCTTTGATTAGGTACACAAAATGAACTTCCAACTAAAAAATTACTTGTATCAAGTACACTATCCGTCTGCTCTACATAAATACCATAATCGCTTTGGAATGCTTTACCACTTCCGAATTTTGCTAAATATTTTCCTTCTCTTTTTGCTTCCATTTTTTCTCCTCGCTTCTCTTGTTTGTTTAGTATACTTATTTTATACTTACTGTATTTTATATGTATATTATTGGTATACCATTTCTTCTAAGGATAGATTATCATATTTCTAACACATAATCAATTACCGATTTTCACAGAATTTTCTTTGAATTATTGTGAATTATTACTAATACTATTTATCGATTTTTTGCCTAATCTAAACAGAAGTGCTTACTAGTAGGTGACAATTTACTTTAGTATGCTTAGCAAGCTCAGCTGAATTACACTTAGTAAAAATAGGCGAGATTTCTCTCTCCTATTTTTGTATTTATTTCTTTTAGAATATACCCATTTTTTTGATTTCGTGAATTGACTTCCATCCTTCGCTTTGTGGTTCTTTAAGAAATGGTTCAAGTTCTTTGGCATCTCTGAAGCAGAAGCCATCTGTTGGAACCTGTCCCGCAGGATAATCTGCTAAAATATCGTCTATCATCTTAACGATATATTTACAAGCTGCAAGCACCGGTCTCTTAGCCTTATCTGCTGATCCTCTTGATGGATACCCTACTACACCTTCCGGTGTACCGAATCTCTCTATCATGCTTTGGCCTTCACCCTCTGACCATGTATGAGGTCTTTGCATTGAATCTACTGATGTATCATAATGGTTTCTAAGTGTAAGTGGTACTACCTGTGCATCAACACATACATCCATATCTACCATTGATGGGAATAAGAGATTAGCAACTGCTGTCTCTGCTTCATCTGCATGTATAAAGTGTGTTGTCAGTGAATGTTCTCTATCTGTTGGTACCCAGAATTCACGGATTGCTCTGTGCCATTCAAGTTCAGATACGATTGCCGGTACTTGGAATCTCTTGAAGAATTCTTGTACTCCTGCTTCTAACATCCATTTATGCCCATGATTATTAACTAAGATTATCTTTCTAAATCCGTCATCCCAAAGTCCTGCAAGTGTATATACTATAGTCTCTCTTACTACTTCTTCCGACATAATTACTGTTCCCGGCATTCCTATGTGATGATAAGGATGTCCACCGTAGTTAAGAACCGGAAGTGCTACTGAAACTTCATAGCCCTTTTTCTTTGTATAACGACGTACTGCTTCGCAAAGTCCTGTACACATATATGTATCCAGTCCACTTGGATTATGAATACCATGGTTCTCTGTACAACCTACAGGTACAAGTACAATATCATTTTTTCTTCTTCTTTCAATAACCTTGCTTCTTGGTGTGTTTTGAATATATGTTCCTGCTACACCTATTTCACTTTCATTTACATTTGGAATATCAAAATCTTCTTTAAGAACTTTCTCAACCTCTTCATAAGGCATTTCAAAAATTTCTTT
>JBKEBP010000175.1:0-63179 GCA_047973235.1 Suipraeoptans sp. | reverse complement strand
CTCCATCCCAATTGTAGCCTGCCAGTTTTGCCGCACTAGAAAGTGTCCATATTTCATCTCCTACGATATAAAATGGATAAGCACTTATAGCAAAAAAAGCTTTGGGTATAATTGTAAAAAGTAAAATGACTAATGTGTCCGTTTTTTTTGTTGGCATTTTTTTACTCCATTAATTTTTATATATAACTTTATAAAGAAAATTCACAATCCAAAATTGTTTTTTCTTAATTAAAAAGGCAATACATGCATGACTCATTCTAAAGCTCGTAACATCTGCATTTCTAACACAATCACTAATTATGGGTCTGGCACCAAATAGTTGTGCCTGCTTTTTCCTTGTTCTATACGTCGACAAATTACCACGATTACAGCAATCTAGCTTAAGAGCAAACATATATTGCTTAAGTCCAAAAGAATAAAATGCTTCTTTATACTCACGTGTTTTAGGTATAATAGTCTCCATATTTTCACATAATTTATATGTTATATTTCTCTTATCTTCTTTATATAAGTTCGTTATAGAATCCTCATTGACATTATAAATATAACCCTCTATCGACATTGCTAAACATTTAGGAAACTTACCTAGTGCTACGAAATTAAAAAATACATCTTCTCCCCAGTTTAAATCAATTGGAAAAGTAATATCATTTTTTCTAATAAATTCCAATTTATAAAACTTGCCAAATGGGGAACTAAAGTTAAAACTGCTTTTTGTTAATTTCCTAAAATATTTCAGATCGTTACTTAATAAACCGAGTCGAATTTGATTATTATCTATTGCAAATGCTTCTAACTTTTTATCATCAATAATAATTTTATCTTTACTAGTTCTACATTTGAAATATAAAATATCTGTTTGTACATTCAATTGTAATAATATTTTTTCAAATGAAGTAAATACTATTGTATCATCTGCATCCACAAATGTAATCCAACAACCTGTAGCTTCTTTAATTCCTCGGTTTCGCGCAGATGAAGGCCCACCATTCTGCTTGCGGAAATACCTAAACTGTTTACTTCTTGACACAAATTCATTACATATAGCTCCGCTCCCATCGTTTGAACCATCATCTACTAATAAAACTTCTATTTTTTCATTTAATAATGGAAAAATAGAGTTTAAGCATTCCTCAAGATACTTTTCTGCATTATATATAGGTATAATAATTGATAATTTAATATTCATATTTTTCTTTCTTCTACAATTATAATTAAATTGTTACTAATTTACTTGATGTTATTACTCTTCTTATTATCCAAATGAGTTTGAATCAGAACTCTTCTTGGACACTTTTATTTAATCTTATTAGCCTTTATAATTACTAATATTTTACGTCATCAAGCACATTAAATATATCTACTATTTAGATTATAAATATCTACTGCAAAAAAAGTTGACCCCAAAAAAACACCGGTGTTTTATTAAAAAAAACAATATTCTTTTTTTTAATCCAAAATTTGAAAGGTTTACTTGATCGAGTGTTTTTGAATAATCACTATTTGTTGTATAGAGAAAATCTTTCTTTCGTTTTCTATATCTTTGGTAGTTGTCTTTATTACAATAGTCGAAAATACAACAAAATGCTAATGATAAAACTTTTCTTTCATGTAACATTTCAATCCATTCCTCAGGTTTTTTCTCTGTGCTAACGAAAAAATCATATTGATTATTTAACTTGATAAATTCTTCTCTTGCATTTCCCATATAGGTATGAGTCACGCTACCCTCTCGTTGCCTATAAAAGTATAAGACATTTTCAATGCACCTAGCACTTCTAGCATATCTAAACACATAGAGGTTAAATATCATATCCTCTCCATTTGCGATTTCTTCGGGGAACACAATATTATGTTTTTTTAAAAAACTTGTTCTATACATCTTGGCAACAGAACCTGCTTTAATCGTATTGTTATCAAACTTTGTTTTCCTATCTCTGTTGAATATTTCCTTTTGAAAATCAATAAAATCAACCTCTGATAGAGTGATTACACTTTCATTGTCAACAAAGTGATCACATTCTTTTTCTATTTTTTTTATTCCAAATATACAAAAATCATCTGTTCTTCTAAGTTCCTTTACACATTTCTCAACTAACTTTCTGTCAATCCAATCATCAGAATCGACAAAAAGTACCCACTCACCGTTTAAAATGCTTAGTCCCAAGTTTCGTGCTCTAGCTTGACCACCATTTTTTGTATGAATCACTTTAATTCTGTTATCATTTCTTGCATAATCTTCACAAATTTTGCCACTAGAGTCGCTTGACCCATCATCAATCAATAAAATTTCAATGGTTTTATACGATTGCATAATTAACGAATCTAAACACTCGTTCAAGTATTTTTCAACATTATATACTGGGACTATAATACTTATTAACTCCATTACTATTGTTCCTCTTATAAATTACTTTCTTTAGTTATCAATAATGTTTTTATATTTTAATGCTATATTACTATAATCATATTCCATCGCCGTCTTTAATGCGTTCTTTTTAATGTCAGAACATTTATCCGAAATAACTTTCTCGATATAGTATTTTATCTCTTGTATGTTCTTTTCTTCACATAAAAAGCCATTCACACCATGTTCGATAATTTCGCTTATTCCACCAGACCTACTAGCAATTGTTGGTATTCCTGAAGCCATTGCTTCAATAATTGTAGTTGGAAGACCTTCTTTATCACCATCCTTTGCTACAATAGATGGTGCCACAAAAACATCTGCCGATGCATAAATAGTAGGTAACTCCATGTGACTTTTTGCACCCAAAAAATCGACATTGCATTGAGATTTTTTTGCTTTTTCAACTAGTTTTTCTCGTAATGGTCCATCTCCTACAATCACTAATCTAACATTCATATTTTTTGTGGCTTGAATTAAATATTCTACACCTTTTTTTTCTGCCAACCTTCCCACAAAAAGTATAACTGGTAAATTACCCTGATTGAAAAAATTCTCTTTAAAATTTTGGGGCGAGAACTTCTTTAAATCACATCCCATAGAAATAACCATAGGTCTGATATTGGTATTTATATTCATAACAATCCTACGTAAATCATTCGAAACAACTGTAAATTTTTTTGCTCCGTTTATTGCTTTAGCTTTCAAAATCGATATTGGCCAAAAATTTAGCGATGAAACATCACCTCCATGACCTGTAAGTATGTAAGGAATATCGTATTTAAACTGCATTATTCCTTGAGGTATTAACCAGTGCGAATGAACAAATTCATAATTATTCACCAGTTTGTCTAATGATTTTCTGAGTCCAAAAAATAAAAACGGGACTAAAAAAGCACGTACTTTCTTTTCTTTTATACGTGGAACTATTGCACCTGGATAACATAGAGTTTCCCATTTATGTAAAGGAAAATAATGATATCTTATCACCCTAATTCCTTCAATGATTTCTTCATCCTTTGCTCCCGGACAAGAAGGTACAAGTACTGTAACATCATAATATTTAGACATTGCTATACATAAGTCCAAAATAAATCTTGGTTCTGTATCATTTTCCCATCTTGGAAAAGTCGAAGCTGTTACTAACATCTTACTCTTACTAATCTCCATTGCTTTCTTGCTCCTTTGAGCTTTCTTCTTCACTTTTTCCATATTCCATACGACGAATCTCAAATTGTATTTCTTCAAGCAACTTTCTATTCGCTGCTATCGCATCCCCAAGGAATCCCATTACCGCTGAGATAACACATATCATTATCAGCATACTGGCAAATATAAGCGACTGCACATGACCACCTCCAGCTCCCTGTGCCAGAAACACTATATACCGTATTCCAAGTCCTACACCTATTATTCCCGATAGTAGAGATACATAGAAAAAGGATTTAAGCGGTCTATACATTATGGTAGACCTTACTATTGTAAGCATGGATTTTTTAACATATCCCCACATACTGCTGAACAATCTTGATTTTCTCAGCTCAGGATTGGTTCTTATTGGTACACTTGTTATTGCCATCTTCTTCATACCGGCTTGTACTATGGTTTCCAGCGTATATGTATATTCATTGATTACATTAAGTCTCATAGCAGTATGTCTGGAATAAGCCCTAAATCCACTTGGTGCATCCGGAATATTAGTGCCGGAACACTTTCTTACTACCCAACTACCGAGGTTCTGAAGCATTTTCTTGATAGGTGAAAAATGCTCGGTTTTGTTTATCGGACGCTCTCCTATTACCATTCCTGCGGTACCGTCTAGTATAGGTTTGACAAGCTTTTCTATATCATCGCCACAGTATTGGTTATCTGCATCAGTATTTACAATTATATCTGCACCGTTCCTTAGACACGCATCGAGACCTGCCATGAATCCTCTGGCAAGTCCCTTATTATTACGGAAGCTGACTATATAGTTAACACCCCAGTTTCTGGCGACCTCTACAGTATTGTCAGTGCTCCCGTCGTTTATTATTAAATATTCTATCTCGTCTATACCATCTATATGTTTTGGCAGTGCATTTAATGCCACCTCTAATGTTTCAGCTTCGTTTAAACAAGGTATTTGAATAATTAACTTCATCTCTAAATCCCACCCCTACTGTTTTATAATTTCTCGTCCTACAGATTCGTAAACAAATCCTTTATTTCGTACATCTTCTAATTTATAGCAATTCCTTCCGTCTATTACGATGGGTTTTCTCATTAGCGTCTTATATAGTGATATATCAAATGCTTTTATCTCATCCCACTCTGTCATGATAAGACATATGTCTGCATCCTCTATTGTTTCTTCTATAGTATCAAAGTAGCTTATCTTCTCAGGAAACACCTTTCTAAGATTGGCACAGCCTACCGGATCCCACACACATACATGTGCACCATCTTCAAGAAGCATCGGTATATTAACGAGTGATGGTGCTTCTCGCAAATCATCCGTTCCCGGCTTAAATGTACATCCTAGAATCGCCACATTTAAGAAAAGAAATGAATCGTAGTACTTCTTTGCTTTCTTAAGCAGTGTAAACTTCTGATTTTCATTTACTTCTATAGCTGCTTTTATTGTCTTTATCTCTCTATCGTTGAAACTGGCTAGCCAGCTTAGTGCCTTAGTATCTTTGGGAAAACATGAACCACCATAACCTATACCGGCGTTTAAGAACTTACTTCCTATACGTTCATCATATCCCATTCCCTTAGTTACGTCTTCTATATCGGATCCAACTGTTTCACATAGATTAGCTATTTCATTAACATATGATATTTTAAGTGCCAAGAAATCATTAGATGCATACTTGACCATTTCTGCACTTCTTCTTTTCATTACCAGTAGTGGTGCATCGAAATCTTTATAAACTTCTTTTAATACTTTTATAGCATAATCATCCTCTGTTCCAATCACTATTCTCGAGGCATGTAGTGTATCATGTACGGCTGTACCCTGGGCTAAGAACTCAGGATTTGAAGCTACGTATATCTTAGCTTTATGCGTTTGCTTATCATGTATATATGATTCTACTTTATCATTAGTACCTATTGGAACCGTTGACTTAACTACAACTACGCAGTCTTTTTCAGCAGTAAGTGCTATCTGCTTAGCCACTTGATATATGTATGTAAGATTAGCGGATCCGTCTGATTTTTCAGGCGTACCCACTCCAATAAATATTACATCTGCATTCTTATATGTATTTTGATAATCTACTGTATACGATATATTATCAGTATACTGATTCATTAATTCTTCTAAATGAGTCTCGTATATCGGAGATTTACCCTCCTGCATATATTTAACTTTATTTGCATCTACATCTACACATGTCACTTGATGTCCTTTACTTGCTAGACATACACCGGTTACCAAACCTACATATCCTGTACCTGCTACCGCAATTTTCATTTTTATAGCTCCTATAAGGTTTTTTATGCGATTTGTATTATTAAAACGCTTTAACTTGACAATTATATCACTTTAGGCATTACATAGCTAGTCTTTTAGCTCATTTACTCCGTTTTTTTCGAGCCTATCTATGATCTCCGATACATTAGTATACACATAATGATCATCTCCGAGGTCATATGTTACCATGCCCTCTTGTTTCGCATAATCATCAGTAGATGCCCAATAGTTCGTTATTAACACCACATTATCTTTATCTACAGGATTAAGTGGCTCAACTGATACCGTATGATTAGGAAGTAAAAACTGCATCCCCTCTATAAAATCCTGTCTTCCCAGTACATATATGGTGTCCGGGAGAATTTCCTCCAGATTGTATTCTTCTACCGAATTTCTAGCTATATTTATATAATCATATCTATCTTGTTCTGCAATCAATGTATATTCTGAGTAATAGCCATATCTGTATACTGAATAAATTAGGAAGATAATTACTAAGGCTTTTACTTTTCTTTTTTTAAACAGCACATAGAACACAACTGATAGTAGTATCATCACTGCTATCGCGGGCAGATATGTAAGTAATCCTGCCTCACTTGCATGTATTCCATATATACTAAAAGCAAAAAAAGGCGATGCCGCAGATAAATTCCCCTTAACAAATGAAAATATATAAAAAGCCCATATAAACACTAACGAAATATCTATAGTAATTATTATTTCAAAATTTTTTTTAACAAGATTTAAATTCTGTGATAAATAATAATACCCGGTTATTAGAAATGGCGGTACATATGCAAAGTAGTATCTAAGATATGTTAATATTCTTGCTGCATCCTGCGTTCCTTCCACATTATTCATCAATTGGTTGACCCATGGTCCATTAGATATCGCCTGACCACCAATAGTAACCATACAGCATACTATTGCAAATACACCGGTAATTATTAAGTAGTTTGGTATGTCTACTCTTTCCTTCTTTCTAAGAGAGTTTATTC
The DNA here is from genome assembly GCA_047973235.1 of Suipraeoptans sp. GTDB lineage: Bacteria > Bacillota > Clostridia > Lachnospirales > Lachnospiraceae > Aequitasia. The sequence goes on along the minus strand of JBKEBP010000175.1, from coordinate 56,314 downwards.
CCTTACCTATGAGTATAAACATTATTATAACTAGAGGGATTAACAGTCCGCCTGTAGCAGCATTTCCTGCTACGAGCTGCCCTATAACTATGCTGATCGCCGCTTTCCAAAACGACGGGTCTAAGAGATTTTCAAGCCCACCTCTATATACTGAGGTGTTTCCAAGTTGATTTGCAGCCTTATTCCATAGCCAATCTATCTGTCTATTTACTATGAAGCTAAATCCGGCATATGATACAATACATGTTATTATAAAACTTCTCATATGAACCAGCCACTTCTTGGTAAATAGCTTATACATGAGCACAACTGCTATTACTCCTATCCATAGCGTAACAGCTCTAGCGTGAATGGTAAGTGAATATCCTAATGTTAATACTAGAAGTATTGTATACACTATCTTTCTCTTACTACTATTCTTATTTATTATATCCGCTTTGTCATTTTCACTGAGTAATAGCATTAGGAAGACCACAAGCCAAACTAGAACAACATATATATGCTCGTTATAAACCATCGTTACCGGCAAATATATCAGATAAGACGCTGTTACAGGGATTGCTACCTTTAAAAATTTGCTGCCTATATTCAATATATTTTTTACGATACAGTATACCATTATTGGAATGGCGGTGTTTACTATCGCACATATAGCTACTATCACCTTATACAATATATGTGTATCACTTATTACCTTAAATAAGGGTGCCAGAAGTGCGAAGAAACCCATTCCGTAGTATCTTCCGCCACCTAGTATCCCCGACCAATCAAGTCCTGCCAGTTTAGCACCGCTTGCGAGAGTCCAGATTTCGTCTCCCATTATATAGAAAGGGTCTGATCTAAGAGCAAAAAATAGCTTAGGCAGCAAAGATAGAATTACTATTATAAGTACTAAATGCTTTTCCGTAATTTTGCTTTTGGTTCCGCTATTAACTGCTTTCAAGTTTCTTCCTCCCAGCTTTCCTATAGTAATATATCACATTACCACTTTATGGCATTATTTTATTGAGTACGGGTATCTTTTTTATTACTAGTGTTATCATTAAACATGCCATGTAGATAAATACTGTCCCTAATATCATGGCAGCTACACTACCGCCGAATGTTGTAAAGAACTTGTCCACCAGTAGTATATGTATCAAGTATATTCCAAAGCTTGCTCCTGCTATTGTCTTTATTATTTCTTTTAATTTATCGCTTAATCGCTCAGGAAACGCTAAGTTTTTGATGAAGACAAATAGCGCCATTGCCATTAGGTACGTAGGTGCCATTTCATAACTCTGCAGAGTTGTATTCGCATCTCCTGCGGCTACCGACATATAATATGTATATATTCCCATGAATAGTGCTGCAATTATTCCTAATATATATATACATAGTCTAGTGTGTTTTTTCAACTTTTTTTTGCTTAAATAATATCCTAGAACCGGATACATAAGATAACTGCTTCCTATTGGGAAAGACACAGGTAACAGCTTTATCGATGCAATCATTTCTATACACGGAACTACTGATATCACTATAAAAGAGGCTATACTTATATATTTGAATATCTCAAGGTATTCGAATTTTGCAAGCAATGACAATACCGGAATACACAGATATATCCCGAATAGTGGTGTGAAGAACCAAAATATTCCAACCACTTGGTTTCCTAACACATCGGATATAACCTTTCTCGCACCCTCAATAACATATATTCCTTGAGCATTATATATAAACAGATATATAATACTCCATATATAAAACGGAACCACAACTCTAGTTAATCTACTTTTGAAATATACTTTAGTTCCATATCTGCTTCTATACTCCATAAGTGTTGCACCACTTAGCATATAGAATACCGGTACGGCTGCATGTGCCACCACTTGAACTATCAGAGTTTCTGTCCATCCCAGCGTATGACTGAACTCAAAAAAGCTTCCATGGCAATGAAGTGCAACCACCATTATACAGGCGACTATATTTAGTATATCGAAGTATGTTGTTCTCTTAACTTCTCCCATTTTACTCTTATTCCATTCCTTGTATTTAATACATTATCGCTCTGACTTTGTCATGTTATAAATCATCGGTGATCCGTTTCTAATTATATTTACTATTCGACCAAATGCCAGGCATGGCATAGCCTTCCCTGACTTTAGTATTGCTATCCATATTCGTAGGCTCGTACTTTCTTTCGCCTTCGCATATGGAATCAATTTCTTATATAGTTTATCTATAAACACTTTATATATAAACTCTTTTCTCTGTTTCCTATCCATTTCAGATCTTTTGTCACAGTTTCTCTGCAATGCCGACAAAATATATCTAGCAAATAATCCGCCTAGGAGTTCTTTATTTTCATCCGTCTCAAGATTCCAATATGATAACATCTTATTAAGTTCAGATATCCGTTTTCTATGAAGTGCATAATACTCGGGTACGAACTTATTTGTAAGACTTCCCGTACCACGTTTTGCGTAATGATATGGTGCTATACCAAGGAGATTTAAAGAATCCAATTCTCTAAATACTCTTATGTTAAATAATATATCTTCGATTAGATATACTGTCTCGAATTTGATCCCTCGCTCAAGTATATATTCTCTATCATAAAATTTGTTCCACGCATATCCGAACAATGTCTGCTTCTCTAATTCCATTACACACGGTCTAAGTGCTAATTTGTTATTAAAGTTTTCTTCAATCGGTACTATATGATGGTCATATACAAACTCTCCATCCTCCTTATAGTACTCTTCATTTAGTCCGAATAGCACCACTTTGGCCGGATTTATCTTTACAGACTCTTCTACTTCTTCTATCAAATCATCATCTACGGTATCATCAGGGTCCATGAACCAAAGGTATTTACCTGTGGCATGCTTTATTCCTGTATTTCTGGCTGCGCTTAAGCCTTTGTTTGTTTCATGATGATAAATTTTGATGCGTTTATCAATTTCTTCATATTTCCTTGCAATAACTATGCTGTCATCGGGGGTCTTATCATCTACTATTATAAGTTCCCAATCACTTGAGCTCTGCGCTCGGATACTTTTTATTCCCGACTCTATGTAATCTTCAACTCCATATACAGACATAATTACACTTACAAAAGGGTTGCTCATTTTTATACCTTCTTTTCTCACTTTCCTTACTTATCTTTATCTATAAGTCTGTTTATCAGTTCCTCTATTTTCTTATATGACTTGGGTCTATCGAACTCGGTTTCGGCAATTATTCTAGCTTTCCTACCCATTTCTTTACACCTGTCCAGATTATTTTTCATATCCTCTATTGCTTCAACCAATACTTCTACGTTTTCAGGCTCTATATTAACACCGAAACCATCTTCTGATACTTTATTTCTGAATTCCGGACTCATCCCAGTATTAATCATTGGCTTACCACTTGCCAGATAATCTCCTATCTTAGTAACTATGCTCTGAGGAGCCTTTTTAACAAATGAGTTTATAGTAATATCCGATTTCTTAAGATAAGCCGCCATCAGATCATAAGGAGCATAGCCGACAAACTCTACACATGTGATGTTTTGTGTCTTTACCATTTCTTCCAGTTCGTCTTTATCAGGTCCACCACCCAGTATCTTGATTCTCACCTTATTGTTCTGCTTTTTATCCAGTACTTGCCCTGCTTTAACTAATGTTCTTATATCATAACTTGTTCCGATAGTACCGGCATAGATAACCCAGAACTCATCCTCGCCCTTGTCGATTTTATTTAAATTAGCTTCTGCACCATCATCGAACTCACGTAATTCATTACCTACATATACTGTTACACTTGGAACGCACTCTTTCCTATCGTTATTCTCAAATGGTCTATCTCTATATTCATCTGATGTGCCTACCACCCCTGATACAAGGCTATATACTTCTTCTGCGTCTTTTTTTAGTGGATAAAATAGTATACTACTTACTATTGGTATATCAATCACCATACGCATGGCTTCAGGCCAGAGGTCATTTACGTCTGCAACGAATGGTATTCCCTTGCTGCCGGCATACCTAGCCGCCACAAGCGCAACATTATTGGGTGGTATCTCAGCATATATTAAATCATAGTCGCCCTCTCTGTTGAGCAATGCCTTTAGGTTCCCGGCTGCTACAGAATGGCTTCTAATTCTCTTTAAATCAATATTTTTGTTATATCCCGGTTCATATATGAATTTCAGATTAAATGGATAATCATCACCGGCGCTCTTTTCTATTCTGCTAATATCACGCTGAGTCTTCTCCCAATGCTGAAATGTTGTTGTGATTAAATCTACTTCGAATCCACATCTAACCAAAAGCTCAGACAGATATCTGAATCTCGTGTATCCCTTTTCATCATTTAGTTTAACGCCCATTGTGATAACTGCGATTTTAGCCATTTTAATGATCCCCTTTTTTTAAAACTGCAAATACGGTTTGAAATAATACCTTGATGTCACCCGGCAATCCGAACTTATTTAAATATTCAATATTGAACTTCATCTTCTCCGGCAATATTACTTTTTCATATATTTCGTCTATCTCCATTCCCTTTTTAGTGTACTGATCTATTACTTCAGTCTCATCTTTATACTTTATACTAGCTATGGATGTGACTCCGGCGGGTAAAAGTAGTGTCGCCATCATCTCCGGTGTATACATGCTTACGTATTTCTCAACTTCCGGACGTGTTCCTACAAAACTCATCTCACCTTTTAATATATTAAACAGCTGCGGGAGTTCATCTATCCTGGAATGTCGTATTTTCTCTCCCACCTTAGTTATCCTACTGTCATTCTTGCCTGTTATGAGTTGTTTATTCTCTCTTGTATCGTGATACATAGTTCTAAACTTATATATGCGATACCTTTTACCATACTGCGTTATTCGCATTTGCTTATAAAATATCGGACCCGGGCTGTCAGTCTTGATCCAAATGGCCACTATCAGCATAACCGGTGATAGAATAATTGTAAGTAAAATAGACAGCACAAAATCCAATGTTCGTTTCACTACCAGGCTTAGAGTTCTCCTGCTTATTCTATAATAATATGGCTTCACTTCCTCTATTTTCATAAAGTCGGGTAACTGCTCCCATGGCTTTAGCATATTTAAAACTCCTATCTTAACTCATTAATCGTTTCTATAAACGTCGATATTACATAGTCTACTTCCGCATCAGTTAATTTGGTATGAAGAGGCAGGGTTACTTCTCTTTTAAACATCTCATAGGCATTCGGATAATCCTTAATATCATATCCCAAATTTTTATAGGCGGTAAGTAAAGGGAGTGGCTTGTAGTGCACGTTCGTAGCTACGCCCTTTTCAGCCATCTTTTCTATAATCTCGTTTCTTGTTTCTAATCTTATGTCCTCTATCTGTGTTAGATACAGGTGACCACTTGATATGCTGTTATCATGGAAGTGGTTTAATACACCTATACCTTTATTTTCAAAGCCTTTATTATACGCTTCTATTATTCCATGTCTTCTATTTAATAGACTTTCGTATCTATCGAACTGAACCAGACCTATCGACGCCATGATATCGGTCATATTGCACTTGTAATACGGTGCAACTACATCGTATTCCCATGAATCCTTTTTAGTCTTCTCCAGTGCATCCTTTGATTGCCCGTGAAGTGACAGCAACATATATTCCTTGTATATCGCATCGTTGTCAACATTTGGTACATTCCATACTACTGCTCCACCTTCAGCTGTAGTTAGATTTTTTACCGCATGGAAAGAAAATGCTGTAAAGTCAGCAATCTCGCCACACATCCTACCATTTAAACTCGCACCAAATGCATGGGCTCCATCTGCTATAATCGCGATTCTCCCGATTTGTCTTTGCAGGTCACTAGTAGGGGTGAATAATGATTTCTTAGACTCTGCTATGTCATATAATCTATCATAATGTGAATATATAATACCCGCCAAGTCCACACTTATTACTGCCTTAGTGTGACTATTAATAGCTGCTTCTACCTGATCGGGATCCATCTCATAGCTTCCGGGAATTGTATCAACTATTACAGGTTTTGCACCAACGTGACATATACAGCTCGCGCTTGCAGTATATGTATATGCCGTTGTAATAACCTCGTCTCCTGCACCTATTCCAAGAAGATGGAGCGTCATCTCAAGACACGCCGTTGCACTTCCCAGTGCTACCGCCTTTTCTCTATGCAGATACATAGCGATTTTACTCTCAAACTCCTTAGTGCGCGGTCCCGTTGTTATCCAGCCACTTCTAAGTGCCTCCGCTACTGCTTCTATTTCCTTTTCAGTTATATCCGGTGGTGAAAATGATATATTCATTAATAGTCATCTCCTATTTAAGTCTTTTGTTTTTTATAAATCCTAATATTGTTTCGTTTACGAACTTCTCTTTTGTTATTATCAGTACCACGACGTATACTCCAAAGAATAGAATCGCTGAAATTACCAGAGTAATGAAAATCGGTGTGTCTATAAGGCTCATAATGATAAGCGTGATACCGGTCGCAACTATTGCTGCAAGTAGATTCTTACCAATGCTTATTCGTTTTACCATTTCTCGCATCATATCACGTAGGAATACTATCTGTACTATAAGTACCACGAGCTCTGCAAGCGTCGTAGCAAGTGCCGCTCCGGACGCACCGTGTCTCGGTATCAGCACTAGATTTAAGCATATATTAAGTGCTGCTCCTGCAAGTATCGAGTATAGCACCTTTCTCTCCATACCATTGGGTGTTAACACCTGTATACCCGTTATGTTGGATAATCCTATAAATAACACAGCCGGCATAAGCAGCATCATAGGTAGTATAGAGTTTGTATAGCTACTACCTGATAATAACAATATAGATTCTCTGGCAAATAGTGTAAAGTAAACACTTACTGATAGTCCTATTAATAGCACAAAGTTAAAGGCCTTTTCGATTATCGATTTGAAAATCTCCTTGTCTCCCTTTTCTACTACATATGATAATCTTGGAAGAAGTACTGCGCCAAGTGATGTGATAAGGCTTACCAGCAAGTTTTTAACCTTAATCGCTGCCGAGTAATATCCTACCTCCGTATTTCCCTTAATAAATCTTATCATAACTGTATCCAGGTTTGTATATATACTTATCGCTGCTGACATTGAGAAGAATACAAGTATTGGCCTCACGTGCTTTTTAAATTCATATTTGCCTGTCTTTCTAAATGATATAAACTTCCTGAGATTAACAAAATTCAGTATATACGATGCCGAACCGGCAAATACCGTTATAGCTCCGTATATCACGTAGTCAGTCGGTGACTTAACCATTAGAAACATAAACACAATAGATATCGCCTTGCATACTATGGAGACAGTTGTTATATAAGCGTATTGCTCTATTCCGTTATAGAACCAGTTAACTCCGATTACATTTAATACCATACTAATGGAATTAATCATCATCAAATCCCGCTCGGCTCTAAACTCCGGTACTATACTAAGCAGAAGCAGAAATACTACGTATGCTATACCCATCGTAGTTGTATTAATTATCATGAGCTCCTGAACTACCTTAGAAAGCTTCTCTTTATCATCTCTCACCCTGGCGCATGCTCTGATTCCATATGTAGGGATTCCAAGTGACGCAAAGGTAATAAAGTACGTAATAATAGACGCAACGAAATCCACCCTTCCGGTTGCTTCCGGCTGTAGTACGCGGTAGATGTACGGCGCCGTTATAAGCGGAAAGATGAACGATGATGCTGTCAGTATGAAATTCATTATAAAATTAAACTTTACTGAGCGAATCTTCATGTTAATAGTTTCTTCCTATGTATATTTTATGCCTTATTTCTTAGCTTGCTTAGAAGCATTATAGCATGATAACCTTTGAAATTTCTCTTTCTAAGTGACCTTAGCATACCACTATAGTATCCTGACAAAACATAGACTTCCATACTTCTTTTCTTTAGCTCACTATCAAAAGTCATGAATTTTTCCTTTATTCCTTGCTCTTTAATTGAAAAGCTCATGAATATATCCACTTGATCTCGTGCCATTTGTGCGGTCCGCTTTATTAAGTACGCTTTTTTGACTTCGTTATCTTCTTTGTAGTCTTCAACAAATTCCGCCAGGTGAAGTGCAACGTCTATATGATCTTGTATATGCTTTTGAAATCCCTGCATGCTAACGCTTTGTGTAACCACAGCCAATCTGTACTTATATATAAATGTGTCGAAGTATACTATATCCTTAATATATGGAATCGGGAAAAGTACATATTCAACATCTACATAGAATCTATTCTCATCCATTCGGATGTTATTATCTTTTAGTATTGCGCTCTTTATAACCAATGCATGCATAGGAATCTGTACTTTAGCCAGGACTTCTTCTATTGGAGTAACCTCATCTGACAATAATGTTCCGAAGCAAACCGGGCTCTCTTTTCGTGTATTATCATCAACCTCATAGTAGTTCGTTATGACGGCGTCGCTATCACAAGAGACAAGCTTATCCAAGAGTTGTTTGAAGTTAACGGTATCAAACCAGTCATCTCCGTCCAGTACTTTGAAGTACCTGCCTATACTTTCTTTGATTCCAACATTAATGGTCGAACCATGTCCGCCATTTTCCTTAGATATAAGGCGAAATGTATTCGGATATTTCTCTTGGTATTTACTCGCTATATCAGGTGTAGTATCTTTAGAGCCGTCATCAACTATAAGTGCTTCGAACATATTCATATGCTCATCATCAATGATTAGAGATGATAGGGTTTCCTCCAGATACTTTTCTACATTATAAGATGGAATTACTATACTTAGGATTTTGTCCATTTTTCTTTTAGTCTCCTTGCTTTAGACAGCATTACCATGAATCCGTAATTGCCTTTTTCAATAGTTCTAAGATGCATCTTGTCTTTCCTTGTCAATGTGTCAAGATAAGGATTTTCTTTGAAATTTGGGAATCTTTTATATATATATTCTTTGAACTTCCTGATAACCGGGCTCTTGTGATCTGCTAGTATAATCTCCCGTGATGGTAAAAAGTATCCGTTCATCACGCTTAGAAATTCCAGTTCGTTTCTATAACTATCAAATAAGTCTTTCTCTTTATAATAATCTATTATGCCATCAAGCATCTGTGTTCTATCGATGTAATTACGCTCAAACTTCTGTGCAGTCATTATAGAACCGCCTCTAATCATATAATAATAATATGCTTTTTTTATATAACTGATACTCTTGGCTATAGCCAAGAGTTTAGGTGTCGTTCCTAAATCTTCATAGAACTTGCCCACAGGAAATGTTATACCTGATTTTATCAAAAACTCTCTTCTAAACATCTTGTTACAAGCAGATGGTGAACCAAATATAAGTACCGGCTTCGACTGTAGCGTATATGTACCTTCTTCGACCCCTTCCAGAGTACACAATTCTTCATTCTCATCTTCAACTCGTATAAAGTCAAATATCAAGATATCCGATTCATCTTCTTCCATTCTAATCATGCAATCATAAACAAGTGTTTCTCCAATATGGTCATCACTATCTGTAAATACAATATATTTGCCTGTAGTATTTAATAAGCCAACATTTCTAGCATCACTTAGACCACCATTTTCTTTATGAATCACCTTGATTCTATCGTCTGCCTTAGCATACTTGTCACAAATCGCGCCACTACTATCTGTCGCTCCATCATCAACTAATACTATCTCTAACTTTACATACGTTTGATTTGTAATGCTCTCTATGCATCTTTCCAAGTAATCTTCCACGTTATAAACAGGAACGACAATGCTTACCAAACTATCCATACTCTCTCCTAAAAGTTCATCTATATGCTTTCAATTAACTCTAGCTGCTTTTTCTTTATAGTTTCAGGGTCATACTCTTTCTTGTCACCTATCCACTCTATTTTTCTTCTTTCACCCTCATCCGCTATCTTTGTTCTGATGATTGTCTCTACCCACTGATCGGGGTCATCGATGCCAAGAAATTCACAGTTTTTAGTTATCTTAGTCTCTAATGTAATAGTGTCACTGATTATACATGGTAGTCCGGCACATTGTGCTTCTACCGCGACTGTCGGCAAGCCTTCAAATCTGGATGGTAATAGAAATATATCCATGCCTGAGAGCAGCTTATTTACATCTCTTCTATAACCTATGAAGTGTACGCAATCCAGTATGCCTGCTTCTTCTGCAAGTGATTCTATCCATTCTTTTTCAGGACCAACTCCAACGAATATAAGCTTGTATTTCTCTTCTGCATTATTTTCTATTGATTTACTTAATCCGCGAATTACTTTTACTAAAAATTCCTGATTCTTCTGATAGCAGAAGTTCCCGATGCAAACTAGTGCCTTGTGGTTCTCTATGCAAAGTTCCTCCCTTATTTCAATACGCGATTCTAAATCAAATTTAAACTTCTCGAAATTAACTGCATTAAATATAGTATCAAAGTTTCCCTGTTCTATTAACTGCTTCGGAAATATCCATTCGGCAGCCTTATTAGAACATGCGATAAACTTCGTTCCGTTCTTATATATAGAGTTTCTGCAAATGGCATTTATAAGGTTCATTATATTTCTCTTAAATGAATTTCTGCAATCATTACCACTTGAATGGCTATGAATTATCCTCTCCTTAACCCCTATCTTCCTCGCCGCCTTGGCGGCAATAAAGTCAATGGCTGTTGATACATTGAGATATACCATGTCATACTTACCATCTTTGATAAGTTCACACACTCTTCTATACTGTGCAAACGGAGTTCTAAGTCTTGGTATTTCAAAAAGTTCACTATTATAGTCTTTTAAGAATGTTTGTAGTTCTTCGTCTATGTCACCAGTCATAAAATCAATCTTGACCTCAGGTGTATTTACATTTTTCAGAAAGTTAATCAGGTAGTTATCTATACCACCCGAGTGTCCATCCATAATGAATCCGACTAAGATTTTCTTCACTATTCTACCCTCTTTTGCCTCTTGTCGTGCTTCCCTTCTTGCTTAAAAAAGTACTGAACTAAGTATCCGCTAAATCCCCAAAGAACTATGCTTCCGGGAGAATTAGTATATATTCCTTCAAGCAGGAGCATCATGCTCGTTGCTACTATTATAACACTGACCATCATAGTCGCAATATAAGATGCATCCTCTTTTGGAACATTCTTAATTCGTCTGAGTATAAATACGACCATAAGTATCATAAACACTAGAACTATGGCAAATCCTATTACACCTTGATACACAAGAACATTGATATATGCATTATGTAGGCTCGTATACTCGCCTTGGTCATTATTTACTACATAAGTATCAGGTTCATATTCCTTGGCTGCAGCTGTGAATGAGTTATACCCGGTTCCAAATATCGGTGTGTGTTTCCAAACTTCGATACCACTTTCCCAAAGTGCTACACGCCCATTACTGGCATCACTTTCTAAATCCTTCGACCTTCCGACCTTTTGCTCCTTCTTCTTATCTGCCTTAGCCTTATCCGTTTGCTCTAACTTAACTATAACCTTTTGAACATATTCGTTATATTCCTTCTTAATAATTGAATTACTTAAAAGCGACACACCTGAGATAACAATTGCAATCGAAATATACATTATTCGTTTCTTTAGGCTGGTTTTCTTAATTGAATGGTATATCAATACAAAGCCTACTATCCCTATTATAACGGATAGCTCCGCGGTTCTTGAATCTGAGAATATTATATATATGTAGTTAAATACTAAAGCGATAATATATGACGCTCTAATAAGCTTATTTTTATTGTTTATTATAAAGTAAATGCTAAGTATTATGCATATAGCTGAGAACGCTCCGCCATAATTAGGATCTGTGTATACGCCCCATAGTCTACCCCATGTAAATCCGGAGATAAGCGTTTCTCCACTATCAGTTACAGTAATATTGCTTTCAATTATTAGCATTAGTATAAAGCTTATGATAGCCGCAATTGCGCTGTATATTACCATGATATTTGCCAGTAATTTGAATTCAATTTTATAATGTTCTCGTTTGACATTAGTATTACTAACATATAACATGAAAAACATTAACCCTGACCATATAACCCATTTCAAATCGGCACCCATCGTTCCAAATCGGCTATTCATGATAATCGAAATTATGAAACTCACTAGAAAGGCTGCCAAGAGCCACCAAAGTGGCATCTTGATATAATTCTTATAAAATATTAATCTGAGCAGAATCGTTACTATTCCCGCACCAATACATACCCATACCAGGATACGCTGTATCGGTGATAGGTATATATATGTGTTAAATGTCGAGAACGCAAGTAATAAATATATTATCTTAAAAGTTGTCTCGATTTTTGGCATTATCTTCCGAATGTTCTCTTTCATTTATCCTCCCAAACAGTATCAATGCCTGATTTAGTTTCCTAACTCAGGCTTTTTAAGATACTATCACTAATTGTTATTACTGTAGAAAGGCTACTGGCAGTTCCGTGTTTGTGTCAGCGAAGTCTTTACTCAGACCATCGTTAATTCTACGATCTCTAATAACATCCGCTTGCTTTATGTGATATGTTGGAACTATTTTGCTTATTATGTGCTTGATTTCATCACTGTCTGCATAGGTTACATTGTATAGATGCTCCAGCTCTGCTAGGAACTCTCTCTCGTCAAATTCTATAGGCTTACCGACAAATATCATATGATTATCCGTACTAGTTAAACCTTCTTCCTTCATAAGAATCTCTTCATAGAGTTTCTCTCCCGGCCGTAGACCTGTATATTTGATTTCCATATCAACTCCAAGTGTATATCCTGAAAGTCTAATAAGGTTTTTGGCTAAATCATCAATCTTAACAGGTTCTCCCATGTCAAGAACGAATATTTCTCCGCCCTTAGCACTAGCCCCTGCTTGAAGTACCAATGAAACTGCCTCTTTGACGGTCATAAAGTATCTGATTACATCCGGGTGAGTAACCGTTACCGGTCCACCCTCTAGTATCTGCTTCTTGAATAATGGCACTACGCTGCCATTACTTCCGAGTACATTTCCGAATCGGACTGCTACAAAATCGGTCTTAGAATGGTCGTTAAAGGTTTGTACTATCATTTCACACATACGCTTAGATGCGCCCATGATATTAGTAGGATTAACTGCCTTGTCCGTTGAAATTAAGACAAACTTCTCGGTTTTGTATTTATCTGCCATTAATGCCGTCTTATATGTGCCGAATACGTTGTTCTTAATTGCTTCATTCGGGCTATCTTCCATGAGTGGCACATGCTTATGTGCGGCAGCGTGAAAAACTATCTCCGGTCTATACTTTGCAAACACACTTTCAAGACGTCTTGAATTCCTAACTGACCCTATTAAAACTACTATATTGAGATCCGGATGATTATGTCTTAATTCTTGTTGTATTTCATAGGCATTGTTCTCATATATGTCATATATAATAATCTGTCTGGCTCCATTTATAGCTATTTGTCTGCAAAGCTCGCTACCGATACTTCCACCACCTCCGGTGATGAATACAATTTTATCCGATACGTAGTTTCCGACCTTCTCTGTCAGCACGTTAACCGGATCACGTCCGAGTAAGTCCTCTATCTCTACATGCCTTATCTGTGAATAACTAACTTCACCATTTACAAGCTGATATACTCCCGGAAGTGTTTTTAATTCACAATTTGTCTTCTGGCATATATTTACCAATTCATGTGTTGTATTCCTACTTGCACTTGGTATAGCAATAATAATCTCAGTAATGCCATATTTCTTAACACTATCTAATATCTTATCCCGTCCACCTACAACTTTAACCCCATGAATAAAATTACCTTGTTTTAGAGGATCATCATCTATGATACAGCGTATTATAGAATCCAAATATCCGCTAAGTTCAAGTTCTCTCATTATTACATTACAGGCTTCGCCTGCACCGATTATCATAGTGTTTCTCACATTTACGCCATGTAATCGTTTGCGATAAAGTATCCTAATAAGGCGATACGAAAACCTACTTACGCATGTTGAAATGAACAGTGCTGTTCCATACAACACAAAGTAACTCCTATATATAGGATGATACGAAAAGAAATATATGAATATATTACCAATAACAGACACGAGGCATGCGCCGATAACATATATAAGTTCATTTAAACTGGCAAATTTCCAAAGTGTCGTATACAACCTAAAGATCACGAATGCAATAATAGTCAATATCGTATTTGCTATTGCCATGTTGGAAACGGAATCCATGTACTCAATTGGAATCTCCGATACCTTTAAGTTGAAACGTACAAATAAGCCCAAGAATGAGCTTATATTGATGAAAATTATATCTACTATAAGTAAACATATCCTGTTTACCCATGATGTTCTGTTCTTAAGCATAATGTACCTTCCTAATATGCGAATTGTGTGACTTGTGTTAAAACGTCAATATTTCTTTTGTATTATACCACATATTGTGATAATTACAAGGTTTGTTGGTTTCGCCGGAAATCTGACAATATCCCCTCTATACTATTTAGCTTGCATTGCTTTATATCCGACCATTCTCTAGGGAATATTTCTTTGCTTGCCCTTTCACTAAACCTATCATCAAGAAGTGCTATTAACCCTTTATCAGTCTCTGTTCTTATCACTCTGCCGGCTGCTTGCAGCACCTTATTCATTCCCGGGTATCGATATGCATAATCAAATCCATTATGTCCTTTTCCGTCAAAGTACTCTTTTAGAAGCTCTCTTTCAAAGCAAACCTGTGGAAATCCGGTTCCTATTATCATTGCTCCTATTAGCTTATCCTCTACAAGGTCGATCCCTTCTGCAAACACTCCGCCCATTACACAAAAGCCAATAAAAATCTTGTTTCTCTCTTCTTCAAAATTCTCGAGAAATATCTCCCTTGCATCCTCCGACATATATGGCGACTGCATAGTATATTCAAGTGTGTTATCTACCAGATAATAAAACTCTTTATATACATCCTCCATGAACTTGTATGACGGAAAGAATGCAATATAATTCCCTCTGCCGGACTTTGCAACACTAATGATATATCGTGCATATCTTTCATACATATCCTTACTTCGCCTTGTATATTTAGTACTAACATCTATTCCCTCAACAATAATTCTATTTTTCTTATCGAACGGTGACTCTGCATATATAGCATAGTCATCCGGCTCTACGCTTAGAAGCTCCCTATAATAGTTTATAGGTAAAAATGTCGCCGAGAAAAATATACTCGAATTTCCTTTATCAATATACTCTGAAAGCATCTTGGCCGGATTCACACAATAAAGGCATACTTTAAATCCCGACGAACCCACTCTCTCGCCGTATATGACGTAATGCTCATCAAGTTTCTCGTATATGTATATGAAATCCCGTATCGTAAAATATAATTCCAGTACTTCATCCTCTGTCTTGGTTCCTCGTCTTTCTTCGAAATATCTGTTCATTTCAAGTAGCGTCTTGGTGAGCACTAAGTATAAATCACCTACATTAGGCAAGACTTCTCTATCTTCTATTTCTTTCCTTAGGCTAAGAAGTTTCTTATTAGAAGCTTCAAGTGCCTTAGTTAACTTAGCATCTTCCACGCCGATTATCTTCTTAACTCTTAATATATCCTCTTTATAAATCTGAGCACTATACATCTCTCTGGCTCTATCTACCAGATTGTGAGCCTCATCAATAAGAAATAGATACTCGCCTTTTACACTATCGCCAAAGAATCGTTTTAAGTGTGCGTTAGGATCAAACACATAATTGTAATCACATATAATTACATCCATCCAAAGTGAAATATCTAAGCCTAGCTCGAATGGACATACACTCCATTTCTTTGCCTTCTCAAGTATGTCTTCTCTGCTAAGGACATTACAGGTTGTTATCGTTTCGTATACTGCATCGTTGATTCTATCATAGTGACCACGTGCATACGGACAATATTCAGGATTACACTGTACTTCTTCCATAGCACATATCTTATCTTTCGCCGTTAAAACAATTGCCTTTAGCTTTAGTTCTCCATTTCTCGCACTTGCTTTACTTAGTATCTCTATTGCATTAACAGCAACCGTCCTAGTTATAGTCTTAGCAGTTAAGTAAAATATCTTATCTGCAAACCCTTGACCCACAGCCTTAATAGACGGATATAATACTGCCATTGTTTTTCCGACCCCTGTAGGTGCCTGTATAAATAACTTCTTCTTGTTTTCTATTGTTCTGTATGTTCCTGCTACTAACTTCTTTTGTCCTTCTCTATACTCGAATGGAAACCTCGTCTCATCTATAGATTCATTTCGTATTTTTTTCCATTCTATCTGAAAAAGTGCCCACTTCTTATACTTGTTAATAATATCTTCGAACCACTCTTGTAAAAACTCGACACTGTACGATTCGGTGAATCTAGCTATCTCTTCCGTCTCCAGATGACAATACGTTATATGTATATTTATATTCGAGATTTCATTTTGTTTGCTATAAGAATATGCATAACACATAGCCTGAGCCAAATGAATCGACTCAGGCTTAGTGATTTTATTAATTTCTCTACCCGTTCCTTTTATCTCTTCTATAGTTACAAGATCATCCTCAGTTAGAATACCATCGGCACGCCCTTCAACTTTTAGTATAAGCTCTTCTAAATCTATAGACTCCTTAAGTGAAACCTCTGACTTGTAGTTGCTTCCATACTTTTTTTGCATTTCCTGCTGAATCTTCTTATGAAGTCTTGTTCCCACCTGCATAGCGTCCAAATCAATAGATGCCACTCTATTGTCTATATCTCCGCTTTGCATGATAAACTCAACGAGATTTCGGACCGAGATTTTTATTTCCGGTTTTTCCATTTTTATCTTTCCTATTTATTTTTAAATACGCACAACTATTATATCACCATTATCAAATAAAATCTCGAAAAATATCAACTCGTAAACTCCGTCATATTTCCCCTATATCTGAGTGGCAGGTGCGACATCTGACACCTTCTGTTTTCTCTCTCTTTAATAGAAATTGATTTAGTAAATCCCTTCCATAGTATACTATATTGCTTCTCAGCTTCGGAACAATCCTCAGCAAATTCTTCATTAAAATCAACATTAGAAACTAACACCCACTGATGCTTAGCTTCATGTACCGAAAACATATGATGCGTTTTATCATAGATCATCCAGTTCTCTTCAGGAAATCTATCTGCAAAATGCGGTGATAGTCTGGCAAGTACTTGGTTCTTAGGTGTAATCTGCGCAAAAAGAACTCCATTTGTGAGTTCTCTAAACCTAATGAATTCTGTTAGGTTGTGCGCTTCGCCACCTACGTTTTTGCTTAGTGCAAACACCTTATGAACACTTGGATGACTCAAGTGATCCATTATCTTCTTACTATCTCGTATTTCTCTTGCTGCTTTAATTGTTCCCAGTATCGCATCACCTTTCTTATAGTCAAAGGAAAGCGCTGCTTGTGATAAATCATAATAGGCTGCATATCCCAAATATCTTTTAACCATATTTTCTACTGCAATTACCTTCTTCTCGCTCTCAGTAACTTCAATATATTCACAAAATAATTCCTGCTCCGGATCCTTATTAATCTGAATAGAGCTATCTTCATCTAATGTTTTATTAATCCATGCATCATATACTGCCGAAAATATTCCGGTTATACTATCACTGCACCTGTATACCTTTTTCAAATTTACGCCCCCTTTCTATAAGTTCTTTGATTTCTTTACTTTACATTGAGAAATTCCATTTACAGAGTTATTGATACTATGATAGCCGCCAAAGTACTTAATAAAGTGCCTAGCAAATAGTATTCTGCAAACTCAGGTTCCTTAGAGATTCTGTCATATCTAGCTATTGACTTTGCCGTCAACACTAACCCTATAGCGGAATATTGACCTATCGACAAGAAAATAAGCATTATTATTCTTTCTATAGTTCCGACGAATCTCCCCGCCTTATTGTCAGTCCGCTCTTCCACCTCACCATTTGGTTTGTATGGTGTGAGCAGTTTTGATATCGCTATATTAGTTGGCTTATGTATTATCAATATAGCAAATGTCCACACTATAACTGTTTCAAACTTGATTCCTATTGTGGCGAAAATGTCTGTAAAAATGGCATTTTCTGTTACTACACCATTTCTGACAACAAAATATGATACCATAGCTATCGAAATGAAATGAAGCAGTTGGTCTACGAAAAAAATATTTCTATCTATATGTCCTGTTAATTCTCTTTTTTTTGTATATTCTACGACAAATTTATACTTCGCCACATCAACAAGAAAATGTAGTACAGTAACAAGAAGTACGTACAACAGTATTCCACTTGAGTATGTAATTGTACCTAATACCAGCATTCCAATTGTATATACTACACAATGAATCATTACCCACTTAATGCTTTTTTCTTTGTTAATTGCCATTTTCGAGAACTGCAAGTAAAAATCTCCAACCACATGTCCCAAAAGAAACAGTAAAAGAATATCTATATACATCTATCTTCTCACCTTTCCAATGATTTCATTAATAGTCTCTGCTGCGTCAATATATGCATAATACTTTCCTTTTGAAAGTCCCTTTTGCACTGATGATTGTTTGATTCCAAATCTATTGGCAATATCAATCTGGTTATCCTTGTGCTCCATTGCATCCCAGATTATTTCTCTTTGCCTGTCACTCCATGCATCCTTGACTGTTTTCATTAGCGAAAAAATTGTGTTTATCGCCTTCGCTTGAGGGCTATTATCTCCTTCAATTTTCAGAAAAATATCTGATGGATTAACACGTTTTCTTTTTTCACTTTCTTTAAGGAACTCTATCGCTTCTCTTGCCTTATAATATCCCGGTCCATCTGCACCTATTGACATTTCTCTGTTAATGTCAGTTGTTATCTTTCCGATACCAATACCAAATCTAATTTTCACAGGGTACATATTATGCTCAATATCAAACAAAATATTCATAATCTCTTCTCCGCATGATAACACCCCTTGGAATTCATCCCCAAGTGTTATTACGAAATTAGCTGAGATGCTTTTACTATATGTTTCATTTATCATTTCCAGAACTTTATTCAGCTTCTTTTGGACTTCATTTCTGTTTGCAATTTTCTTCGAATCTTTAATATCTCCTATTATTGCGATATATGGCATACTTTCAAAATCAAAATACATATCACGCCCTCCTTCATAGCAACATTATATAGCCTTTTGGGTGAATAATCAATATTTATTCATCGTTTTGGCTATATTTAGGAAATATTCACTATGTAAGTGTAATTTTCTATTATGCCTGAAGAGAATATCGACCGGATGTATCAAATAATGACAACTGTCTGTATATCATCCCATCTGCCCCTTCCGGCAGCTTTTCCTTTACTGAAAGTAAGTTTCTGGCTATATAACCTTCCTCTATCTTCGTTCTATACAACATCTTTCCACTACATGTTATAAAGTATAGCGCCCTCTTAAGTACAATACCCATACGTTTCAGGTCATTAAAATCCAGCCTTCCAAGCCTTCTGGCCTTTACGATTCTAGTTGCTGAAGTATATCCTATTCCCGGTACTCTAAGTAGTGTATGATAATCTGCATTGTTAATCTCTACAGGAAACTGTTCCAAATGTTTAAGAGCCCAATTACATTTTGGATCAAATAATACATTAAAATTCGGATCATCTTCAGTAAGGATTTCATTGGCTTCAAACTGATAATATCTAAGAAGCCAATCTGCCTGATATAGTCGATGTTCTCTAAGTAGGGGCGGACCCTCGCCTATTTTAGCCGGTAAGTCTTTATCATCATTTACATTTATAAATGCAGAGTAAAAAACTCTTTTCAAATTAAACTTCTTATATAATCCTTCCGTAACTTGTAATAGCTGATAATCCGTCTCCGGTGTAGCTCCTATTATCATCTGAGTACTCTGCCCTGCCGGTACAAATTGTTTTGCATTTCTATATGCTTTGATTTCGTATTTGTTTTGTGCCATCGTATTTTGCACTTGTCTCATGGGTTTAAGTATAGTGTCTCTTGTCTTATGTGGTGCCAATAATTTAAGTCCTTCGGCCGTCGGCAGTTCAAGGTTTACACTCATTCTATCTGTTAAAAAACCAATCTTTTCTACCCACTCCGGACTCGTTCCAGGTATCGCTTTAACATGTATATATCCCTGGAAATTGCACTCTGTTCTTAGCTTTAATAATGTCGCATATATCAATTCCATAGTGTAATCCGGACTTATAAGTACGCCGGAACTTAGGAATAATCCCTCAATATAATTTCTCCGATAGAACTCCATTGTAAGAGAACACACCTCATCCGGCGTAAATGAAGTTCTAACCACATCATTGCTTCTTCTATTAAGACAATATTTACAGTCATATACGCATTCATTAGTAAACAGAATCTTTAGAAGAGATATGCACCTTCCATCAGCTGAAAAGGAATGACAAAGTCCCGGTGCCACAGTATTTCCCATGCCGGTTCCATCATTCTTCCTATCTACACCGCTAGATGTACATGCTACATCATACTTTGCTGCATCTGAGAGTATATTTAATTTGTCATACAGTGATATTTCTTCAGGTATTCGCATATGGCCTCCGGAACTTTTGTTTGCATAATTATTTGCATTATGTTATATTATTTATATAAGAACAACTGTTGCCAAATGGTTGCTCTCAGGCGTTGATTACCTCATAAAGAGGCAGCCGTTCCTGGTGGTGCAGGAACGGCTATTTTTTTCGCTTATCTACATAAAAGTCGAGAATAACCATCCTGCGTTTTAAGTCTCCAGTTGTTCTATAAGGAAATCGTACCACACATACGTTCGAAAGTAAAGAAAAACAGAACGAGAGTTCTGTTTTTCTTTACTTTCATATGTATCAATTATTATATTATTATATTTTGTTTACTGCATCCGCAAGATACTCCACGTTTACCTCTGCGAACATCTCTTCCTCAACAGCTTTTGCAAGCTTAGGATCTATCGGGATTTTTCCAAGTACCGGCACCTCGTATTTGGCAGCAAGCTCATCTACTTTACTGCTTCCGAATACTTCTATCTTCTTCCCACAATCAGGACAAGTTATATAGCTATAGTTCTCAACTATTCCAAGAACCGGTATCTTCATTAAGTTAGCCATATTTATGGCTTTTTCTACAATCATCTGCACGAGATCTTGTGGTGATGTCACTATTACTATGCCATTTATCGGTATTGATTGAAAAACTGTTAATGGTACATCGCCTGTTCCGGGTGGCATGTCTATAAATAGATAATCCAGCTCATTCCATATAACATCTGTAAAAAACTGTTTAACTACGCCTGTTATAATCGGGCTTCTCCAGACTACCGGGTCGGATTCATTTTCAAGTAATAGATTGACCGACATTATCTTCGTACCATCTTTAGCTTCTTCGGGTACCATCCCTTCGTCATATGCCTTCGCCTTATCATGAAGACCATACATCTTGGGAATCGAAGGACCTGTTATATCAGCATCCAATATCCCTACTTCAAAACCTTGTTCTCTTATAAGTCTGGCAAGTGAGGCAGTAACTAATGACTTGCCTACCCCACCCTTGCCACTTACTACTGCTATTACATTCTTAATATTAGAATACGCATTTTGTTCCACCATCATGCTCTGCGGCGCAGCATGCGCATTTGCGTCACCATTATTATCTCCGTGATTGGCTGAGCCACAATTTCCTGCACTAGGACACCCTTCGCAATCAGAAGGAGTACAATTTGTCTCTTCGCTCACTTTAGTCCTCCACTACTGCTATCAGTTCTACTTCTACAAGTACGTTTTTGGGTAAGGTCTTTACCGCAACACAGCTTCTAGCCGGTTTGGATGTAAAATACTTAGCATATACTTCGTTAAATGCGGCAAAGTTATCCATATCTGATAAGAAGCACATTGTTTTAATTACATGGTCAAAATCAGTTCCTGCTGCTTCTAATACCGCTCCAAAGTTCTTGCATACTTGTTCTGTCTGCTCTGCAATTGTCGTTGCTTCAACATCATCTATTGCCGGATTAATAGGAATTTGACCTGCGGAATAAAACATACCGTTATGTGTATATCCTTGTGAGTATGGTCCTAATGCCTTTGGTGCTTTGTCTGTTTGAACTACTTTCATAATTTCAATTCTCCTTTGCTTTTTCTAATAATAGTCTTGATGCACATATATCAAAAAGGGCCATGCCTACGGATTTGAAGTAGGTAGTCTCTCCCTCTTTAATCTCTTTATCCGAATTATCTGCAAGATAGTCACTTATAAGAGCTACTTTATCTTTAGTAATAACATTTGTTTTCAGTGGAATTGCTAAGTCTCCGCTTTCTTCCATAGCGTACGGAAGCTCTATATATACCTTATCTATCAAATCAAATACAGCATCCGGTATCTCTCTATAATCCGGTGTATATGATCCAACTGCAATAATACACTTGCCCTTCAAAAGATCTTTGTCATCCGGTAATACCGGTGTATTCGATAGTGTGGCTGTACATATTATATCACTTTTTTGAACCAGTTCCCTAACCTCTTTGCAAACTATAATTTCTATATTCGAATTTACTGATTTATACGATGTCAATTTTGATTTAAGTCGTGCTGCATATTCACTTAAGTCTCTATCACTATGGTTGTAAATATATACGGTCTTAATCGGTCTGGCAGCGCATGCATATAGAGCTTGGTAGAACCCTTGAGTTCCGGCTCCTACTATTCCAACACTAGATGCATCCTTTCTTGATAGATGCCTAATCCCTACACCCCCTACCGCACCGGTTCTAAATGCTGTAACGCTTTGACCATCTAGAAGTGCTATTGGCTTGCCTGTTGTATAATCATTAAGCAAAATGACACCATCTATCGCCGGCAAATTAAGTTTCGCATTATCCGGGAAAATGGATAGTATTTTAGTTCCAATTACATCCTTTGTATAACATGGCATATATATCATCTTTTTATTATCATTCTCAACAAAAGGACGTTCAG
The DNA here is from genome assembly GCA_047973235.1 of Suipraeoptans sp. Classification (GTDB taxonomy): domain Bacteria; phylum Bacillota; class Clostridia; order Lachnospirales; family Lachnospiraceae; genus Aequitasia. The sequence goes on along the minus strand of JBKEBP010000175.1, from coordinate 33,332 downwards.
GCATGAAGAAATCACCAGACTTATACAGTGAAAAGGCATGCTCCATTTCATTCATCATTTCTTGTAAATTTACAATCTCTTCAATCTTATCTTTGTCAATAAAAATCATTTAATTAACTTCCTCTCTTGTAACATCTCTAAGCCATTTATAACCAAAATATCGTTTCAGTGTAAATGGGAGCTTTATAACCTCATCACTAAGTAGTATTACATATACAACAGGAACACTTAGTTTAAGAACAAATGCTGCTATAAATCCGATTAATATCGAGCAGCACCACATAGATGTCACATCTAATATTAGACCAAACTTCGTATCTCCACCTGCCCTAAATACTCCTACAACCAACGTGGAGTTTATCGCCTGACAGAATGCAAAATAAGCCATTACTATAAACATTATCTCCAAGTATTCCATCGTTTGTGGTGATAATGCCAGCGTTGCCCTGGCAATAGGTGAAATTATTAATATAATGCCCGCACCTGCTATCCCCAGAACCACGGTCATCTTAAGGAACTGATGTCCATAGGCTTTTGCAAGCGCTATCTTCTTCTCTCCTATTGTCTTTCCTATAATGATTGCCGTTGCATTTGCTATTCCAAATGTTATTACCATAGATAACTGTCTCGTTACCTGTACAACTGAATTAGCTGCAACAGCAGCGCTTCCCATATGACCTATTATTGCTGTATTGGCTGAGGTTCCCCCTCCCCAAAATAATTCGTTCATAACTACCGGGAGAGAATAAACCATAAAATCTCGAAGGAGTGGTTTATCAATCTTAAATATATACTTAAATCTTACTTTTATAATATCATTCTTATACTTAGCATATACGAATACTATAGTAAATTCTATGATTCTTGCAATTAATGTTCCTATAGCAGCACCTTGAACCCCCATTCTCGGCGCTCCAAATAATCCGAATATAAGAACTGCATTTACTGTAAAATTTATCATCAGTGAAATCAAGTATACGAAAGTTGCTATTATTACCTTTTCTATACTTCGCATAACGTATAAGTACACCTGAGCAACTGATGCAAATATATACGATATTCCTACTATTCTAAGGTATTTGACACCCTCTGCAATAACATCTTGTTCATTAGAAAATATTCTCATCAGATACTGTGGTATTGTCAGTGCCATTATACTAAACAATAACGAAACGGCAACCCCGAAGAATAAAGACATCCCCAGTATCTTCTCAATTGCTTTAATATCTCTCTTGCCCCAGTACTGGGCACTAAGAACTGTGGCACCCGAGGTGATACCCATTAAAATCAGCGTCATTATAAACTGTATCTGACCACCTAGGGATGCACCTGATAACGACACTTCACTTACTCTGCCAAGCATAAGAACATCTGTCGCAGTAACCCCAACGTTAATCAGATTCTGCAATGCCATGGGAAGTGTCAGTGCGAAAACCTGCCCATAAAAAAGTCGTTTATTAAACTGTATACTACTTGTTTGCGTCTTTGTAAATTTCATATCCCTCTTTTGCTCTTATTTCTATAAATGAGCCTAATACTCTCTTTCCGTAGTGTGTTGCATTTTCTGCAAGTTCCTTTAGTTTATCATCAGCTAAAACCCCCGTACTTAACTGACCTATGCTTATCGGCATATCTAAAGAAGCAAAGAACTTTTCCGTTGCAGCTATGGCCATAAGCGCACTTTCGCTATCGTCCTTACCTTCTATACCAAATACATGTTTACCATAATGTGCAAATCTCTTTGTATCCTTTTTATATACATATCTCGCCCAACTGCCCCATAGTGCGCTAAGCGTTGCTCCATGTGCTATATCATAATACGAGCTAAGCGGATGGCCAAGCCCATGAACTGAAAAGTCCTGTGTGCGTCCATATCCCGTAATACCATTATGTGACAAGCTACCACACCACATGATTTCACTCATTGCATGATAATCGGTTGGATTACTATATGCTGCATGTCCATTTTTAATAACATTACGCATCAAACCCTCAGCGATTTCATCCGTCATATCATTTTCGCTTGGAGGTGTAAAGTATCGCTCTATTGTATGCATATATATATCTACAATCCCGCATGACACCTGATATTTCGGCAGTGTATATGTCAGCTCGGGATTCATGATGGCAAAATCCGGTCTATTGAGATCTATTCCAAGTCCTTTTTTAATACCTGTTTTCTCATTAGTAAGAACTGCTGAATTGCTGGTCTCACTACCTGCAGCTGATATCGTTAAAATGACACCAATTGGCAGCCTTTTCTTCGGTTCACTGTCTCCGTCCCAGAAGCTTTCAATGCTTTCCGGTTCGTAAGCGACACCATATGTAATTGCTTTAGCGGTATCGATGACGCTCCCACCACCTACTGCAAGTATTATATCTGCATTAAATTCCTTAGCCTTTGCGGCTAGTTCTATAGCGTAACTCATTAACGGATTCGGTTTGATTCCACCTACACTTTTATAAGCAATATTGGCATCTTCAAGGTATCCTTCCACTTCTTTTAATAAGCCACTTTTTACTACGCTTCCGTCGCCATATGCTATAAATACTCTGGATCCGCCATACTTTTTAACAAGATGTGACACTTCAATTTGAGTATCTTTTCCAAATACGATTTCTGTTGGTAAATACTGTTTAAAACCTTCCATATCTAGCTCCTTCCTCCTATAAATATCATTATAGATCTGTCCTGTATTTTACACTTTTCACTTAACACTATTTCCGGTTCCCTAAGATAGTTTAATTCCTCATTCCCGGTATCTACGCATTTGTATAAGCTAAACCCTCGTGGCAGCGTCGGAAGAACAATCTCTTTCGCCTCCCAGTATACATTTATTAAAATAAAAACAATATCTTCTTTATTATTATTCTTATCACATCCCGCAAACATAACACCAATTATAGGACTACTGCCATATGCCTCCTTTTGAATTCCTGATTCGTTGTAGAATGTTATCGGAGGTAATCCAAGTTCTGAGTCACTTGTCATTCCTCTAATTGCAGGGTGCTTTTTTCTAAAATCAATCATATATTTAAAGTATTCAAATATATCAGCGTTCTCTTCTTTATCTTCCCAATTAAGCCAGGATATTTCATTATCCTGGCAATATGCGTTGTTATTCCCGAATTGCGAATTAAGGAATTCATCTCCCGCTAGAAACATCGGAGCTCCTTTGGAGCAAAACAATACTCCTGCCGCATTCTTCACCATTTTCTTGCGAAGATTAATTATCTTTTCGTCGGTCGTATCTCCTTCAACACCACAGTTCCAGCTTCTGTTATCGTTATTTCCATCTGTATTATTCCAGCCATTCGCTTCATTATGCTTATCATTATACGAGTATAAATCATAAAGAGTGAATCCGTCATGACATGTCAGGAAATTGACGCTGGGACACTTCGAACTCGTTGTTTCACCATAGATATCAAACGATCCGGCTATACGATTTGCCGCAGCATTAGCAAACTCCATATCACCTTTTAGGAATGAGCGCAAATCATCTCTGTATCTTCCGTTCCACTCAGCCCATTTCTTATATCCCGGAAAGCTGCCTACCTGGTACAAACCACCTGCATCCCATGCTTCGGCTATAAGCTTTGTCTTGCTAAGTACCGGATCAAACGCCAACTGTTCTATAAGTGGTGGATTTGAGAGTGGTGCACCACTCTCATCCCTTCCTAGGATTGACGCTAAATCAAATCTAAATCCGTCAATATGATAAAGCGTTACCCAGTGTCTTAAGCAATCGGTTATCATCCTTCTTACTACCGGGTGGTTACAGTTAACTGTATTTCCTGTTCCGGAAAAGTTATAATAATATCCATCCGGCGTCAACATATAATATACGTTATTGTCTATACCTTTGAAACTGATTACCGGACCATTCTCATTGCCTTCTGCTGTGTGATTAAACACAACATCTAATATGACTTCTATGCCATTCTCATGCAATGCCCTTATAAGCTTTTTTAATTCTGCCCCTTCTCTGTTATACTCTGCTTCATATGCATAACTGGTATTCGGTGCATAGAAACAGACAGAATTATACCCCCAATAGTTCAAAAGTTCCTTTCCATTATAGATACGTCTATCACTTAGTTCATCAAATTCAAATATAGGCATTAGTTCAACAGCATTTACACCCAGTTCTTTTAAATACGGTATTTTAGCCTTTAGTCCTGCAAATGTTCCACGTTCCTTCATTTCTTTGTAGCCTTGTGTAAATCCTCTTACGTGTAATTCATATATTATCAAATCATTTAGTGGAGTAGCAAGGCTATGGCGTTCTTGTCCCCACATGAAGTTGTTCATTACTACTCTGGCTTTATAACCATCCTTTTTTAGGTGAACTCCCCATTCTCTTTGACCGGCTACAGCTTTGGCATACGGATCAAGAAGAACATTCTTCTTATCAAATAGCAATCCATTTTTTTCATCATATGGTCCATCCATTCTATATGCATATTCCAAGTCTTTAACATCTATGTCAAATACTATCATAGCAAATACATCTCCAACTCTGTAATTCTCCGGAAATGGAAGAATTGCATACGGCACTTTTTCTTCGCGTTTATATAATAGTAATTCACATGAAGTTGCTCCACTTGAAGCTATTGTGAATGAGACTCCTCCCGGAATAGCTGTCGCTCCCATAGTATTGTAAAATCCTGGTCTTACATCATATTTATCTATTTTGTCAGTCGGTTTTAGATTCCAGTGACTCTGATGTTCTTCCATTTATATCATCCCCATTTCTAATACTTCTCAATACATTCTCAATGTCATAATCTTTATTTACCACTATACATTCTACATCGTTATTAATCTTTAAACAAGCGCTGTGGCATCCCTCTATTGCAAGACAAACATCACCTTCCCCAGGCTCCTCATATCTCAAGGTAATACCCATTTTCTCACCTTCAATACGTTCTTCTAACTCTCTTATGACATCTACTCTATTATACAACGGATTGCAACCCCCGCAAAATTTTACGTAAACTTCCTTCATCATTCGTTACCTTCAGCTTTTAAATAAAATATTGCCAATTGCGTCCTATCTCTCAAATCTAATTTGTCAAGAATTGTACTAAGGTAGTTTCTTATTGTGCCTTCACTTAAGTATAGTTCCTCAGATATCTCTTTGTTGCTATATCCATCGGAGACAAGCCTCATTACCTCACATTCCTTTTCGTTTATTCCATAAGAAGAAAAATCAACACTTCTGTTCTGTTTCATTAGTGCCGGAATTTTGGATACAACCTCTGTTCCGAAAACACTTTGTCCTGCAAAAACAGTCTGTAATGATGGAAGTATATTTGCATAATCCTGCTTTAATATATATCCTTTAACCCCGACTTTAATCGCCTTGACTATATATTCATCATCAGAAAATGTTGTAAGCAGAAGTATCTTTGCCTGTGAATATTTATTTATTATCGTCTCGGCCGCTTCAAGTCCACTTACTTCCTTCATTTGAATATCCATTAAAAGTACATCAGGCTGATGCTTTTCATAAAGACTTATCGCATCTTTTCCATCATTGCCAATTGCCAGTACATCTATACTATCATCTGCTTCAAGTATCATCTTTAGTGATTGTGATACTAAGGCATCATCGTCAACTATTATTATGTTCATGTATTTTGTCTCCCATCTGTTTTGGTATCGTAACAAATAATCTGAATCCGTCATCTGTGTGTATTCTGAGCTTTCCATTTAAGTTTTCCACACGATCTTCAATGTTAGTGAGACCTATCCCCGTCGTATTATCATCTCTATGTTTTCCTTTTACATTGCTGCCGTTATCCCATATAGTAAGCTGATATATAGCGGGATGTTCAACCATAGATATTATTACCTTACTTGCACTTGAATGCTTTATAACGTTATTTAAACCCTCTTTTAAAATGGCAAGAAATGCGTACTTTACTTCTCTTTGTACTAACAATCCCATGTCATATTCAAATTCCACACTGCAAAATGTAAATGCATTGATCACTTCATCTGATGACTGCTCTAAGTCAATGGACTCGTCATGCAGGTCATGGACACTTTCTCTTATGCTCGTCATTGCAGTATTTAGTGTATCATTTATCTTGCTAGCCTGTTCCTTAACACTTTCTTCCTTCGATGTGGCAAGCAAGGCTCCTGTCATTAATATTGCTCGTGACAGCATATGTCCTACATTATCATGTATTTCTCTCGCTATTCTATTTCGTTCTTTAAGAGTTGCATTATTAACTTCATAATCCTGATTTTCCAGAAGTGCCTTATTCTTTTTTTGAAGACTGATTGTACTTTCCGTACTATCATCTCTTATTTTTGTGAATTCTGATTTCAGCTTCTCAAATGAAGTAGTCCTCATATATAAATACACGCATAAAATTGTTCCTAGTGAAACAAATATAATGCTTATTACCCCCACATCACTCCAAAAGTACAAATATTGTACAAACAACAAAAATATCACCGGATACAGCTTGTTTTTTAACAGATTATATATAGCAAGCGGTATAAAGAATAAAAGTTGATGAATGAAAGCCCCTATAATAATCATACAAATAGATGAAACAAGGAGTATCTCTTTCCTCTCACCATAACTATTTACTCCGACATATATTATTATAAGCAAAAAAGCCAGAATAAAGTAATATTCCGGTTCTATAATAGTTATGCTAAGTAAACAATATAGAAATATTATCCCCTGGTCTAGTATCCTATTCATGCATTCCCTCGTAAATCTGCACTTACTCTTGTGACATTTGTCATTGCCAAAACTGACATGCAACACTTATATTATATCTATTTTGAACTTATACTACAAGTAAGATTTGAAACACGAATGATTTGAACAGGAGGACTGAAGGAATGGTACATATTGATAATCTGGTAAAGCGTTATGGTGACCTATTGGCACTTGATCATCTAAGCCTTGATATAAAAGAAGGTGAAATATTCGGTCTACTTGGACCTAATGGTTCAGGAAAGACTACTGCAATCAACTGCTTGCTCGCACTGATTAAATACGACAAAGGCGATATCACTATTTTTGGAAAACCTATGAAACCAAATAGTTATGATATCAAGAAAGATATCGGTGTAGTAATGCAAAATGTTGCGGTATTTGATCAGTTGAATGTTTACGAAAATATAGACTTCTTCTGCGGACTATACATTGATGACAAACATAAGCGGAAGCAACTCGTTGAGGAAGCAATAGAATTTGTAGGCTTAGAAGATTTCACCAAAATGAGACCAAAAAAGCTATCCGGCGGGTTACTGAGACGACTAAATATCGCCTGCGGAATTGTTCATAAGCCAAAGCTAATTATTATGGACGAACCAACCGTTGCTGTTGATCCACAGAGCAGAAATAAAATACTAGAGGGAATAATTGAGCTAAACAAACAAGGATCAACTGTTATATATACATCTCATTATATGGAAGAAGTTGAACAGATTTGTTCTCGTATCGCCATTATTGATAAGGGTCAGGTTCTGGCAACCGGAACTAATGACGAGCTAAAGAAAATGATTAAAACAGGTGAAACAATTAGAATAGAAAATTTAATCCTAAATGAAGAACAGCTCAATGTTATAAATAATCTTCCACATGTTTTTAAAGTTAAATACGAAGATAATATACTAATTATTAAACTTAGTGCTGCAAAGCACAATTTAACTAGAGTAATGGAATATCTTCAAGATAATAATATCGAATTTGGAAGAGTTTTGTCTGAGCTACCTACACTAAATGATGTTTTCCTTGAAATTACGGGAAAAGAATTAAGAGATTAGAGGTGAAATAAATGCAGCTTATTAAATATAGATTTATACAAATGTCAAGAGATAGAACTACAATGTTCTGGTCTGTAATTTGGCCCATGATACTGGCAAGTTTGTTCTTTTTAGCCTTTAGCAATATGTCAAACGACTCTACCAGAGATGGAAATTGGAGCGACATACCTGTTGCATACATCACTGAGGAAACAAGTCCAAATACCGAAGCCTTTGAATCTTTTCTTAAGGAAATGGATGGTGATATGATTATTTTAACTGAGTATTCCTCTGATTCGACAGCTATAGAAGCGATGGAAAACGGAGATATTACGGGGATTTTTCATGTAAGTGATGAGCCTTATCTCACGGTTTCTAAATCAGGACTTAATGAAAGCATTCTGACATCACTACTTGAAACATATAATATTAATGCTTCTTTAATTATGGATGTGGCCGAGAATAATCCTGAAAGACTGAGTTCTGTTATAGAAGAAATGAATGAATATTCTGATTATACACAGGATAAATCTCTCGGCGGCAATTCACTTAATCCTATTTCTATATATTTTTTCACCCTTATTGCATATGCTTGTCTATCCGGAGCCTATCTTGGTACTCAATCAAGCTTTGACTCACAAGCCAATCTCTCACCACTTGCTGCAAGAAGAAGCATTACACCTACCAGCAAGTTGAAACTTATATTAGTTGATTTTTTAGTAATATTCACACTACATTTTATAAATATGCTGGTTTTAACTGCTTACCTTATTTTCATACTCAAGATTGACCTTGGAAATAATATACCTGCACTATTATTAATTGAATTTATGGGAACAATAATCGGTGTGAGCATAGGTATAATGATAGGAAGTTTAGCAAAAGTCACTGCAAGTGCTAAAATAGGTATCACTATCACATTTACGCTGTTTCCGAGTTTTCTAGCCGGTCTTATGATTAGTAGTATGAAAAATATAATCGAACAGAATGCACCTATAATTAACAGAATTAACCCCGCAGCTGTTTTAAGTGACGCTATTTATTATCTGAGCGTATTTAACAACACTCCCGCTATGATTAAATGTTTAATAATACTAGGAATAATGAGTATTGTGTTTATAACCATTGCTTTTATTGGAGTAAGGAGGGAACAATATGACAGTATTTAAAGGATTTTTAACACTTACAAAGAGAAATATGGGTATCGTAACAATGTACTTTAGTATATTCTTAGTCATAGCAATTGCATCGATTTTTGTTAATACAGACAATGACGCTAATACATATGAGGCTGAGAGCCTGAATATTACAATAATCGATAATGATGGTGGAGAATTAGCCACCGGTCTACGCAAATATATGAGCAATTACCACACTCTAGTTGATCTATCCGATGATAAAGTCACATTACAAGATAATTTATATAATAGAAATACTAATTATATAATTACTCTCCCTGAAAACTTTGAGGAAAAGCTCTTAAACGATGGCGATAAGTTGGACGTATTCAAGGTCCCTGACTCTACAACCGGAATGTATGTAGATGCACAAGTTGATACATATCTAAATAGTGTGCGGATGCTTTACAATTCGGGTTATAGTGTGAGCAAAGCTGTCGAAATGGCTCTCGATACTGCGAGCATTGAAACAAAAGTCGAGATTGTAAACTCAAATAATAATGCCGGTTCCGTAGCTAAACACAGTTTCTTCTTTCAATATTTCCCATACCTTTGCATTGCGCTGCTTTGTTTTGTTGGAGGTGAAATTATTATTCGATTTAAAAGCAAAGATATCAAACAGCGCCTTCTATGCTCTAAGGTGAGCGGCAGATCTCAGAACATACAAATATTTCTCGGTTTCTTGGTAATTAGTTTAGCGCTCTGGGGAATATGTATGATAGTAGCTATGCTTCTATACCGTGGTGATTTTATAAATAATTCTAATTTTATATACTACTTGATAAATAGTTTTATTATGGTTGTTGTTGCAATGTCACTTGCATTCTTAGTTGGTATCGCAGTTAAAAAAATAACACTCCTGACACCTGTTTCTAATGTGGTATCTCTTGGTATGTCATTCCTATGTGGAGTGTTTGTGCCACTGGAACTGCTTGGTGACTCAGTTACCAAAATCTCCAGATTTCTACCTGTGTACTGGTATGAAACAGCAAATGACTTGCTAATGCACCACTCAAATTTCACTTCAGCGCAAATGACAAAATTAATTCAATACTTTAGTATACAAATAGTATTTGCTGTTGCACTACTCGCTTGTGCGCTTATAGTTAGCCGAATGGGCGAGCAACGTTTATAACGTAACTCCCGGTCATATCCATTTGGATACTAATTATACAGTATATCCATGCTATCCTTAGCATGAATATACTGTATTTTTTAGTACAATCAATTGTTATTTCCGAAAGAAGTGATCATATGTGTATCTATAGAGATAGTACAAATCTAGTTATTAATGAAGTTGAAAAGGTAGTTAGTGGAAGAAGTGACTGTGTAAAAAAGGTAATGGCTTCTATTCTTGCAGGTGGACATATTCTGCTTGAAGATATCCCGGGAGTAGGTAAGACTACAATGGCACTTGCTTTTTCAAAAGCAATGAACTTATCAACTAAGCGAATGCAGTTTACTCCTGATGTGCTTCCAAGTGACATTACAGGGCTTCTATATGTTTGATAAAGAGAAGCAAATGTTCATGTTTAATCGTGGTCCTATAATGACTAATCTGTTCCTCGCAGATGAAATAAATCGTACATCCCCTAAGACACAGTCTGCTCTTCTTGAGGTTATGGAGGAGGGTATTGTGACTGTGGATGGACATACCATGCATGTGCCCGAGCCCTTTCTGGTTATCGCTACGCAAAACCCTGTTGGCTCAGCCGGCACTCAGCCCCTACCCGACTCTCAGCTTGATCGCTTTATGATCTGTATAAGTCTGGGTTACCCTGCGCATGAAACTGAAATTGATATGCTAAAGAGTCATTGCTCCCATAAAGAAAAGGCAACTATATCACCGATTATTGACGGCAAAGAAATTCCACTTATTCAAGAAGAAGTTTCCAAAGTTTATATTCATGACGATATTTATGATTATATTTTACGGCTAGTGCACGAAACACGTAATAACGTAAACATTAGACTAGGGTTAAGTCCGAGAGGCAGCATTGCGTTATCTAAACTCGCCAAAAGTATTGCATTTTTAAATGGTCGTGATTACTGCCTGCCTGAAGATGTCGCTTATATTTTTAAAGATGTTGCCATACATAGAATACTTCCCGTTGCAACTTATAGAATTGCCAAGTTAACGCTATCTGATATTCTTACACAAATACTTGATAAGGTAGAGAAACCTTCTCCGGCAATATAAACTTAGAATATATCCGAAGTGCGAGGTGTTTACTTATGAAGAAGCTAATAATATACATCTTGGTTTTGTTGTTCTCATTGTACTCACTTATTATGTTTGAAGAGGGTTACTTTTACATGGTTTTTATTATTGGGCTTCTCTTTGGACTCACCCTTTTAATCGAAAGTCTTTATATTCATAGACATATATCTGCAAATATAAGTGCCATGCTTATACCGGTCTCACAAGACAATGAAATTCCAATAGAGATAAAGGTAGACAACAACTCTGCACTTCCCGTCAGCAATGTAAGAATGTTTTTGAATTATACTAATCTGTTGACTCTCGAAAATGAAAATCATGTTTGTATATGCAACTTAGATGAAAAACAAAGTTCCTATGTCTCTTCTACTTATCATTCATCAAACTGTGGCATCATTAAGGTATCTCTTAGTAAGATCAAGATTTCTGACTTTCTAGGCATTTTTTCGTTATCTGTAAGAGTCAACCACACTCATGAAATTGAAGTCCTCCCTAAGATGCACCCTATTGATATGCCTGATAAACCTACATCTAAACCGGTTTCCCTTGGTAGTGATATTTACTATGAGAATGCTCCCGGGACTCAGCCGCCTGAGTTGTTTGGTATGCGAGAATATATCCCCGGTGATAGGCTACAGCAAATCAATTGGAAAATCAGTGCAAAGAAAGATACTACGTTAGTAAAAGTTTTCGCATTGCCGATAGATTTTGTGATTGCTATGTACCCTGATTTTTCTAAAGTATTAACATCCAAAAAAGATTTTTATAAAAGGGGACGACTTCTGGAATTCTACGTTTCACTTTCATTTGCACTATTAGAAAGTGAACTTTACCATTATCTAATATGGTTTAACGAATCTGCAGAACTAATTCGATATGAAATTGCTAGTGAAAATGATTTATATGCTATTATGCCTCAAATGCTTCGAATGAGTTATGCCGATGCCAATGGTAATATTGCTGAACAGTATATTACTAATTATTCCTACGATAACACAATAACCTTTCTTTCTCTTAATACAGATTTAGAACTACGCATGGATAACGACTTAATTGCAACTTTAGATTCGGGTGATGGTAATGAATAGAGTATTAAAGCATATTTTCATATTTCTGATTTCTATAGCCACTTTTTTATCATTAACTGTGGACTTTGGTGTTACAACAAGTCTATCCACTTTGAATAGCTTCTCATTTGTACAGGATATATCAGCCTATTTTGACCATATAGGCGCTATGTTTGCGCATTACTTTAATACTAGAATCGTTATAGTTGACAATGTGGCGGTCTCACCGATAATACTTGCTCTTCTTTATATATTTATATTGATATGGATTGGAATATTCTATTATCATTTCAAAAATTTATTTATGGCTTGTCTTCCTTGTCTTATATCCTTTGCCGGTTTGTTTGTAATTGGTCATGTACCGAAATTTTATATTTTATCGCTTTTCTTCATTGGTCTAGTGGGCAACTTAAGTAGTCCATATTATAAGCGTGCTTTAGTTTCGCTTATATCGTGCTTTATTATCTTTGTAATAATTGTTCAATTTTTCCCGGTTCCGCCAAAATCGGATTTAGCATCACTACATCATAATGTCAATACTTACGTTGCTGATAATACTCCCCTTGAAATGGGCAGATATGGACTCTATCTCCCCTCAAATGCTGATTCAATCGGTAATGGAGACTTAAATGATGCAGGAAATCGCAGCTATAGTGGTACAGTTAAAGCGGTTGTAACTCTCGATAGCAAACCAACGGCAAAGGTTTTTCTAAAGGGCTGTACTTCTGACACCTACAGCAATAACACTTGGAGCAGTGGAGGCAACGGCTTATTTGAAAGCATGATTGAAAAGAATTCTTCAAATACTAATCTGGCTAAGCAGGAAATAGCCAATTATGCTTATTACCGGTTGAATTCCTTTGAACGCTCACGTATAACGATTGAGATTAAAGACAGTATTGGTAAATACCAGTTGATTCCATATGCTGCTTATGTTCCCACGTCCTTTAATATAATTGATGATTCTTATATCGAAAAAAAACGCGATACAGAAAGCTTTTATTTTATCAGAAGTATTTATGTACAGTCCAAATATAAAACTGTGATGTCATATGACAGGGACAACCTTTTGGATTCATATAATGTTTTTGATCAAAAAAACACTACCGAAAACTGGTATACTGACTATGTTAGAGATGCCTCACTTGATACAACACCACTTTCTCATGAGTTCATAGAATCTTTTAGTGGTAAATTCAACTCATCTTCATCAAAGGTCAATCTTATGCTTATTAAGAATTCTCTGGCTACTTATGCAAGCTATAATTTAAGTCCCGGCAAGACTCCAAAGGATAGTGATTTTATAGACTATTTTCTATTCAAAAATCATGAGGGATACTGTGTTCACTTCGCATCAGCCGGCGTAATGATGCTGCGGCTAAATGGTATTCCTGCGAGATATGCTGTTGGTTATGCTATACTCCCCAATGCTTTTATAGAACAAGAAGATGGAACGTATAAAGCTGAAGTAAAGGATAACAATGCACACGCATGGGTTGAAATTTATACTAATGATCTGGGATGGATTCCCTTTGAGATGACTCCACCAAGTAACTCCGTATCAACATTTGATAATAATACCTCCAATAGCTCTGATGATACTAATAACAGTGACAACAATACTTCTACAACAGAATCCGAGTCTAATAAAGATGCTAAAAGTGATGAAACGACTACAACCGAAAATGAAAGATCCGTAGTGGAACCTTCTCGCATATCTTGGGAAATTATTATCATCGCCGTTTTATTAATTATTCTGTGTATAGTACTTACTTTTTTATATAAATGGTATTATTTTAAGAAACATTATATCGCACCTCTATCAAGCGATTCCTATAAAGTAAAGATAGAAGCTATGTTTGGACTCTTTCAAAAACTCACCCTTTATTCGGGCATAAATGTCGAGCACGACGAATTTCTTGCAATTGCTAACAAGGCTGCCTATTCTGATGATAAGGTAAATGAAAATGATTACAAAAATGCACAAATATTATTTAATAAACTTTTTTATAAAATATATGATTTGTCACCACGTAACAAACAACTAGCCCTTAGAATAATTAAAAAACAAGCCGGCATATAGGTTTTATCTTTACCTATGTGTCGGCTTGATATTATATTACTTTTTTCTGGTGCTTCCCTTTGATGAAAGCTCTTGTTTAAGAGTATTTCCTGTCAGCTCATCAAATTTCTTAAGTGCTTCTTTCGCATCCCTGCTCAGTTTCTCAGGAGTCTGAATTATAAGTGTTACGTAATGATCTCCTCTAATCTTAGAATGTCGAAGCGACGGCACTCCTTTGCCTTTAAGCCTTACCTTTGTATCTGTCTTTGTTCCTGCTTTAACGTTGTATATGATATCGCCATCTACGGTCTTTATCTTCACATCGCAACCAAGTGCTGCTTGAGCAAATGAAATAGGTACTGTTGAGAAGATATGAACATCTTGTCTTTGGAATATAGGATGTCTCTCTACATTAACCTCAACAAGTAAATCTCCTCTAGGGCCGCCATTAACGCCCGGTTCACCACGCTCACGAATACGAACGCTTTGACCATTGTCTATTCCTGCAGGAATTGATACCTTAATCCTTTTCTTAACTGAAATATATCCTGTTCCACGACAATCCGGACATTTTTCCCTAATTATCTTACCTGAACCATGACAATCCGGACATGTCTGAACATTTTGCACTGTCCCAAAGAAAGACTGTTGTGTATATACAACTTGACCTTTACCACCACACTTAGAGCATGTCTCAGGTGATGTGCCGGCCTTTGCTCCGGTACCATGACAAGTTGGACATGGTTCTTTAATCATTACATCCATGTCTTTTTCCACACCAAATACGGCCTCTTCAAAGGTAATTCTCACACTCTTTCTTGTATTCATACCTTTCATAGGACCTTGGCTTGACTGTCCTCTTCTGCCACCGCCGAATATATCCCCAAAGATATCTCCGAATATGTCGCTAAAATCTGCTCCACTAAAGTCAAAGCCACCGGCTCCTCCGGCTCCGCCACCATCAAAGGCAGCATGCCCGAATTGGTCATACTGTCTCTTCTTCTCAGGATCACTTAATACCGCATATGCCTCTGAGGCTTCTTTAAATTTCTTTTCAGCCTCAGCATCACCCGGATTCATATCCGGGTGATACTTTTTGGCAACTTGTCTATATGCTTTTTTTAGAGTAGCTTCATCTGCATCTTTGCTGACACCAAGCACCTCATAATAATCTCTCTTCGATTCTGCCATAATTATACTTCCTTATAATCGCCGTCTACTACATCGTCACCGTCAAATCCTTCCGGTGCCGGACCTGCTCCCGGTCCACCTTGACCATTCATGTCAGGGCCTGCGCCGGGACCACCTTGTGCTCCACCGGCTTGTTCGTAAACTTTAGCAAAAACTTTCTGCGCACTTTCCATTAATTTTTCTTTAGCTGCGTTAAGTTCTGCAACCTGAGCTTCTGATATTTCATCAGTATTAGTCTTTTCAACTAAATCCTTGAGGGCTTTAATTTCAGCTTCTACGGCTTCTTTTTCTGATGCATCTATTTTATCACCTACTTCAGTAAGTGCTTTCTCTGTTTGGAATACCATAGCCTCTGCATCATTCTTAGCGTCGATTCCTTCTTTACGTTTCTTATCTTCTGCTTCAAACTGTGCTGCTTCTTTGACTGCTTGATCTATATCATTATCTGACATATTAGAACCTGCTGTAATGGTAATGTGTTGTTCCTTGCCTGTTCCAAGGTCTTTAGCCGAAACATTTACGATACCATTTGCATCTATATCAAATGTAACTTCTATCTGTGGAACACCTCTCATTGCCGGTGGGATTCCGTCTAGTCTGAATTGTCCAAGTGATTTATTATCCTTAGCAAATTGTCTTTCACCTTGAACAACATTTATATCAACTGCTGTCTGGTTATCAGCTGCTGTAGAGAATACTTGCGATTTCTTAGTAGGTATAGTAGTATTTCTCTCTATAAGTCTTGTAGCAACGCCACCCATAGTCTCTATTGAAAGTGAAAGTGGTGTAACATCAAGAAGTAATACATCTCCTGCTCCTGCATCTCCTGCTAACTTACCACCTTGAACTGATGCTCCAAGAGCAACACATTCATCAGGGTTAAGTGTCTTACTCGGTTCTTTACCTGTGAGCTTTTTAACTTCGTCCTGCACTGCAGGTATACGAGTAGAACCACCAACAAGTAATACTTGTCCAAGTTCAGAAGCGTTAATTCCTGCATCTGAAAGTGCACGTTTTACAGGTTCAGATGTCTTAGCTACAAGTTCATTTGTAAGCTCATCAAACTTTGCTCTTGTAATATTCATATCGAAATGCTTTGGTCCTTCATTTGTTGCTGTAATAAATGGAAGGTTTATATTAGTCGTAGTTGCTGATGATAATTCCTTCTTTGCCTTTTCAGCTGCTTCTTTAAGTCTCTGAAGTGCCATCTTATCTGTTGATAAGTCTACACCTTCTTGTTTCTTAAATTCCTCAAGCATATACTTTGTTATTATATCATCAAAGTCATCTCCACCTAGTCGATTGTTTCCTGCTGTAGATAGAACTTCTATAACTCCATCACCTATTTCGATAACAGATACATCAAATGTACCACCACCAAGGTCATAAACCATGATTTTTTGTTCATGTTCATTATCAAGTCCATATGCAAGTGCTGCTGCTGTCGGTTCATTGATAATACGTTTTACCTCAAGTCCTGCTATTTTACCTGCATCCTTTGTTGCTTGACGCTGTGCATCATTGTAATATGCAGGTACTGTAATAACTGCCTCTGTTACTTTTTCTCCTATGTAGATTTCTGCATCAGATTTGATTTTCTGTAGAATCATAGCTGATATTTCTTGTGGAGAATATTTCTTATCATCAATTGCTTCCTTATGATCAGAGCCCATTTCTCTTTTAATTGAAGAAATTGTTCTATCTGCATTAGTTACAGCCTGACGTTTAGCCGGCTCACCTACAAGACGTTCTCCTTCTTTTGTAAATGCTACTACTGATGGCGTTGTTCTTGCTCCTTCAGTATTTGTAATAACGGTAGGTTTTCCACCTTCCATAACAGCTACACAGCTGTTTGTTGTTCCTAAATCAATACCTATTATCTTACCCATTGTAACTACCTCCTAATATATTGTCTAATAATTTTAGTTTGCCACTTTTACCATACTATGTCTTACTACTGTATCTTTATATAAATAACCCTTTTGGAATTCCTCAGCTACTACATTCTCGCCAAAATTTTCATCTTCAACATGCATTACCGCATTATGAAAGTCAGGATCAAATGGTTGTCCAACCGCTTCTATCGGCTTAACTCCGATGTCTTCAAGCATAGTCATCAGTTGTTTATATATCAAGTCCATTCCCTGAACAAAAGGTTTCTCTTTTTCTTCGCCCTCAACCCCATCAAATCCGCGTTCGAAGTTATCTATTACCGGTAGAATCTTCTCAACTACATCTTTTACTCCGATTTCATACATACGAGACTTTTCTTTATCAGTTCTTTTGCGAAAATTATCAAACTCTGCCATTTGACGTGTGAGTTTATCAGTTAAATCTTCAATTTTCTCATCTTTTTTATCTTTCTTTTTCTTACCAAACAGTTTCTTTTCTTTGCTTTCTTCTTTAATTTCTTCGGCCATTTCCTTTGTCTGTTTTTCTTCTTCCTCAGACATTACATCATTTTCTTCAATAGCCTTTTCAACTGCATCTTTAAAATTATCTTCATTACTTTTTGATTGCTCTGTATCTTCTACTTCTTCATTTGCAGTTGGTTGTTCTTCAGTTACAGTTGGTTGTTCCTCAGTTACAGTTGGTTGTTCTTCAGTTGCTTTGTCTTTCTTATTTTCATCACTCAACGGTATTTCCACCTTTCTCATCTATGTCTTTTTTAAACATATTGTCTAACTCACTTTGTAACTTTTTCATTGAATTTAACACATGCTCATAATCCATTCTCTTCGGTCCGATAATACCGATACTGCCTTTCAATCCTTCGCCTAAATCATAGGTTGCTGTTACTACACTGCAGTCTTTCATGTTATCAACAGGTGCTTCATCGCCTATATAAACTTGAATTCCGGTGTTTTCTTCTTTGCTTAAAGTATGTGTAACCAAATTGGTCAGTTGCTGCTTTTCTTCAAAAGCACTAATTATCTCTTCAGCACTTTGCTTATCACTAAGTTCAGGATATTTAAATAAATTAGTTGTTCCGCTTGTATAAACTTGCATATCATCATCAAGAGATACTGCTTCGGCAACTGCATCCAGTACACTTCCTATCACTTCACTATGTATACCTGCCTGCTCTTTTAATCTGGCTATTAATCCCAAGTTGATAGTTTCTATAGCCAAACCGTTTAGTGTTGTATTCAGCAGCATATTTAACTTCAACAACATCTCATCAGTGATACTTCCATCAACTTCTATCATCTTGTTCTTTATTACATTACCACCTAGTACTATGACTGCGATTACCTGCTCTTCATTTACTTTAGAGAGCTGAACGAACTTAATCTTATTATTTGCTGATGATGGTGAAGTAATCATCGTAGCATAGTTAGTGTTATCTGCAAGAACTCGCGCTGCTTGTTTCAGGAGTTTCTCCATCTTATCAACCTTCTCAAGCATTGAGTCTTCTTTATCTTTTAACTCTTGTGCCTTGTCCTGTAACTGTTGCGCTTTTTCATCCATTAACATATCTACATAAAATCTGTATCCCTTATCAGAAGGAATTCTTCCTGACGAAGTATGTGGCTGAAATATGTATCCCATATCTTCAAGGTCAGCCATCTCATTTCTAATAGTAGCCGAGCTAAGTGATAAGTCCGTATACTTAGATATTGTACGAGATCCAACAGGTTCACCTGTTTCCAAATAGTTTCTTATAATTGCTTTTAATATTTTTAATTTTCTATCTGTTAAATCTGCTCCCAAAACCACAGGTGCACCTCCTTTTCTCACTACTCACCTATAAGAAATCATCTTCTTATCGGTTGTTAGCACTCACTTTGTCGGAGTGCTAATTCCTTCTGTTTATTAATTTACACTCTAACTTAAGTTTTGTCAACACTTGTAGCAACTTTTTTCATGTTTAATGATAATTTAAGGATTATATAGGAAAAAAGTAGAGCAACTGCCCTACTTTTTTATCTTCTTAAACCACTCTTTTATTTCGTGTTCTTTACCGTTATCACTTGGATGATAGAACACCGCGTCTTTAATCTCATCCGGTAGATACTGCTGTTTAACAAAGTGATTCTCATAATCATGCGCATATTTGTATCCTGTACCACGACCTAAATCTGATGACCCTTTATAATGAGCATCTTGCAGATGAGCAGGCACCGTAGTTCTCTTTTGCTTAACCATAGCACTAGCTTCAAATACTGCATTGACTGCTGAGTTACTCTTCGGCGCTGTTGCCACATATAATACAGCCTGAGATAGTATAATCTGTGCTTCCGGCATGCCTACCCGCTCTACTGCCTGAGACGCCGTAGTTGCTATTACTATAGCCATCGGGTCTGCATTACCCACATCTTCGGATGCACATATCATTATCCTACGAGCTATAAATTTGATATCTTCACCTGCGGCAAGCATCTTGGCCAGATAGAATACAGCTGCATCCGGGTCACTGCCACGCATACTTTTAATAAAGGCTGATATTGTATCGTAATGATTATCTCCACCTTTATCATAATGAACTACTCTCTTCTGGATACACTCTCCGGCTATTTCTATAGTTATATGTATTTTACCATCTTCGGATTTTTTCGTCGTCATAATGCCAAGTTCTATTGCATTTAAAGCACGTCTTGCATCGCCCCTTGCTATATCGGCCAGAAACTCTGCTGCATCTTCATCTATAACAGCGTCATAACTTCCCATTCCCTTTTCTTTATCATAGACAGCTCTATTTATAAGTTCTTTTATATCTTCCTTAGATAACGGCTCTAGTTCAAATATACTTGAACGTGATAATAGCGCTCGGTTAACCTCAAAATATGGATTCTCAGTTGTTGCTCCTATTATTACTATAGTTCCGTCCTCCACGAATGGTAGAAGGTAGTCTTGCTGTGCTTTATTAAATCTATGAATCTCATCTATAAATAGTATTGTCTTTCGCTGATACATTCCAAGTGTTTCTTTTGCTTTATTAATGACGACTTCCATATCTTTCTTTCCGGCAACAGTCGCATTTATCTGTACAAAATCAGCACTTGTAGTATGTGCTATTACTTTTGCAAAAGTCGTCTTACCCGTTCCCGGAGGTCCATATAGTATAACTGAGGTCAGCTTATCCGCCTTAATCGCACGATTCAGCAGTTTACCCGCTCCTATTATATGCTTTTGCCCTACGACTTCTTCCAGCGTCTCCGGTCGAAGCCTCGCTGCAAGCGGAGATTCCTTTTCTTTATTCTTTTCTGTTGCATATTCAAATAAATCCATGATAACCTTCTTTCTTTACGGGTAATGTCACTTTGTATTTAAGTGAACTGTTTGTACCTATTTAATAAGATCTCTAATAACCTCACCTGCTATTAGAAGGCCCGCAACAGGTGGTACAAATGACACACTTCCCGGTATTGCTCTTCTCTTCCCTTGATCCTCAGCAGTTTCTCTTCCTTCATTATCTATAGGTTTCTCCTTAGAATAAAGGACTTTTAGCTTGTCAATCCCACGCGCCTTTAATTCTTTTCTCATTACTTTGCTAAGCGGGTCTACTGAGGTCTTAAATATATCCGTTATTTCAAAGAGCTCAGCATGCAGCTTATTACCGGTTCCCATGCTTGATATAATGGGTATATTGTATTCCCTTGCCTTTTCCACTAATATTAGCTTCGCTGTTACAGTATCTATTGCATCTATTATATAGTCCGGCTTAACCACAAATATATCATCTACATTTTCCGGCAGCACAAAGCTTTCATATGTAGTTACATTAATATTAGGTGATATATCTGCTATACGCATCTCCATTATCTTGGTCTTATACTTACCTATTGTACTATGATATGCAATAGATTGTCTGTTAATATTAGTAAGTGATACCGTATCATTGTCCACAAGAATCAGACTTCCCACACCGCTTCTTGCCAGTGCTTCTATGCAGTGTGATCCTACACCACCAACTCCTAAGACCATTATTGTCGCGTTTTTAAGTTTTTCTATATTATCTTCACCAAGTATCAGCTCGGTTCTTGAGAACTCGTTTATCATTTAATTAACCTCATTTAACACCATTTACTCTACAACTTGTATAATATCTCTTTTTCCGCGTTTCCGTCAAGAACATTACATCTTGTAAACGTTTTTTATTGATGCTATAATTGTACAGTTGCAATTAATTAACAAAAGAACGAGGATAAGATGTCACAACAAACACAAATAAAAGAAAACAAAATGGGTGTAATGCCCGTCCCTAAGTTACTAATTTCTATGTCTCTGCCTATCATGATCTCCATGATAATTCAAGCTCTGTATAATATTATTGACAGCATGTTTGTCGCAAGACTGTCTGAAGACGCCCTTACAAGTGTATCCTTAGTATTTCCAATACAGAACCTGATGATTGCAATTGCAATAGGTACCGGTGTAGGTGTTAATGCTCTTTTATCGAGAAACTTGGGTGAAAAGCTCTTTGAAAATGCAAATCGGACAGCAAGAAATGGTATTTTTCTAGGTATTGTAAGTAGTTTATTTATAGGTGCTCTGGGTCTTTTTGGCTCCCGCCTTTTCATGGAAGCACAAACTCCCGATACAGACATAGTAAGTCTGGGAACTACTTATATGAGTATCGTAACTATCTGTTCGGGAGGAATATTTATAGAAATAACATTCGAGCGGCTTCTGCAATCTACAGGCAAAACTATATATACTATGATAACACAGGGAACCGGTGCAATTATAAATATAATTTTAGACCCTATACTTATATTCGGATACTTAGGTTTTCCGGCTATGGGTGTTACCGGTGCCGCAGTTGCAACAGTTGCAGGGCAAATCGTTGCCGGCGCACTTGCAGTATTTTTTAATTTGACCAAAAATAAGGAACTGAATTTAAATATGAGAGGATTTAAACCTCATAAAAAGACCATAGGAACAATCTATCAAGTAGGTTTCCCGGCGATTATCATGCAGTCTATCGGATCCGTTATGACGTTTGGATTTAACAAAATTCTGCTTGAGTTTTCGTCTACTGCCGCCGCAGTACTTGGAATATATTTCAGATTACAGAGTTTTATATTTATGCCGGTATTTGGCCTGAATAATGGTATGGTTCCAATTATAGCTTATAACTATGGTGCTAGAAATCCAAAGCGAATAACCGCTACAATTAAACTAAGTATCTCAATTGCCATAAGTATTATGCTAATCGGACTACTTGTTTTCCAGCTTTTTACAGCACCAATACTTACTCATATGTTTAATGCTTCAGAGTCCATGTTGGAAATCGGAGTACCTGCACTAAAAATAATATCTATAAGTTTTATTTTCGCGGGATTTTCCATAACAACTATTTCTGTATTCCAAGCTCTCGGCAATGGTGTATATAGCCTGATTGTCTCGATAGTAAGACAACTTGTATTTCTGCTTCCAATAGCATATTTATTTGCCAAAATATTTGGCCTCACTCATGTTTGGTGGGCAGTTCCAATAGCTGAGATTTCATCACTGACACTTTGTATGTTCTTCTATCTTAGAATATATAGGAAGAAAATACATCCGTTGTTTTCTCAAAAGTCGTGAAGTAATTTGAGGGGGATGTCGGAAAATACATTTTTCATTTATGTATTTCCCGACATCCCCTATTTTTGTATCACTTTTTCCTTTTTTGTACACTATATCCGAATTTGCCGATTTTTTCACCTAAGGAATAATATTCTCCATGTGAATAAGTTATAAGTCCTGTATCACTAAGTGCAAATTTACCGTTTTCTTCCATATAATTATCATCAACTTGAACATTTACAACATCAGCCATGAACATATGGTGTGATCCAAGCTCTAATATATCTTTTACCTTACACTCTATATTTACTGGGCATTCTTCGATAGTCGGTGCATATTTTAACACAGTTGTCTTACCTCGAGTCAACTTCATTTCCTTAAATTTATCAAATTCTCTTCCTGACTTAACTCCACACCAATCTGTTTGATAAGCAAGTTCTTCTGTTGTAAGATTAATCACAAACTCTTTTGTTTCTTTAATCAGTCCATATGAATACCGCTCTGGTCTGACCGAAATATAACACATAGGTGGGTTAGTACACGTAGTCCCCGTCCATGCGATTGTTAGTATATTTGACTTTTTATTTGCTCCGGCACAACTTACCATTACTGCAGGTAGTGGGTAAACCATATTGCCGGGTTTCCAATTTTCTTTTCCCATATTATTGTTGTAATACCCCAACGAGTGTTGGTATCAGTTGTTTCTTTCTTGAAACAACCTTATTAAGTATTATCCTTTCTGAGTCTTCGGGTAAATCAAACGCATCTATGATTACTTGTTTGGCACCGCTTCCGCAACACACAAGTTCTGTTGATTCCGTCAGTATATTAGTTAACATAAAATATATTTTGTCCAGACTATTCTTTTCAAGAACATTCGGTAAAGATGGCTCTATTTTATTCTTGATATCCTTTAGTTCTTCTTCACTAAGGGAGCTTATTTGTCCCACTCCAAACACATTACCATCTACATTAAACTGCTTAAAGTCCTGTTCTATTATCTCATCGGGTGTTTTATCCGCAAGGGAACTGCCTGCCTTAAACATTTCTTTCGCCATCTGCTCTAATTCAACACCTGCCAAATCCTTTAAATATTCACAAGCATCCTTATCCATTTGTGTACATGTCGGTGATCTGAAAAGTAATGTATCCGAGATAATTGCACTGCACAAAAGTCCTGCAATCGTGCTGTCCGGCTCAATTCCTGCTTCTTTATACATCTGTGTAACTATTGTTGCCGTACATCCTACCGGTTGATTTCTAAAGTAAACCGGATTTATTGTTTCAATTGAACCCACTCTATGGTGATCTATTATCTCTACTATCTCTGCTTCTTCTATTCCATCTACGGCTTGACTTTTCTCATTATGGTCAACCAATATAACCTTTTTCTTACTGGCATTCATAAATCGACGTCTTGAAATGAAGCCTTTGAATCGTCCGTGCCTGTCCAGAATTGGAAAATCACGATATTTTTTGCTTGTCATAACGCTTTTGATATCATCTACGTAATCATCAAGTTGAAATGTTGTTAATGGCCCCTTACTCATATAATGTTTAACCGGTGCACTTTGATTGATTAAACGAGTTGTGGTAAATGTATCAAAGGGTGTTTTTATTATAACTATACTCTTTTCTTCACATCTATTTAGAAGCTCATCATTTACTATTGCATTATTGCAAAGAACAATGCAACTTGCATTTTCATCTACCGCGCACCTTATTGCATCCTCTCTATTACCTACGATAACCAAATCATCAGCTTCCAAAAATTCAGCCATCTTGTCTATTTCTGATGCACCGACTGTAACCCTTCCCTTTATAAACATTCCATGCTTGTTTCCACTTACAACCTCACCATCAAGAGTCTTGGCTATATTTTTATATTGTGTATTAGCATGTGCCAACGTACGACTATCATGCTCATCCATATATGATCTGGCTACGTCTCCTGTTGAAATTACGCCTACAAGTTCGTCATCTTCAAGAACCGGCAATGTCTTGATGTTATTATCTTGCATTATTGACCATGTTTCTCTAAGTGACATCTTTGGCTTAATCCCATCAATCTTATGAATATCCAAATCTTTCACTTGCAACTTAACATTACTAAGTAACCCCGGTGTTCTGACTCCAAATTTTGATAATATAAAGTGTGTCTCTTCATTAATCTGTCCCGCTCTTTTTGGGACGTATTCATCACCGGTAAGCGTTTCTTTTAAGTGTGCATATGCTATAGCAGAACATATAGAATCCGTGTCGGGATTCTTATGACCTATTACATATATTTTTCTTTTTACTTCAAACATAATATTCCTCCATACCCTATTTATATAGCTTTACACTTTTTATTAATTTCGTCAACCACAAATTGTATATTTATGTTATACTAGAAATTAAAGTATACACAAAAGTGAGGATTAGTAAATGAGTGAAGAACTAAAAAATGAAGAAGTTGTAACCAAAGAAACCACAGAAGCTGTTAACGAGACTGCCGAAAATACTGAAGAAACTACTAGCGACAATGCAGATGTGAATACAAGTGAACCTGTTGAAGAAAAGGTGCAGGAATCTATGGCAGATTTCGAAGATCATTTTGATGATGCAAACCCATGGAATCTTGTAAAAAAATACATTGAAGATGGTACTAATTTACACGTTACTATTGATGGCGTTGTGAACGGTGGCGTTATTGCCAAGGTAGAGGGTATTCGAGGTTTTATACCAGCCTCAAAATTATCTCTTTCTTATGTTGAGAATCTTGAGACTTATCTTCTAAAAGAAATCGACGTAAGAGTTATTGATGCAGACCAGGCAAATAACAGACTCGTATTATCCGCGTATGATATCCTAAGGGAGAACCAGAGAAAAGAAATGGATAAGAAGATTGCTTCTATTCAAGTAGGTTCAGTTGTTACCGGGAAAGTAGATTCATTACAAAACTATGGTGCTTTTGTTGATTTAGATGGCGGACTTTCAGGTCTTGTACATATATCACAGATTAGCCATAACCGAATCAAGCTTCCTTCTGACGTTCTTAAAAATGGACAGGAAGTCACAGTTAAGATTATCGGAGTTAAAGATGGTAAAATATCTCTTAGTATAAAGGCTCTTGAAGATAGACCTGATGGCAGACAAGATGATTATGTTCATGAAAAAGTGGACATTCCTAAGGCTGAAGACATTGGAACAAGTCTTGGTGATTTATTTAAAGATATAAAATTGGATTAATGAAAAACGACTATCCTCTTCGAGATAACGGTCTCAAGAGTGATAGTCATTTTTTTAATCATTCTAATACTCGAATTATTGCATCACTTGGCATACGAAGGTCACCTCTTGGAGAAAGCGCTACACTTCCAACCTTTGGTCCGTCCGGCATACATGATCGCTTAAATTGTTGAGAGTAAAATCTTCTGTAAAAAGTTTTCAGCCACTTAACTATTGTATCCTCATCATAAATACCTTCAAACGCTATCTTTGCAATTCTCAGAATCTTATCCGGTTCATACCCAAACCTCATCATGTAATATAAATAAAAATCATGAAGTTCATACGGACCTACAAGATCCTCGGTTTTCTGAGTTATTTCGCCGTCACTCGGAGGTAATAATTCCGGACTGACCGGAGTATCCAGTACTTCTTTTAGTACTTCCTTAAGAGCTTCGTCATTTGAAGTGCTTTCATAGTATGAAACCAGATATCTGACCAATGTTTTTGGAACGGATGCATTCACGCCATACATAGACATATGATCACCATTATAGGTTGCCCAACCAAGAGCTAACTCTGACATATCCCCGGTACCTATAACCATCCCGCCTTCTTTATTGGCTATGTCCATAAGTACCTGTGTGCGTTCCCTTGCTTGAGCGTTTTCATAAGTCACATCATACTCATAAGGACTATGCTCGATGTCCTTAAAATGCCTTAAGACCGCTTCCTTTATCGGCACTTCTTTAAGCGTAGCTCCCAGTCGCTCTACAAGAGTGCATGCATTATTATAGGTTCTATCCGTCGTTCCAAAGCAGGGCATGGTGATTGCTAATATATCTTTTCTATTTCTGCCGAGAATATCCATAGTCTTCACTGCTATTAGTAATGCTAGTGTTGAATCCAGTCCTCCGGAAATTCCGACTACAAGAGTCCTTGCATTAGTGTGTGCTACTCTTTTTCTAAGTCCCATAGCTTGTATCGTCAATATTTCTTCACAACGCTTGTTCATTTCTTCATCATTATTTGGCACAAATGGATTTTTGTCAAATCTTCTTGTTATCTTTGTCTCTTCTGATTTAATAGTAAATGGGATTTTACACAATGTGTCATCACTATCTAATACAAAGGTCGTATTTTTTCTTCGCTCTGCTATTAAACGTTTAGTATCTATTTCGGAAACAAGTATTCCATTCTTAAACCTCTCGCCTTTAGCTAAAAGCGTACCATTTTCTGCGATAAGATTCTCTCCTCCAAAAACAATATCTGTTGTTGATTCACCTATTCCCGCACCTGCATATAGATATCCGCATAATAGAGATGCTGACTTGCCTGATACAAGGGTTTGCCTATATTCTGATTTGCCGATTATCTCATTGCTGGCTGATAAATTTACTATTATGGTTGCCCCACTAATAGCACTCTCGCACGAAGGTGATACCGGTGACCATAAGTCTTCACATATTTCAGCAGATACTACTAACGACTCCATAGCATCCGTGTAATATAAATGCTTAGGTCCAAATGGAACTTGTTTTCCATCAAATTTAATTTCTTGGCATTTGACCGGACCCGGAGTAAATTGTCGCATCTCATAAAACTCACTATAATTCGGCAGATACGTTTTAGTTGTAAATCCTAAAAGTTTGCCATGATTTATTGCTGCTGCAACATTGTAAAGTTTTCCTCCTACTTCAAGAGGCATTCCTACAAATATAAGTGCATCTATTTTAGAAGTATCTTTTATAATCTTTTTAAGCCCTTCCTTCGCTTCACTCAAAAGCTTGTCTTGGTAAAACAAATCACTGCAAGTATAAGCGGTTATCGCAAGTTCGGGAAATACTATAATTTTTGCTCCGAGTGATGCCGCCTTTTTCGCAGAATTATTAATTTCTTCAATATTGTATGCAACATCTGCAACCCTAACATCCGGTGTAACGCATGCTACTTTTATGAATCCGTGCTTCATTTGCTAGTCCCTTCTTTCAGTATTAACTTCAAGTCGTCCATTGTATAATTATATGCCGTATTACAGAAATGACATTTCACTTCTATCGGATTTCCTTCAGATATAATATCTTCGAGTTCCTTTTGTCCAATACTTGCAACTGCTGAAGATACTTTCTCTTTGCTGCAATCACAATAAAACCTAGCCGGTATGGTGGCTTGAACTTCCATCTCCATATCCCCCAGCACTTCTTTTAACAAATCTTCCGGTGAATAGCCTTTCTCAAGATAATCTGTTATCGAAGTAACATGTTTTAGGTTTTTTTCGAGTTCCTCTATTGTTTCTTCAGTTGCAAAAGGCATCAACTGAATTATAAATCCTCCGGCGCAGTTTACTGTATTGTCCTTATTCATTAGTACACCCAATCCTACTGAAGATGGCACTTGCTCCGAGTTAGCGAAGTAGTATGTAAGGTCTTCTGCTATCTCACTTGTTACCAAAATTGTTTGTCCTGAATATGGCTCTTTTAGTCCCATATCTTTTATTACAGATAAAACTCCTATTCCTACTGCACCGCCAACATCAAGTTTTCCATTTTTAGGCGGCAACATTACTTGAGGGTTATTTACATATCCTTTAACGTCTCCCTTGCTATCAGCAGTTACCGTAATTCCTCCAATAGGCCCATCTCCTTGAACTTGAAGTGTAAGTACATCCTCATCGTTCTTCATCATTATGCCCATCATAAGTCCGCCTGTAAGTAGTCTGCCAAGAGCCGCTGTTGCTACAGGACTTAAATCATGTCTTGCTCTGGCTTCTTCTACCGTATTTTTCGTATAAGCTGCAAACACTCTGATTTCGCCATTATTTGCAGTCCCTCGTATCATATAATCTTTCATTTATCCAACTCCACTTTCTTTAATAGCGTAACGCATATGCGCTCCGTGCTATTGCTTATTTCTTTATTTGTATATTCATCATTCATGCTAAGTACTTCAAAGTTCGCATGTTTTATTATATTCCTTATTTCTTCTAATGTATAGCCTCTCTGATAATGTGTTTCCTTTTGTTTTCGATATAACTCTCCCTCTTTTAAATATAAGGAAACGTCATAAATGTTAATATGTGCCTCTTCATCATATCCGTTATCCCATATGAACCCTGCTTCATCCCTATCTTCTGCAATTACAGTATCTCCAATAATTACCTTGTATTTGTATTCAGTATTAAAATCGAAATATAAAATACCACCGGGTTTAAGACATTCATAAACTAATTTAAATGTATCCAGTAATTCTTCAGGCTCCAACACATAATTGACACTATCACAGGTACTTATTACTGCGTCAAATCCATAGGGAACTTCAAGTTCTCTCATATCCTGCATTACATACATAATTTTCGGTTCGTCATCTGTTCCATCTGCGACTGCCATATCAAGCATTTCTGCTGATGCATCTATCCCGGTCATAGAGTATCCATATCTTGCAAGACGTCTCGTCATATTTCCCGTTCCACATCCGAGATCGAGAACGCTGCCTGACTCTATTCCATTTTTCTTTAAGATTTCCTTTATATATATAGACCATTCGTCATACGGTGCATTATCCATAAATAAATTGTAGACTCTTGCAAAACTGCTATATGCCTCCATACTCCACCTCCTAATAATTCGATATATTATATCACGCTTTTTCATATAATTAAAGAAGAGACCAAAATCGATCTCTTCTTATACTGTATAATTGCACTCATTTATCACTATTCTATTACATGTATCCATCCCTTAGGAGCTTCTATCTCACCCATCTGGATACCTGTTAATGTATCATACAATCTCTTAGTAGTTTCTCCCATGGTTTCCATACCGCTTGGTAATAATATTTCGTTACCATGATCTACTATCTTACCTACCGGTGAAATAACTGCAGCGGTTCCACAGAGACCACATTCTGCAAAGTCTTTAACTTCATCAAAGTATACATCTCGCTCTTCTACTTCCAATCCTAGATATTCTTTGGCCACGTGCATTATAGAACGTCTGGTTATTGAAGGTAGTATCGTTGTCGAATGTGGTGTGACAATCTTATTCTCTTTCGTTACAAATATAAAGTTAGCACCACCTGTTTCCTCTACTTTAGTTCTTGTAGCCGCATCGAGATACATATTCTCATCATATCCTTCGTTATGGGCTTCTACTATAGCATGTAGGCTCATTGCGTAGTTTAATCCGGCCTTGACGTGACCTGTTCCGTGTGGTGCTGCTCTGTCATAATCACATACTCTTATAGTAATTGGTTTTGCGCCACCTTTAAAATATGGTCCTACCGGTGTTGCAAACATTCTAAATTGATATTCATCGGCCGGCCTAACGCCGATAACCGGATTTGTTCCGAACATATACGGTCTTATATATAGAGTTGCTCCTGAACCAAATGGAGGTACATATTCCTTATTCTCTCTAACTACCATTTCTACCGCTTCTACAAATCTCTTCGCATCAAATGGAGGCATTTCAATCCTCTTTGCTGAATCCACCATTCTGCCTGCATTTAAATCAGGACGAAATGTAACTATTTTACCATCCTTAGTAGTGTATGCTTTTAGTCCTTCAAATATTGTCTGAGCATATTGGAGCACGCCGGCACATTCGTTTAGGACAATATTCGCATCCTCTGACATAACTCCCTCGTCCCATTGTCCATCCTTATAATTGGATATATATCTCATCTTTGTAGGGATATAGCTAAAGTTTAAGTTTGACCAGTCTAATTTAGTGTTGTTCATTTATCATTTCCTCCATTATGCTGTTAAAATATAGATGTAATTATACTCCTGTTTTAAACGTTTTTCAACTTTACCACGTTAATAGCTATCGATCCATCATGCTTATAGATTCAATACCAACACTTCCGCCACGTACAACTTCTATTGTCTTAAACTCGTCTTTCATAAGTTTAACTACAGCGTCATTCTTAGTAGCAGTCTGAACGAATTCTAATAATAGACTTTTTTTACCATAATCTATTACCCTTGCTTTAAAAGTATCCGCAATTTGGAAAACTTCAGTTTTGTCCTCCAAGCTCAGGTTATTAACCTTTACGTAAAGTATCTCCTTCATTCTGACAAATACGTCTGTGAAGTCAATTACCTTTATGACTTCTATCATTCTATTAAGTTGTTTCTTTATCTGTTCAAAGGTCTCGTCATCACTGACCGTAGCTATTGTCATTCTTGAAATAGTATGATCCTCAGTTGTTCCTACTGTTAAGCTATCCATATTATATGACTTTCCGGAGAAAAGCCCTGAAATCTTGGATAGTACACCCACTTGGTTTTCTACATATAATGAAATCCATCTTTTTTTCATTGTACTATTGTTCATATCCGTCTCCTCCATTAATCCATAATCATATCACAAAGAGTTCCGCCCGGTTCTATCATTGGATAAACCAAATCCTCAGGACTTGTAATAAACTCAATAGTAACCGGTTTTTTACTCTTTTTAGCTGTCAGTAGTGCATCTTTAATTTCTTCTTTTTTAAATACTCGTATCCCTATTCCACCGTAACTCTCTGCCAGTTTTACAAAATTCGGGGTGTATTCGATTTCAGTATCTCCGTTTTTCTGTGCTTCACCCGGATTCTTACTTAAATTGGTCATAGAATATCTCTTGCCATAGAACAGCTTCTGCCATTGACGAACCATTCCTAATACATTGTTATTAAAAATGCAGTTGATTATTGGAAGCTCCTCTATCGTTGCTGTCGCAAGTTCTTGTGAATTCATTTGAAATCCACCATCTCCTGAAATAGAAATTACTGTAGATTTAGGATTTCCGATTTGAGCACCTATCGCGCCCGGAAGTCCAAATCCCATGGTTCCGAGTCCACCGGATGTAACAAGACGCCTCTTCTCATTAAGTTCCAGGAACTGTGTCGCAAACATCTGTTGTTGACCTACATCCGTTACAAATATACCTTCATCGAACACATCATTCATAACCGATATTATATCCATAGGTGTCATGTATGGCTTTTCTTTCATTTTTAATGGATGCTTATCCTTATTTTTTACAATACTTTCAATCCATGATTCACGTCTATTTTCTGTTACATATCCAAGCATTTTTGTTATTGCTTCTTTAGCATCTGCAACAATTGGCACATCAACTTGAACATTTCTTGATATTGCAGACGTATCTATATCTATATGTACTATTTGAGCTTTTGGTGCAAATGAATGTAGTTTACCTGTTATTCTATCGTTAAATCTACAGCCTATTGAAAATAATAGGTCACATTCATTAATTGCCATGTTTGCTCCATAAGCACCATGCATTCCTACATTCCCCATGTAAAGAGAATGATCCGTGGCTATAGCACCTTTACCCATTATAGTTGTAACAACGGGCACTCCTGTTGTGTCAACCAGCTTAGTAAATACTTTATTTGCTCCTGAAATATTCACACCACCACCAGCCAAAAACAATGGTTTCTTAGCCTTTTCTAACATCTTAATTGCGCGTTTAAGTTGACCGATATGGACTCCTGTATTAGGTTTATACCCTCTAATGTTTACTTCACTTGGATACTCTGCGCTACCCAATTCTGCCATAACATCCTTTGGAAGATCAATTAGTACCGGACCCGGTCTGCCGGATTTCGCAATATAAAATGCTTCTTTGATAATTCTATTTAGATCTTCTCTTTTTCTAACTGTAACATTGTATTTTGTAATGGTTCTGGTGATACCTACAATGTCTACCTCTTGAAAAGCATCATTGCCGATTAAATGTCTTGCCACCTGACCGGTAAAGCATACAAGTGGTACGCTGTCATAGTTTGCTGTTGCAAGCCCTGTGACTAGATTCGTCGCTCCCGGTCCACTAGTAACCAGACAAACTCCAACCTTGCCTGTCGTTCTGGCATAAGCATCTGCTTCATGTACAAGTGCAACTTCCTGTCTCGGAAGTATTACCTTTGTGTAGTCTTGCTTATATAGCTCATCGCTTATATCAATCGTACAGGCACCGGGATATCCAAACAGTATATCTACTCCTTCTTCTTTTAATGCTTTAACTAAAAGTTTGTTTCCGCTAATATTCCTCATATACACATCCTCCTAAATAAAATAGAATTTCATAAAAAACGCCCT
>JBKEBP010000034.1:0-1559 GCA_047973235.1 Suipraeoptans sp. | reverse complement strand
CAAAGATTGTAACGAGGATTCTGATTCCAATCTTCAAAGAAACCAAAATTTTTAAGCTCAGTCTGACCGAACGACGCACAAATTGACTTTTCGGGTACAGCTACTATGGCTTTCTTTATGCCTTGGTGATATAATTTTTCTAATGCGATAAACATCAATGCACGAGATTTTCCCGAGGCAGGAGGTGCTTTGATCAATAAGTATTGTGCCGAATTAGCGGAGAATGCTCTTTCCTGCATTTCGCGCATACCTTGAGCATTTGTTTTTTTGCTCTTACCGGTCTGTTTGTATTCTACTTCTACTAAATTGGGCATATTTATTCTTTGTTTTTCTTTGTTCTACTTTTCTTTTGTTTAGTAAACAAGGTGTCTTTTTGTAACATCTCTTCGTACATTTTAAACAGATACTCCAATCGCTCGGTATCACTTGTAAAAGGTTGTAAACGATAACACCGCTCTATAGCGGCATCTAATTCTCTATGAGCTTTCTTTAATTCTGAAGGCATTATGTCAGGATCATATAATTGAGCCATTGTTTTTTCGGGATATTTTGATCTTTCGTCTAAAATATCAAATACATATTGATTCAAATTCTCCTTGTCTTTTATGGTTATATTGGGGAAGGGAAAAGTGTTGTAACATACTTTAGCAGAATAACGAATACTTGTTCCAAGATATCCTCCAACTGATTTTACCCACAATACGTGCATTTTGGAAGTGAGCATAGCAAATAGCCAAGGGTATGCATTGTATATTCCAAAAGCGAGATTTGAAATTATTGTGTCTCCATTTAGAAATCCCATAGGAATGTACTCTCTCCTTTCAGACGACACACTCGGAACAATTATAGATTCAGAATCAATATATCTTACTTCTCCAAAACGATGAGGGAATTTCGACAATTTATTCGTTGCTTCTCTTTTACTATTATTTCGATATTTTTCGCATGAATCAATACGTCTTTTTATTTCAGGAATTGAAAATGCGAATTGCTTATTTTCTTCTGTAATCCATAGGCAATATCGGTCTTCTCCCCTTATAAATTCTCGCGAACCTGAAAATTTTTTAATAATACTTTTTGATTCAGGATAATCAGAAAGTAACTTTTGTCTTTCACTTTTATCTAAAAGTAAATTCCCTTCATCATTAGGCATACTTCCAAAATTCATTTCTGGAATTTTAGAAATAGGTTTATTCCTTCCTATAACGATTACATTTGAGGCATCTAATAAATAAGGATTTATGTTTTTTGCCAATTTTCGCATGTTGCTATCAAATAGATATTTTTCTTTGTTAGAAACATTTCTTATGCTAACAATAATAACTGTGACACCTGCATTTCCTTTTGCATTGTTTGTCCACTTAAATGATTGATATGCAAATCCTATTTCTATTTTTTCACTAAGAATGTTAGGCCATAATAAGGCAACTTGTTCTCCTTGGCATATAGAATTTGTTGTCACAAATGCAAAACTCGCGTTATATCCTGCTATGCATTCTCTCGCTTTAAAGAACCAACAAGCGATATAGTCCATATTATTGTAGCCTTTAATGCTACGA
>JBKEBP010000154.1:0-6386 GCA_047973235.1 Suipraeoptans sp. | reverse complement strand
GGTAATCCATATCGAACACCTTAACTTACGTTTTTCCTAAAAACCGTAGGTCTATTAAAGTTACTCTTCTTTCTGAAAATCATATCAAATTAGTTCTTGACATATTACCAAATTGCTTTTTATGTTGATTATTATAAAGTGTTCAACTTTTTGTGTCTACTGTTATATACTATCACCACTTTTAGGTAACCCAGATATCATTTTCATCTAAGTGGTTTTGAACAGTTACAAAAAATTTAAAATATGTTCAAAATTAACATTATACATACAGTTTTTCTTTCTGGTTCTTATATATTCTCAATGTGGATATCGGTGAGGTATATTTCAATAGAATAACACGTAAATTGGGTACTCAATATCGAAAAATGTGCCTTGTATTTCATTCTGTTAGTCGCTAAAATGTATATCAGAATAATAAAATTTACTAAGAAAGGATAGTTGCATTTTGAAAACTAGTAGAGTACGGCGTGTGGAAGGCACCATGCCAAAAAGTAAGAAATTTACCAGAGAGGCAATTATTAGAGACTTCAGAAGAAATAGGTACACATATCTGATGGCTTTACCGGCAATATTGCTTGTAATTGCGTTTAATTATTTACCAATGTTTGGACTGACTATGGCATTCGAGGATTATAAAGCTAAACTAGGGTTTTTTGGAAGTCAATTTGTAGGATTTAAATACTTTTTGGATTTTTTTAATTCAGTGTATTTTACAAGGATTATCGGGAATACCTTAATTTTGAGCTTTCTTCAATTAGTTATTGAGTTCCCTGCAGCGGTTATATTTGCCTTACTGCTTAATGAAGTTCGTCTAAAATTCTTTAAAACATCAATACAAACAATTAGTTATTTACCCAATTTTATTTCTATGGTGGTTGTATCGGGAATTATTATTGACTTTTGCTCGTCAAGAGGAATGATAACTTCACTTGTTTCTCATTTTACAGGAAGTACGCAAAATCTATTAAGCGTTCCAGAGTATTGGCGTACAATTTACATAGCTTCTGATCTTTGGACAGGGCTTGGTGCAAGTAGTATCATCTATGTTGCGGCTTTGGCTGGGATAGATCAAGAGTTATATGAGGCTGCTGTTATAGACGGTGCAAACAGATGGAAGCAGACTCTTCACATTACACTCCCAAGCATCATGGGTACGATTATTATTATGCTTATAATGCGAGTTGGTATGCTGATGGGCGTAGGAAGTGAAAAGACAATTTTATTATATAATTCCCAGGTATACCAAACTGCTGATATTATATCTAGTTATGTATATCGAAAGGGTCTAGTGGAATTTAATTATGGATACAGTACGGCGGTAAGTTTGTTTAATTCTGTAATTAATTTTGCTTTGTTACTTATTACAAATAAAATAAGCCGTAAAGCTACCGAAACAAGTTTGTTCTAGAGAGGAGATAAAAGAAATGATTGTAGAGAGAAAAAAATCACCGGCAAGAATAACATTTAATATTTTTAATGCAGCATTCTTTATTTTCGTTTGTTTTGTATGTGTAGCACCATTATGGCATGTTGTTTGTGCATCATTTAGCGATGCTGGCTATGTTATGCAAAATAGTGGTCTTATATGGAGGATTAGAGGGTTTAATGTTAAAGGATATCAAATGGTATTTTCTAATATTATGATTTGGAAAGGGTATATGAATACATTTATTTATGTAGGAGCAGGAACTGTTTTGAGTATGCTGGTAACTGTTATGGTGGGATATGCTGTTTCACGAAGAGATACACTTTGGGGTAATGCGATCATGTTTTTCATGACAATTACCATGATGTTTAACGGAGGAATGATTGCCTCTTATATTGTAAATACTCAAATATTTCATCTGTATAACAGCAGATGGGCAATGGTATTACCGGTATTATTTAATCCAATGAATATTATCATGGTACGTACAGCAATAATGGGAATTCCTTCAAGTATGGAGGAATCGGCAAGTATTGACGGTGCAAGCAGAATGAAAATACTATTCAAGATTATCATTCCACTGATCAAGCCAACAATTGCAACATTGGTTTTGTTCGCAGTACTTATGCAGTGGAACTCATGGTTTAATGCAGCGATTTATTTAAGGGATAGAGAGTTATATCCACTTCAGCTTATTTTGAAAGAAATTTTAGTTACAAATGAGTCAAGCTCAACAACTGCAAATTCTGCGAATTATGCAGCGGATGCAGTAATGTATAAGCAGTTGGTAAAATACTGTATTATTGTCGTTTCCACAGCTCCCATTCTCGCTTTTTTTCCTTTCCTGCAAAAGTATTTTGAAAAAGGTGTAATGGTTGGGGCAATCAAAGGTTAAGTGTCTTTGGTAAACAATAATGAATAGAAGTTTAAAATACGAAATAAAATCTGCTGTTTATGAAAATTGTAGCAGATTTTATTTCGTATGACACAATATTGATATCGAAGTCGATTGCCTTGTGATAAGATAATTCTACAAGTAATGATAAATAATGAATAATTACAATGAGAGGACTGTATTTCTTATGAAAATGTTGAGTATAAAATTGCATTTGAATAAACCTTTTGCTTTTTTTTTGCGTTCCTATATTATTATGATGGTAGTTGCTATGCTGATTACAATATTTGGATATAGCTATTCTTATTGGATTATTCACGAAGACATTAAAACAAATTATTCCGCTATTCTTAACAGCGAAAAGCAGACTTATGACAAAGAATGGGCTAGCATTTCAGCGAATCTGGACAGCCTTGCTGCTAATGTATTGTTAAAAAAGTTCGCACAGGTGGATAAATGGAGCATGAATGATTTATATGATTCTACAAATCTTGTGACGGAACTTGATGCTATATGTAAGTCTCATGAAATAATGGATAGCCTTGGGGTTTATTTTTTTAATGATCAAAGCATTGTGACGAACGAAAAAAGATATGGAGGCCCGGTGAATTACTTGTATTTACAAGAGTATCATCTTTCAGTTGATGAATTCTTATCAAATCTTACAGACTTCAAAGGATATTTTATCGTCGACAATGGTAATAAAAGACTAATGGTATTATATCAGAATGTTTATGATAACCGTGGGAAATCAGTGATAGCAACGACCTTTTGTATAATGCCCTGGTATAATATTTCACAGGCAGTAAGCGATGTATTCGCTGAAAAAAATGGTGGAACCTTTATTGTGAATTCAAAAAAACAAATATTGGGTAATGACAACATCAATGTTGATATTTTAAAAACAGGATACGAAGATTTGGTTTCAAATGACATTATGTATAATGTAAAAATGAACAATAAGGATTATATTATGTCTGCCTTAGAATCTGATGTATTAGATCTCTATTATGCGATTTTTGTTCCAAAATCTATTTTATTGAGGAATATCTTTATTTATAAATACATTTTACTAGTGGAAATACTCCTTTATATTTTTGTTGGGGGATTTCTTGCATTAAGATTTTCTCGGAGGAACTATTTGCCGATCGAGAGACTTTTAAAACTGTTGAAGGTACAAAAAAGGGATAAGATGGACTCTTCATCTTCACAGATATACCAGAATTTGGAGGAGTCGTTGCAACAGCTGGTCGTGGGGAATGACCAATTATTGAAGCAGTTAAATAGTCATGATATCGTTATTGATAAGTATATTTTTACTAGTTTAATGAAAGGTTGGAATATGATTACTGATGTTAATGACGATATTTTGTTCAGGATCAAGAAAAAATATCCTTTCGCAGGGTATCGCATTGTACTGTTTTCTCTAAATAATATAGAAAAATCTGTATTCGCTCCTCAGGAGCGGGATAAACAAAAACCAACAGATTATTCCCTAATGATATTTTCACTAAAAAACGTAATCGAAGAGATCTTATTAACGTATGACTGTACTGACATAGCAGATACCAAAACGGAAAACGGCATTGTGATTGAGATGGGTGATATGGTTGCTTGCATTTTTAATCAACCTAATGGTTATGTTAAAGAGATGGTTCAAAAATCAATTATAAAATGTATGGAATTTTTTAAGTCTGCTTTTTTACTGGATACCTACACTGCAATCAGCGGAGTTCACAAAGAACTTGAAGAACTAGATGTTGCATACGACGAAGCGCTAATGGCGATTACTCATAAATCCTTTTGGAGCAATAGCTTGGAGGATATCATCGTATTTGATGATGAAAAGTTAGGGAGCAGCGAACACCCTGCAGAGATGCGATTGAATTTACAAGCTAAGAAATTATCCAATTGCCTTCTTATGAAAGACTACAAAAAAGCTTCGGAGGTTCTTGATGAAACACTGGAAAAATGTTTTTCAAAAGATATTAACAAACTTTCCTATAATCAATTTCAGGCTGTAACCTTGATAAGCATTGTTTTAACTAATTTGAGTGAGGTTGATTACTTTCCAAATGGTTTGTTGGCGGCAACGAACTGGACATCTTCAGATGGCATTTTTTCGATGAAATCGATAAAGGATATCAAGACAAATTTACATCAGATTTTGAAGGAGATATCTGAAAAATATAATAGGGATTCTGCCGGCACTGAAGAACCTTGCTGGATAAAAAAAGCGGAGGAATATGTAAAAGTGCATTATATGGAGGAAGACTTGAATATATCCTCGATCTCAGATAAATTTGACATCAGTCTATCACATATTGGCCGTACCTATAAAAAGTTAAGAGGCATTAGTCTTCTGGACTATATCCATCAGCTGAGGATTGAAAAGTGTAAGCAACTGATAGATCAGGGGATGACTGTTACAGAATGTGCCAATATTGTCGGTTATATTGATGCCAAATCTTTAATACGAGCATTTAGGCGTTATGAAGGAATTACACCAGGACAGTATAAGTTGAAATTACGTGACGCTGATACAAACAAAGGTTTATGATGATGTGAAGTATATAACAGTGAAAAAAGTAGATTAGAACAAAAACTAAGGTTTGTATGTTCTGATCGAAGAGAACAACCTGATAAAGGAGCGATAGCCTAGATGAATCGCATTTTTCCAGTATAAAGTTAAAAAATGAGTATTACTAAATATGGAATTTTGCATATAAAAAACTAAAAATGCACCTTTGATATATTGTGAATCTGTCTATAATGAAGTTACAACGTTCTGCAGAACGAATTTAGCTAAGTTGTAAGCCACGCTATGGCTTGAAGCTAAAAGGCAATAACAAATGCAAGAAAGAGGAGTTTAAGAGGTATATTAAGACTATATAATGAAAGGGAGAAAGCAAGAATGATGAAATTGAATTTGAAACGAATTTTGGTTCTTGGATTATCGATGTGCATGATTATGTCATCCTTAGCAGGATGCAGTAAGAGTAATAACGATAGTAGCAGTAAATCAACAAGTGTAGGAAATGCGGAGGCAACAACCGCACCGGCTACTACAGGTGCTGAATCAGATGCAACATCAGAGTTAACATTACCTCTCTCTGAGGATAAAGTTACCTTAACGATGTATGTTGGTCAGATGGATGGTGATTTTGCGACAGTTGCTAATGAATATAATGACAGTAAATTTTTTCAGGAACTTGAAAAAAGAACAAATGTTCACATTGAATTTACAGTAGGCTCTTTTGGAGGAGATGCATTTAATTTAATGATTGCCTCAGGTGAATTAACTGATCTTATTTGCGGACCAAGCAGTTATGCAGATGGCTTAGATGCCGGCGTAGATGATGGATTGTTTCTTGATTTAACACCATATCTTGATACATATCTGGTTAATTACAATAAAATTAGAACAGCAGATGAGAATACAGTCAGAGATACAGTGACTGACGATGGAAGAGCAGTAGCTGTCTACGGAATCAATCAATCAATTGAACCACCGAGTATGGGACTGATGATCAGAAAAGATTGGCTGGATGATTTGGGCTTGGAGATACCTCACACGGTTGCTGAATGGGAAACTGTTTTAACAGCATTTAAAAATGAAAAAGGTGCATACGCTCCGCTTGCATTATGCGGTGAATTAGGAGCATTTAGCGGAGGCTTTAATGTCGCATCCAGTGCATTTTTAGGTTCATTCATGAACGTTGACGGAAAGGTTATGTGCGGCGATAACTCGGATAATATGAAAGCATTTATTACTGTACTAGCTGATTGGTACAAAAAGGGATTGGTTGATCCTGATTTCATGACAAAACAAAATCAGTGGATGGTCGATACAGCTATGGTAATAACAGGGCAGACTGGTGCTTTTTATTCCATGGCGAAAATGGCTGATATGTATAAAGCTGCCAGTGGTGACCCGAACTTTAACCTAGTGGCTGTTAATGACCCTGTTCTTAATGAGGGAGATGAAGCAAAGCTTGGATTTAATGAGACGTTAGTAAATGGTGCAAGTATAGGTGTTTCTGCTGATAGTAAGAATAAGGAAAT
>JBKEBP010000108.1:0-4362 GCA_047973235.1 Suipraeoptans sp. | reverse complement strand
CCAGACGCCAGGCACTTCTTTCCCTTTGTGATTACATTTAGGCTTATTACACTTCTTTCCGCCCGCACTCTGCTATTGGTTGGATTTCCCCGAATGAATTCGCCCGCGACTTTTTTATCGTTGCCTGTTGAGTTTGTTGTCTACTTTTTCGTGTAGTGCTCAATGCGGCCGATCCCAATAATTACTCTATACAGAAACAATTTAGTCTCTCCCTACTTTTTTCTCTATTTATATAATACACGATAATAATTACATTATCAACAATATCGTGTACCTATAAAACGATATCATTTATTGACTTCAAACACAATTTCGTATATATTTTCATTGGAGGTGTGTAATGACAAATTCACAAATCATTAGACTCGCTCTCAAATATGCGAATATGTCTATAAGCCAGCTGGCTGAAGAAATGGGAATGACAAAACAGTCTTTAAGCAATCGTCTCAAAACGGACAAATTTAACAGTGATGAAATGACGAAATTCGCATCTATTATTGGAGCAAAGTTAGTCAGTTATTTTGAGTTTCCTGATGGAACCAAAATAGGCGGCTAGTCCGAACAAATTAAGCAAAAGGGCCTCTATTAGAGGCCCTTTTGCTTATATTCGTGAGTCTTATTATTTCACAACTATTAGTAACCGTGCATCAGCGAAGCCCTTTTTTGTCCCAAGTGGGCAGAATTAGAAGATTGAAACTTCTATTCTAAGCTTAATTGCTCCACTTCATCTTCTCCTAATAATTCCTGTAATAGCTTTTGAGATTTTTCTTCTGTCAGAGGAGCTCTATACTCACCACGCTGCACTCTATCTGCTAACCTCTCAATTTTCTTTTTATCAACTACGAAGATTACCTTAATTACTTTATTACGATAACCTCTTACTTCTTTCATTTGAAGTTCTAAATCAGTAAACTCATTTATGTCTTTTATGGCAGGTTCTAACGCTCTTCTTCTTAAATCCTTGAAGTTAGTATATTGCGTCTCTGATATGGCTAGGCGTTGCCGCAAATCATCAATATCAAAATCCACTAATTTCTTGTAATCTAAAGATTTAATTATCTCATATAATCGTTCTGCATATTGGCTTGTAAAACGTATAAGGAAATAGTATTCCGTTTCAGTAAATGGTTTTCCTTCAAAAAAAGGTTGGATTTTCTTGTTTGGGGATATTGTGACGGTTCCTTCACGTGTGTTATAAGTAACACCTACTAGCCAGGGGGCCTGCAATAAGTGCTCTCCGTCTTTATCTTTATAAACGAATTCTACAACTCTACCTGTAATTTTTTTTGAGAGATTTCTAATTTTTCCATAGTAGCTATTTCCTTTAACTTCACAGAGTTCTACAAATTCGGAAACAGATAGTGTTACAGGTTCAAAAGGTCTTTTTTCTTGTTGTCCTTTAAGTATGGCGTAATAAATAATTCTATGCTCTTGTAGAGTCAGTCCATATCGAGCAGAACGAAAGAAATTGCTTCTTGCTCGGATAACACCACGCTTTTTCTTAGCTATTTGTGTTGATCGCTTTGCACTTTCGTTCATCATAATACATTTCACCGTCCTGATTGTGATTATACTAAACAATATGGGACACGTCAATTATTATTTTGTCCTAGGTAGGATAGGTACCTTTTCTTTTCTTTCTTTTTAAGGGAAAGAATAGGGATAAGAATAGGGATAAGAATAGGGATATAATAAAGATGGGACAAGTTGGGTGTGATTGTGGGACAAATAGGGGGTTGTGTTAGGACGGATGGGGGGTTGTGTTAGGACAGATGGGGGGTAAAAAAAATAGATGCAACATAGACCACAAAATTGGCATTTATGCGTGTTATTGCAGATAATAATCACTCAGTTGGGACGAAATGGGGGCGATAACCCTTAAAAATCAGCGATATAAAAGGATATTTGGTCTA
Source organism: Suipraeoptans sp. (assembly GCA_047973235.1). Taxonomy (GTDB): domain Bacteria; phylum Bacillota; class Clostridia; order Lachnospirales; family Lachnospiraceae; genus Aequitasia. The sequence continues at coordinate 2,449 of JBKEBP010000108.1, read as the reverse complement.
CACAAAATATGTTAGTTGGGACAAATAGGGGGTGTGGCACAAATAATACTATGTTCCGATATTATCTTGAAGTTAAATTAAATAAATGTCAGGTCGTTGAAAAAAGATATTGCGTTGAAAAAGGGAAGAAGCTGTATCTCCCCTTTTTATGATGGCAGTTCATAAAGACTCTAAGATGTCTTTTAAGTAAAGATCAAGTGCTTCACGAATAACACCAGATTTATCTAAGGTGCTATTAGCAGTTTTGATCGTAATAGCTTTTATATGCTCCTCTGTAATATAATAAGCCTTCTGCTTATACTTCTTTTCAGTGGGCTTAGGAGGGATTGAATCTTTGCTCTTCATAGTTACATTCAATTCAGCTGTTGGAATAGAACTAAACAAGCCTTCTGCCAAACTACTATTATTTTTCTTAGCCATGCTTAAAGCTCCAATTCTTTAGCGAGATTATCGATATCTCTTGCAGTAGTGCAATAGGGAGCAGATTGAAAAATTCCTTTCCTATTTGCTTGAGCTTTCCTAGCTGCGGTACTAGCTCTAATATATGTATCAAAAACTTGTGTATTCATCATTTCAGAAATCCTCGGTAAATCACATAACACATCTTGGGTTAAATTTTCACGCTCAATATACTTGTTCAATACAATACCTTTTACCTTCAGAGACGGATTTGAGTATTTTCTGCATTGAGAAATACTCAACAGTAGTTGCTCGAGTCCCTGTAGGCTGTATCTGTCTGGAGTGACAGGAATTATCAATTCGTTTGCAGCAGTTAGGCAATTGATCAGCATAATACCAAGTTGTGGAGGGGTATCTAAAATAATGTAATCATAAATATCTGATATAGGATCAAGAGCCTCTTTTAATCTATATTCCTTACCAACAGCTGTTATCTTCTGTTCGGCTTCAGCTAATAGTGGATCGCAAGCAACAATGTCACCTAAATCAGTATGTTGTATAGCATCAGTTATTGAATCTCCTTCAACCAACACATCATAAAGAGTAGATTGCTCTTTTACAATCGCATGATATGTATCGGTGCTGTTGCATTGCTGATCGCAATCGATAAATAGAACTTTTTTTTTGTGCCGGATTAATGCTCCAGCCAAACCAGTTGATAATGTGGTTTTACCAACGCCACCCTTTTGATTTGTTAATGCAATTATTTGAGACATTATATCACTCCCTTAATCATATAATCACAAAAGATTATAGTATGTTATGAGTATAATCATTTAATCACAAAAAGTCAAGTGATTAAAAATGCAAAGTAATAAAGTATTATATGATTATGATCATTTATTATCATAATCATATAATACTTTAAGTGTAATAACACATCAAGAAGCAAAACGATCCAGGTTCACTTTTTCGCGGTCAGAAATATCTTCAAAACTCAGCTTGCCGGACAGCCATTTCGTGCTTTCCTCCTTGGACAACACCACTGGCATCCTGTCATGGACTTGTTCCACGGAGGCGTTAGCTTCGGTGGTCAGGATGGTGAATATATCTCCATCCCCGGTGTGTTCGTACAGCCCGGCCATGTACAGTTTTTTCTCATGAGGTTCTTTGAATGTGAAAGGTACCTTCTTGACCTTGCCGTCTAGCTCGGTCTTGGCATACTCGATGAAACCGGCGCTGGGAACGACAACGCGGTTTTGCAGACTTATCATGTTTTTATAAGTCGGTTTCTCCGTGACGCTTTCTATTCTGGTATTAATAATTGGAGTCTTTGTCCAGTCTCTGCGAAGCCCCCAGCGCATGGCTTCTGGCAGCACTTCGTTATCATGGCGAACAAAAACTGCGGTATAGTCGGTAGGGAGGATGGTTCCGTCCTTCATCTTCTTTTGGAAATCCTCCGGTGTCAGCCAGACACCGGTTTTCTTGTTCCACTCCCACAGAATTGCGATAACTTCTTCTAGCCGCAGGAATCTTGCACACATAGCTGACACCTCCATTGCTTTTTGGGATCAATATAACATACAACATTCAAAAAAGAAGGGGAAAGGTAGAAAATCATAAGCCCAGGAGCTCTTTGGCCTTGAGGATCGCCCAGGGGATATCTGCCTCCCGATATCTCCAGGAATCCGGGTCACTCTCAACAGCATGGAGGAGCAGCTCCAAGCGGTAGAGGCGTTCCTGTTTCGTTTTGGCCGCACCGATAGCAAGGCCCCGATGCTTGGTTTTGTCTACATTGTGAGAAAGGAGGACGAGGAGGTCATTGATCGCATCTATGTCAGATGCGTAAGCCAATGGGTTACTCACACCTTTCAAACCAGCTGTTTCCTGATCTGTAGATATGCTGGCTGCATCCTTCAACAATGTTGACATAGTCATACTCTCCCATCGGAAGCGGTTTTACTTCCAGAACTTCTTCAATCAGCCGCTGCTCACCGCTCTTTGTATAAAGCATTGTCGGAACTGGCAATTTGCCGGGGCGGTATTGCAC
>JBKEBP010000087.1:0-3731 GCA_047973235.1 Suipraeoptans sp. | reverse complement strand
ATACATTTCTGCACGCCATAATGAATGAAAATGTACAGCAAACTATCAGACCATATATTTTATTTCCTTCTATTACATGTCCTCTCAGCCACTTAACTTTATATTTACAAATAAATGAGGCTAATAGAACGATAAAAATATTCACAAAATAAATACTCATAAGATTAATTACCTTCTCGTTTAACTGCGAGCTTACTATTCCACACTGCTTTTATTACCTTTTCTCCACCAAATGAAAGTAAAGCTACAATCTTTTCTCTATTTCTTACTTTTTTATCAAATAATGTTTTGACTCTTGTCCGTTTAAGCGTATTCCAAAGTTTCGGATAATATTGATTATGAACTTCTTCGCTATCAGGCAAGTCAAGAATCAAATGCACAGCAACATTGAACGTTCTACAGTATGTAGCATTAATGATTTTAGGATATTTTTTTTTGCAAAATTCCTCAATAGACTCTGCCCATTCAAGCGCATCAAGCCTTTTAGGATTAAAAACATGCATAATGCTATATTCATGTTGTCTATAATAATAGCCATAATAGCTTGAATAAACTATTTTATTAGCGTTATTGAAAAACAAATGGCAAGTTGCTAAATCTTCAGAAACTCGTCCCACTGGAAATCTAACATCTCCAACTGCATTCCTTTTATAAAGCTTTGCTGGAGCACAACAAGTATACAGCTTTTGATATAATGATTCCTCAATGGCTCTTTCCGAGCTCATGACCAACGCTTCTTCTATAACGTTTTCTGCACACTCCTCATTTTCGTCTTCGGGAATATATTTCATCTGAACAATTGAAATATCAGCGTCGTACTTTTCAATCAAAGATACCAACTTTTGAATACAGTTAACTGCAATATTATCATCTCTATCTAAGAAAAAAATTGCATTACACGTAGCTTTTTCAATACCTGGATTACGTGCTGAAGAGACACCACCGGTTTCTTTATGTACAACAATAATTCTATCGTCTTTCATCGCTTAATCATCGCACAAAATTCCAGAATCATCCTTAGTTCCGTCATCTACAAGAATAATCTCTAAATCTTGATATGTCTGGTCTAAAATACTGTTTATACATCTAGAAAGATACTTTTCAACGTTGTAAACAGGAATAATCACCGATACTTTCATACTATTTTACCCTCATTCTTATATACCTTGGTTTTAATTCAGCGTGTATCAGCCCCAAAGTGTTATAAGCTATATTCTTTGGAAGTTTCATAATAGCAATAATAAACTTAGCTACTTTTGAATCAAACACCATTTCCTTAAGTTCTCTATTCTTCCATGAGCTCATGTCTAAATACTTTTTAAATTCACCTGCAAACGGATGATCAGTATTTGTAAACCAAGGTCTGACCACCAACATATTGGTTGTGTAATGGATAATGACTGGAGTTGTCACTGCTTTATCCAATTCGTCTTTACTGTAAAAGTTTGTCGGTCTTCTTAGCTGCTGTATTTCTTCATATGTATGAACAGCATCAATAGTCATGACATCATATTTTGGATCTAGCTCACCAATTTTTCCTTTGAACATGCCGTTCAAAATATCCTGATCCGCGTAATTAATTTGCTTTTCATATTTTTCCATGTAGTTCTCTATCTCAGTGTTAATATTTACTTTACTTAACGCATCCATATCAAAAAGGATTACACCCGCATTGATATAAGGGCTGTTGGAATCTAATCCAACATTCTTCTTATATGTTCCACTTATGCACTCCTTTACTCCCATGGCAATATTTCTATCGAACTTAACATTTTCAAGTTCCGAAATATCGCCAGAAATGATGGTGTCGCAATCCAAGTACAGTATTCTGTCTACATCATCCGGTAGAATGACACCAGCGAACAGTCTAGTAAAAGCGGAAAGTGGCCAACGAGCAGATACTAAAAAAGGAGAAATATTTAGCTTTGGTACGTCAATTACCTCTACTTCCCTTCCATATTTTTTCCCTATTATATGAAGCTCGTTTTTATTTTCATAGCTGATATTTTCACCTAGGAGATATACTTTTAAATCTTCTATCCCCTTATTATTTTCAAACAATGAGATTGTGGAAATTCCCATCAACCAAACATAGTTGTTATCACATGTGTACATTACTTTCATTTCCACACCTCACTTAAATCTTTACTTGTTTTGTCCCTGTCGTTCTGAATCGGAAATTCCACTCCCCAATCAGCAGTTATCGCTTTACTATTCCAAGAAAATCCTAGTTCATCACCAGGAATATAATGCGTAGTAGTTTTAAACAAAACACGTGAATCTTGCAGTGCCAGATAACCATGTCCCATTCCTTCGGGAATATAAAGTAGTTTTTTCTTCATATTAGAAAGAAGGATTGAATAGCATGACATGTAGGTTGGAGATTCCTTTCGAAGATCAATTACGACATCTAAAATTTCCCCATCGATCACACGAATGAGTTTCCCTTGTGGATGTTTTACATTTATATGCATTCCACGAAGGACACCTTTTTTGCTTTTTACCTCGGTATCTTGCACAAACTTTAAGTCAAGATTGTGAGACGCAAAAACTACATCGTTGTATGCCTCAAACAAAGCTTCTCGGTTATCGTAGAAAGTAGTAGGTTCAATTATGAATAGCCCACTGATATTTGTGTTTGTAACTTTAATGTCTGCCATAGTCTTTTCCCTCTCATTATTTTCACAAGCCATTCTTCCACAGCTCCAATGCCTTCTAATCTATTCACCCGCTGGTATCTACCTACCAATACCCAATCAATTTTATCCATTTCTTATCTGAAATCTATTTAAAACTACCTAATCCGTAATCAAGTAAAATCAGCCACAGTTTTACACATTCGCACTCTACATTCCGCTCAACCCTCATCAACTAATTCTTAAGGACAAACCTTCCATCCCAACTCTTCTAATCTCTGCAATAATCCCTTTTATAATGTAGATATCACCATCCAACCTACCTCTATCCAAAACTTAATTTTTCACATATTTAGACGGTGTGAGAGATGAAGTATTGATGATTTTTCCCATAATCATAGCCCATTTCTAAACAACTAATTTTTAGAGCAGAAATTCTTTTCAACTCAATCAAAGTCATAAACACGAAAGATAACATTTGAGTTTCCCAGGATTTCAGTGTTCAGGATACCTGCTCAGGTACCGTTCCAGCCAGGACAAAATATATATCGCCCTTATGGGCTTCACCTTTCCATAAATATTTGTCCAATGTACCGGTTTTCTACGGCATTTCTTAAGATTTCTTCCGTCACATTCTGTCTAAAACTGTAGATTAGGCTCGCACCTGCATCTATGTCGATTACATACCACATCTCTGTCTTGCTATTGTTACCTTCGCGTTCTTGCCCAAATTCATTATCTGTGTTTATGGTAATTTGAAAGTTGAACTGTTACCATCAAAGTTTTAACTTCAATATATGCTCTTGCACTCTTTGAATGAAACAAATCTTCTTTTACTAACTCCACCACTTCCCCTACCTCGCTCCACTCCCTAAAATCACAACCTTCACCGTAAGCAAAATCAACTTCAAATCCTCAAGTAAGCTCCATTTTTCTATATACTCCAAATCCAGCCGAACGACCTCTTCGAAGTTTGTAATATCACTTCGTCCGCTCACTTGCCACAATCCGGTGATTCCAGGTGCAACGCTCATTCTGGAGCGATGGTGTATATCATATTTTGCCCACTCATCCACAGTAGGAGGTCTTGTCCCA
>JBKEBP010000068.1:0-30455 GCA_047973235.1 Suipraeoptans sp. | reverse complement strand
TATACTTGCCGCTTTTAGCAAGCTTAAGTAACCCAAAGAAGGATTTAAATACACCATCTACTTCTTTAAGAATTTGCTGTGCCATATTTGAGTTTAGGATTTTATAGTTTTCTGACTGTTTGAGTAGGGAGTAATTCTTAGCATAGCTTAAATACTCATTATGACTGAAGAAATGTTGACGGACGTTATAGAGTCCTTGATTATAGAGATTTTTAGCTATATGACTTAGCTCTTTCAGAACCTTATAGTCGCATGCCGAAAGATGTTTCAACTGTTGCTTCACTGTTAAATACAAGAGTGGGTTCACCTCGCTCTCTGCACAAATGTATACTATAATAGTAACACAAAACGGCCAAAAGAACAAGTGTTTGGTGAAAACATTTTGATTTTTTTCTTGTATATAGTGGATATAGTTTATGCAAACTCTAAGTTTTAAAAAGAAGTCAGCTACTGAACAAAGTGTAATTGTCATTATAAATATAATTTTCTGGCATTCATCTCGCTGCTTGCAGAAGCAGGAGTCTTCTGCCTAGAAAGGATAAAAAAATAATTAAAGGTATAAAATCATGACATACAAAGCAACGATGAAAGCGAGTTTTACAGGCTATATTACACAAGCTATTGTAAATAACTTTGCGCCATTATTATTTGTTACATTTCAACACGAATTTCAGATATCACTATCAAAGGTAACAATGCTTGTTACTGTTAATTTCATAACCCAGCTTATAGTCGATTTTCTTGCAATATTCTTCATAGATCGAATAGGCTATAGACTGTCTGCGATATTTGCACACTTTTTCTGTGGAGCCGGTCTGGTGTCACTTATGTTTATACCGGGGCTGTTTTCAGAACCATTTATAGGACTTCTGATATCAGTAGTTATCTATGCAATTGGTGGTGGAATATTGGAAGTAATAGTGAGTCCGATAGTTGAGTCGTGTCCTACGGATAATAAGAAAAGGGCGATGAGTTTATTGCATTCATTCTATTGTTGGGGTCATGTAGGAGTAGTACTCATCTCAACATTGTACTTCTTTGTATTTGGAATAAGCAATTGGAAGTTTCTTGCGCTTATTTGGGCGTTTGTTCCATTTTTGAATATGCTGGTATTTACCAAGGTTCCAATGTTTAATCCTGAAGGTGATGCAAATGGAAGAGCCGGTAGCTTCAAATTGTTTAAAAATAAGAACTTTTGGCTGCTGATGTTGATTATGGTTTGTGCCGGAGCATCGGAGCATTCGATAAGTCAATGGGGATCAGCTTTTGCAGAACAAGGACTTGGAATAAGTAAAGTATTTGGGGATATATTTGGTCCGACACTATTTGCTACGTGTATGGGCATAACGAGAATATTCTATGGTAAATACGGTGAAAAGATTAATTTGAATAAATTTATGTTGATTAGCGGAGTGCTGTGTGTGTGTTCATTTCTACTAACATCCCTATCGCCTATTCCGGCACTGAGTATCGTAGGATGTGCCATGAGCGGATTAGCAGTTGGAATAATGTGGCCGGGAACATTTAGTACAGCGACAGTTGTTATTAAAGGTGGCGCTACGACAATGTTTGCATTTCTTGCACTTGCAGGTGATGTTGGTTGCTCATTAGGGCCTACTGTAGTAGGATTGGTTTCAGATTATATGGATAATGACTTGAAGAAGGGGATTTTAGCATCAGTTATATTCCCAATAGTATTAACAATAGGTATTAGTTGTGCGAAACGAATATCCAATAAGAAAGAGGCGCTTGCGTAAGTTGAATTATTTAGTAAAGAGGAAAGCACTAATGCCAAAGGCAACAATCAGACAACAAATGAACAAATTGCTTTTTGCAGTAATAGCACCTATGCTTATTATGATATGTGTTCTTATTTTGGTGCTTGTATCCTTTAACAGGCAGTATATAAGCGTATTACAAAATGCCAATACAGCCGCAGAGTTTAATACGGAATTCAAGGATACCATGGATTTGGAAATGTGGAATCACGTTATTCAGCCACGAAATGCAAATTCGGTTGACGAGCTGCCGATGAATGAACTGGACAATGCCGTTAATGTGCTGCGAAGACTAGAGCAGACTACGACATTACGTGATAACAAATGGCGAATAGCAAGTATGCTAAATATGTGTGAAAACCTGCGTAATTATATGATCGAGATAGCTAACACACGCGGGTACGACGAGAGAATGGAGCTACTCGAGCGAAATATAAGAGGAGAAACAGGACTTACTGCTATTATAGAAACCTACATGCATGATTATGTTGATGACGAGGTACGGGAACTTGCGAGACTCCAAGATGAAATATCTAGGAGAGTAGGGTATATAATAATTGCAATCACAGTAATTTTTATTATAATTCTTATAATTGTTTTATTTTATTCGGTTCGTTTTACTAGGAGAATTACAGAACCTATTAAAGAACTGGCACTTAAAGCCAATAAATTAGGCGGTGGTGATTTTGATGTCCGTCCTATTGAAGCGAAGAGTGTAGAACTGCAAACGCTGGATAAGCGTTTTGATGAAATGGTATATAGAATAAACTCTCTAATGGAAAAGCATGCAGAGGATCAGGACTACCTTCATAGAGCGGAGCTTGAGTTGTTACAAGCCCAGATTAACCCACATTTCTTATATAATACTCTTGATTCAATTACGATACTTGCAGAGAACCACCGTGACGAGGACGTAATTAAGATGGTGACAAGTTTATCGGTATTTTTCAGGAATTCACTGAATAAAGGTAAAGATATAATAAGTTTAAAAGATGAACGTGACCAGGTAAAAAGCTATCTTGAGATTCAGCAAATCAGATATAGCGATATTTTGAAATATGATATTGATATAGGTGAAAACATATTGGACTATACTATTCCGAAGCTGGTTTTACAGCCACTGGTTGAAAATGCGATTTATCACGGAACCAAGAATAAACGTGGAATCGGGAATATCAAGATAACCGGAAAGAAGAAGGATGATAATATAGAGCTGTGTGTGTCGGATGACGGAGCAGGGATGGACGAGGAACAGCTCGCGACCTTAAGAGCAGGAGTATATGAAAATACTCATACCGGACTTGGGTTACTTAATGTCCACAAGAGGATTCAATTGTATTGTGGCATAGAGTACGGACTATCGTTTGAGAGTAAGTTAGGTGAAGGGACGAGGGTTTCATTTCTAATACCTGACATTGCATCGGATACACACCTTGACGTGTTTGAACAAAGGGAGGCGAGCCTGTGAAAAAAACACTTTGCACTTTTATTATCTTATGTATGACTATTTGTTTATGTGCATGCACAAATGCTGTGGAAACAGTGGTTCAGGAAGAATCGGAGGATTTAATTGTTGTAGGCTTTACACAGGTTGGTGCAGAAAGTGATTGGAGAGCGGCTAATACCAAAAGCATGCAGGAAGCTTTTAGTGAAGCTAACGGATACAAATTAATCTTTGATGATGCACAGCAAAAGCAAGAAAGACAAATAACAGCTATTCGTAACTTTATCCAACAGAGAGTGGATTATATAGTGCTTGCCCCAACAACTATGACAGGATGGGACACGGTGCTTAGTGAAGCAAAAGCAGCTGATATACCGGTTATTATCGTGGATAGAGAGATAGAAACGGATGATACTTCGCTTTTCACATGCTGGGTCGGGTCTGACTTTATAAATGAGGGAGAGAAGGCGGTTACTTGGCTGGAAGAGACATTGAACGACAAAGCTAATGAAGAGCTGATTAATATAGTGCATCTCCAAGGTAATCTTGATTCATCAGCTCAAATTGGGAGAACGACTAGCCTTGATAAGGGGCTTGAAAACAATGAGAAATGGAACCTACTTGCTAGGGGAAGTGGTGAGTTTACACAGGCAAAAGGTCAGGAAGTGATGGAACAGTTTTTAAGTGAGTATGAAGATATTGATGTACTCTACTCAGAGAATGACAATATGACATATGGTGCTATTGACGCTATGGAAGCAGTAGGAATCACACCGGGAGAAGATATAATCATTATCTCGTTCGATGCCAATAGGAGCGCACTGGAACTTTCACTGGAAGGTAAGATAAACTATATAGTTGAGTGTAATCCACTGCATGGCCCAAGAGTAAGTACTATCATCGAGCAATTGGAAAAAGGCGAGAAACCACAGAAGTTCACGTATGTTGAGGAAACAGCCTTTGACATGAACTCTTTAACTAAAGAAATGATAGAAAAAAGAGCTTATTAAGAGCTCTTTTTTCTTGACATTACTACACTTTGAATTATTAAGAACAGACACAGCATAGCGGCTATTGTAATTCCGGTCCACCAAGCTTGATCAAGGCCGGCCGAGGCTACGATGTTCTGAATTGTACTAAGTGATAATACCCCTATTACAGTACCTATTATATTTCCTACGCCACCTGTTAGCAGAGTGCCACCTATTATAGACGAGGCGATGGCGTTCATTTCCATGCCGGAGGCATGTGAAGGTGCACCTGAACCAACATATAAGAAGTATACATACCCACCGATTCCGGCTAGTAGGCTGCACAAGAGATGAGCCTTAAACCTTGTCTTTCTTACATTTATACCAAGCATCAGTGCACTATGCCTGTTACCGCCCACTGCGTAAAAGTTACGTCCAAGTTTAGACCATCTTAACATGCAGAATAATATAATAGCTATTACAATAGCGACTATTACACCAATGCCAACATAAGCAGGCACATATACTCCCAGTTTGTTAATTGAACCCAGACCGGGAATCGTTATCCTTGTTTCTTTGAGTGCTACGAAACTTGCATTTTCAACGTTAAATGGATTGGTATGCACTATTGTAGTCATACCTCTTGCAAAGAACATACCTGCAAGCGTAACGATAAAAGGCTGTATTTCAAGATATGCAATTAAAAACCCTTGAACTAATCCAAAACCAAGGCCTATTAGTATGGCGATTAGCATAGACATTGCCACATTTCCATCATGATGATCCAAATATACAGCACAGCACATACTTACCAGTGCACACACACCACCAACTGAAATATCAATGCTTCCTGTTATCATAACAATACTAAGAGCACAAGATGTGATAATTAATGCAGCATTCGCATTTAATATATTAAAGAAAGTTTGTGGCTTTAGAAAACCACCGTCCTGGAAAACTATAGCGCCTATATACATAAGCAAAAATACAGTTATAGTTATTATTAGGAGTTTATTAGCATCAGAGACATTTCTATTTCGCTTCATTTTTTGCTACCTCCTTTTTACCGGATTTCACTTTGGAAATAAGCTCACTAAGTTTTTCACGTACAATCGGTGCACTTATTACTACCAAGACAATTACGACTATAGCCTTATATGCAGATAATGCATCTGATTTAACGTTTAGCTTATAAAGTGTTGTTGTTAGAAACTGTATAACGTAAGCACCCAAAATCGAAGCCATCATATTAAATTTGCCCCCGCTGAGTGCATTTCCACCTAGAGCTACAGCTAAAATTGCATCCATTTCTATGTCTTTGGCAATAACTGAATAGTTGATTGAAGATATACGGCTGACCTTTATCAGTCCACATACAGCCACACATAAACCTAAGATTACAAATGCAAGTATCTTGATTAATGCCGGGTTAAGGCCATTTAATCTGGCAGATTTCTGATTGATACCGACTGCTTGAATATATAGTCCCAGATTGGTAAATTTTAGAACCAGAGCAATTATTATGATGCAGATAACAGCAATGATAAATGGCGTGGGTATGGGTATGCCGGGGATAAATCCGCCATAATATCCAAAGGATTTTTCGCTTATTATCGGTAACTCATTATTATTAATCCAAGCAGCAATAGAACGCCCCGATGTAAATAGTATCAAAGTTGCTACCATCGGCTGTATTTTAAATCCAGCTACTAAAATTCCGTTAAAAGCCCCGAATAACATAGCAACAACGCAGGCCACCAGAAAAGCCACTAAAACAGAAGTTTGTAGTTCTGTGGGTCTTGAATTTGAGCCACATAAAACCCTTAGAATAACAGAACCGGCGATAGCGGTTGCAGCACCGACACTGATATCTTGGCCACCACTTGCGGCAGTTACAAGAGTCATACCAATTGCCAGAATTGCAAGTTCAGAGCCATAATCCAGTATCGTCATTAAGTATCCTGAAAGAACCGGATCACCCGAGCTATTTACATCCAAGGTTACCTTAAAGAAGGTTGGATCATTAATCAGATTAAAAATCGCAAGTATCAAAAGAGCGAATATAGGAATTAATATTTGTTTACTTTTCATAAAGGTTATTTTTTTCATTTTTCCTCATCGCCTCCTGCTATCGTTGACATTATTTTTGTCTGAGACAATTCTTCTCCTGACAATTCGCCTACTTTTACATGGTCTCTCATGACTATCAGTCTCGAGCAGGTACTAATCATTTCATTTATTTCCGAAGATATAAAGGTAATACTCATTCCTTCATCGGCTAGTTTTAAGACGAGCTTTTGTATTTCGGATTTGGTACCAACGTCTATACCTCTTGTAGGCTCGTCTAGAATCAAATACTCAGGATGTGTAAGGAGCCAGCGAGCTAATATAACTTTTTGCTGATTGCCACCTGATAGCGATTTTATGGGAGTGTTGACATCTGCAGTTTTTATACTTAGTAGGTTTATATATTCGTTTGCTATATCTTCAGCTTCACTTTTGCTGTAGGGTTTAAAAAACCCCTTCAGGACTTGCGCGGCCAAAATAAGATTCTCTTTCACCGACAAATCAGCTATGATTCCGTCATCTTTTCTATCTTCCGGTAGATAAGCAATTCCGTTTTTCATAGCATCAATAGGATGCGAGATTTTTAATGGTTTTCTGTTTTTCTTAATCGTTCCACCCAGAATCTTATCTGCACCGAATATTGCACGTACACACTCGCTTCTACCTGAGCCAAGCAATCCTGTGAATCCATTAACCTCACCTTTTCTTATGTTAAAGTTAAAGGGTTTAATAGCATTGGTTCGCAGCTCGCTCACCTCGATTACAGGCAAAAGACTATCATCACAATCATATTTGTTAAAGGCTTCTCCGGGCTCATCGTTTATATCAAGCTCTTTTCCTAACATTTTTGCAACAAGCTTTACCCTTGGTAGGTCAGCGATTTCGTATTCTCCGACTAGTTTGCCATCGCGTAGAACAGTAATCTTGTCACAAACAGCATAAACCTGTTCCAAGAAATGAGTTACGAATACAATACCAACACCTCTTGATTTCAAGTCTCTCATTAGAGCAAATAGCTTTTCAACCTCCTGTTCATCAAGTGATGAGGTGGGTTCATCCAGTATTAGTACCTTGCAATCCATATCAACAGCTCTAGCAATTGCTATCATTTGCTGTATTGCGATTGAGTAATTAGATAACTGGTCCGAAGCCTTTGCATCGATGTCTAGGGAAGCTAAAATCTTCGCAGCATTCTCATTCATTTTCTTCCACGAAATTTTACCATGTTTACTACGCCCTATGTGCATATTTTCTGCAACTGATAAGTTCGGACAAAGAGAAATCTCCTGATACACGGTACTGATACCGATATTTTGTGCTTCCTGTGGTGAGTTTATCTGTACAGGAGTTTGGTTCAAAGATACATCACCGCTATCTTTAGAATAGACACCGGTTAGCACCTTGATAAGTGTTGACTTACCCGCACCATTCTCACCCATTAAAGCATGGATTTCACCTTGCTTTAGAGAAAAGGCCACATCTGATAATGCCTTGACACCCGGAAAGCTTTTGTTAATATTTTTCATTTCTAAAACAATGTTTTCATTCATTGCTACAATCACCTCTTTACTATTTAAGGAGCGCGGATGCGCATATATTAATATGTACAACCGCGCTTCATTATTTTTAAATAAGATATTAGATTCCGTATTGCTCTACATCTTCCTCAGTGATTGTTGTAGCATCAAAGCCCTTTTCATCCATGATAATCACCTTCTCCACAGGTTCTGCTCCACCCTCGATAGTTTTAATAACTTCGTCTATATAAGAGGACTGGAATGGATTACACTGTCCATTATAATTCCAGTTTCCTGCAAGTAATTCCTCTAGTGCCCATTTGTTGCAGTCAAATCCCATGATAATAACATCACCGTCTACGCCGTGTGAAATGTTAGCCTTATCAAGAGCAGCAACAGCTCCCTTAGCCATGTCATCATTCTCAGCGTAAATAACATTAAAGGATTCACCGGAGTCAATTACAGATTGAACGATTTGCTGTGCGTTTTCTGCATTCCACTCAGCAGTTTGCTGTGAAACTATATTCCAGCCATCAGAAGCAGCGGTTGTATCAAGTGCACCTGAGCGTCCCTTCTGTGCTGCAGATCCCATAACTCCCTGAAGATGAATGATGTTATATTCATCAAGACCTTGACCCTTTAACCAATCAACAGCAGTTTCGCCTTCTTTTTCCATGTCTGAAACTATAGAAGCTACGTAAAGACTCTCATCTGCATCAATAGTACGGTCAAAAAGGATAACCCTTGTTCCTGCGTCTTGTGCATCTTTTAGAACTGAATCCCAACCTGCCGTATCAGCAGCCGATAAGAGAAGATAGTCTACACCGTCTTGAATAAACTTCTGAGCTGCAGTAATCTGCTCATCATTCTTTAAACTGTAAGCAAAAGAAGCAGCATATCCGTTTTCTTCAGTAAACATTTCTTTTAAATCTTTATCATTAGCTGTACGATATCCGGATTCGTTTGGATCATTATTAATAATTCCCACTGTGATTAAATCACCGGATGAATCATCTGCGGCTTCGTCAGCGCTTGCTTCAGAACCACTGTCTGCGGAGTCATCACTTGAACTATCAGACCCTCCACAAGCAACCAAACTAAAAGCCATAACTAATACTACCAATAATGCAATTAACTTTTTCTTCATTTTCGTCCCTCCATTTGTATGTTTTCAGCTAAGGATAGTTTATCCGGGTTAAAGAATTAAAACATTAAATTACTTTTGGAGAACTTACACGTATTTTTTTACATTTCATAAAACTATGGATTTTATTTTGGAAAGTGATGATTTTTTACGGTTTACGTGAAAAAGTAGTAATTTATGGTACAATCAATAAAAGGGAGAATGAGTATGTACAAAGTTTTTATTGTTGAGGATGAGTTGCTCATACGCCAAAACTTAAGAACTGTAGTTGAAAATGCCGGAGAGCCGTTTGTTTTTTGCGGGGAAGCTTCAGACGGAGAAATGGCACTTTCAATGATGCAGGATTTAATGCCCGATATTTTGCTTACGGATATTCGTATGCCATTTCTGGATGGGTTAGAGCTGCTTAAACATGCCAGGGCGATTATGCCATGGCTTAAAACTGTTATTATAAGTGGTCATGATGACTTTAATTATGCGCAAAAGGCAATCACTTACGGTGCGACAAGATATATTTTGAAACCTGTAAGAAACGCTGAACTTGCATCAATAATACGTGAAGTTGCAAAGGAACTCGATGATGACAGAAGCAGAGATGAAGTTACTGTTGGTTATGATAAAGAAGAGCTAAATTACGTTCTTTATCAATATTTCGTAAAACAACTCTTATTTCATAATGTAGATACCACTGACTTATTGGAAAAAGCAAAAATCCATAATCTAAGGATAGTTTATCCGGCATATAAGATAATCTTATTTCATTTAGATTCGTCTAAACAAAGTGAGGACAAGCTAAGGCATCAAGTTTTCAAATTAATGGGGGATAGGAATTCTTTCCTATATTATGTTGATGGTCCAAGTGTGCTTGCCGTAATAGTATTTGACAGGGATATGAAGACTATAAGCGAAAAAACATATAGGTTTATTAATATAGTAAGGCATGAGCTTTCACCCTACTCAGCTATAATTACAATTGTAATTGGAAACACTCTCAGCAGATTGAGGGAAATAAATAATTCATATAAGACGGCAACAACTATGCTAAATAGTGCGATTAATACATCACCCGGGAAAACAATAGATTTAAATGATACGGCGCAGCTAACGGTTGACATAACC
Source organism: Suipraeoptans sp. (assembly GCA_047973235.1). GTDB lineage: Bacteria > Bacillota > Clostridia > Lachnospirales > Lachnospiraceae > Aequitasia. The sequence continues at coordinate 20,415 of JBKEBP010000068.1, read as the reverse complement.
GATTCAGACGGAGCTCTGGATGATTTGCTTAAAGATAAACTTAAATTTGCATCATCTTTGGATATAAAGAGTATTCTTGATGAAATATGGGAAGAAACCGGAAGTGACAAATATGATAGTATGTTATATAGATATAATGCATTAATTGGTATTTTCAAGATAGCTGTACAAACAGTTGCTTCGGTACAAACGGATATTGAAAAAAGAGATATAGCTGTTAAACTAAGTGAAGGATATGATTTTTTAGTAGCGGCCGGGACTAGAGAAGGGTTTGAAAAGCTATGTTTGGAATTACTCACCAAGGCACTTGAACTTAAAGCTCATAGTATAGGCTCAATAAGTAGTAGCCATGTAATCAGCAGAGCAGAAGATTATATTAAGGAAAATTACTGCGATCCGAATATTTCATTAGTGGGTGTTGCCGGTCATGTCGGACTTAGTTCAGCACATTTTAGTACCACATTTTCACAGACTACAGGAAGGACTTTTATTAGTTATCTTACATCGCTTAGAATTGATAAGGCACGTATGCTTCTAATGAATACAAATATGAAGCTGTCTGCAATAGCAATGGAAATAGGATACAGTGAGCCAAATTATTTTAGCTATACATTCAAGAAAAATGTTGGAGTAACTCCAAAGGAGTATAGAAGCAGAAATTGACTAAATAATCCATGAAAGATAAGTAATTCTTTAATGGATTTTATTTTGGGTACTATGTTACATTAAAATATATGATAACTTTGTGTAATAATACAACTAGAAAACGCATTATGGTCAGAAACGGAGGAAATATGATTAAAATCAAAGAAATTTCAATTAACTATCAAAATGAGCCTATAGGCCTTGAAAAATTTGAACAGGTTGGATGGATAATAGACTGTGAAAGTGACAAGAGAGATATTATTCAGGAAGCTTACCACGTACAGGTTGCTACGAATATTACATTTGATGATATTATTTATGATACAGATAAAGTTGTTTCTGATGAATCAGCTCATGTCACACTTCCGGGTCTTGCGCTGCAATCAGGATCAAGATTTTATTTGAGAGCGAAAACGTATACAAACGCAGGTGAGTCGGATTGGGCAACTACGACTTTTGTAATGGGATTAATAGGCGAAGAGCTTTGGTGTGCAGACTTTATAACTGCTGAATCAAGGTCTGATAAAGAAGAAGCAAAGGGAACCTACGTAAGGAAGCAGGTAAACTTAGATAAGAAAATAGAAAGTGCATTTGCCTTTACAACGGCTCTTGGATTATATGAGTTCTATATTAACGGGAGAAAGGTAAGTGGTGATTTATTCACACCCGGATGGACATCTTATAATAAGCATTTACTGTATCAGGTGTATGATGTTAAGGACTATTTAAATAGTGGGGATAATGTGGTCGGAGCTATGCTGGGAGCAGGATGGTATAAGGGTACTATTGGTTTTAGACGAATTAAGGATGTATACGGTGACTATTCAGCATTTTTATGCCAGATAGAGGTTTGCTATAGTGATGGCAGCAAGGAACTTATTAAGAGTGATGATTCGTGGCAAAGTGAATACTCACCAGTGGTATTTTCGGAGATATATGACGGTGAAACATATGATGCAACTAAGGAAATATTAGACTGGAACAAAGACAGCTGCGATTTTGATAAATGGAAGGGCGTTACTATAGTAGATTTTGATAAATCAGTATTAAAAGCTCAGTCGGGTGCAAAGGTTAAGGTGATAAATGAACTGCCGGTAAAAGAAATAATAACTACACCGCAGGGTGATACGGTTATTGACTTTGGGCAAAACTTAACCGGACATGTGAGATTTAATGTGACTGCAAATGCAAGTGAAGTGGTAGAACTTAAGTGCTTTGAAACGCTTGATAGTGCAGGTAATGTGTATACGGATAATCTTAGGACTGCAAAGCAGACGATTAAGTATACTTGTAATGGCATCGGAACAGAAGAATATGCTCCGCATTTTTCATTCCAGGGATTTAGATATATTAAGGTAGTGTCATATCCGGGAGCGATAAAAGCTGAGAACTTTACAGCATGCGCTGTACATTCAGATATGGGAGAAACCGGTACTTTTGAATGCTCTAATCCTGAAGTTAATCAGCTTCAACATAATATTAACTGGGGAATGAAAGGAAACTTCCTTGATGTACCTACGGATTGCCCGCAAAGAGACGAAAGACTAGGGTGGACGGGAGATGCACAGATATTCTGTCGCGAGGCCAGTTTCCTCAAAAACACCTATACTTTCTATAGAAAATGGCTTTGTGACGTTGCAGTCGATAGCGTTGACGGAGGTGTGCCACACGTAGTGCCCGATATTGTAACGGGAAGAGCCGGAGATGACTGGCTGTTATCTCGGGGAACATACGGAGCAGCCGCTTGGGCCGATGTAATCACCATTATGCCTTGGACACTTTACCTTACATATGGCGATACGCAGATTCTAAAAGAAAGATATAATGACATGAAGGCATGGGTTGATTTCATGGATAGCCATTCCGAGGGTCATATATGGAATTATAAGTTACAATTCGGTGACTGGGTTGCACTGGACGCAGAAGAGGGAAGCTATTTCGGAGCCACACCAAATGACCTTACATGTACAGCTTATTTTGCATATTCTACCAAGATAATGGTGGATACTGCGAAGGTACTCGGCAAAGACGGTGATGTGAATAAATACGAAAAACTATATAATGAAATTGTAAAGGCCTATAGAGACAAGTTCTTAGAGAATGGACATTTAAACGCACAGACACAGACGGCTCAAATAGTATCTCTTTACTTTGGCCTTATTCCTGAAGAAGATAAGAAGTCTGTTACGGATGACTTACTTAAACTATTAAAGAAAGAAAATGGACATCTGGTTACCGGATTTGTAGGAACTCCGTATTTCTGCCATGCACTTAGTGAGAATGGTCAAGCTGACGCTGCTTATGAATTATTACTAAAGGACGACTTCCCATCGTGGTTATACCAGGTTAAGCAGGGAGCGACTACTATATGGGAGCACTGGGACGGACTAAAACCGGATGGTACGATGTGGAGCCCTGATATGAACTCGTTTAATCATTATGCATATGGTGCAGTTGGAGACTGGTTATTTAGAGTTGTGGCCGGAGTTGAGGTGGACGCAGACAAGCCGGGGTATAAGCATATTATTATTGAACCAAAGATAGGAGGCAATATGAAATATGCAGCAGCATCATTTAAGAGCATATACGGAATGATTAAGTCACGCTGGGAAGTGACAGGCGATAAAGCTATTTTAAGCGTTAACATACCTATAAATACAACAGCAACTATAAAATTTGGTGGAAAAGAACACATCGTTGGTTCGGGAAATTATACTTTTGAAAGTTGAATGATTTGTTAATGCGATTTGTATTAATAGTCCATGTTAGTTTGACGCTGCAAATGATAACCTTATATCATAAAACATAAGGAGGAAGTACTATATGAAAATGAAAAAGATTGTAGCACTTGGTTTGACAGCAGTAATGACTCTTGGACTATTAGTTGGTTGTGGAGGAAGCAGCGATAGTTCAGAAACCGACACATCGGAGGCAACGAGTTCAGATACTAATAGTACAGAGGTAGAAGAAGTTACACTTACTCTATTAATTGACACAGATGTTACATTGGCCGGATTTGAAGCTGTTTGTGCATTAGCAGAAGAGGAACTTGGAATAACAATTGATATTGAAACAAGACCGGGTGGTAATGACGGTGATAATATCGTAAAAACCAGACTGGCAGCAGGCGATATGGCTGATTTGTGTTTATACAATTCGGGAGCATTGCTTGCAGCACTTAATCCTAGTGAGTATTTCATAGATATATCAGGTGAGAGCTGGGCAGGTAACTTAGATGATACATATGCGTCTTCTGTAACAGTTGCCGGCGCAACATACGGAATACCGTATAGTTCAACTCAGGCAGGAGCTGTAGTTTATAGTAAGACACTATACGACGAATACAATCTCGAAGTGCCAACAACTTGGGACGAGTTTATGGATAATTGTAAAGTACTCCAAGATGCCGGAGAAACAGCTATTCTAGGAACCAGCGGCGACTCATGGACATCACAGGTTGCATTCCTTGGTGATAACTACAGCATTATGTATAACGACCCTGATTTCGCTACAGGTTTGGAAGCAGGTACTACAAAATGGGCTACATCTGACGAAGGTGTAAGAAGTTTTGAGAAGTTAGCTGATACAGCAATGTATTATAATGATGATTTCCTTGCAACTACTTATGATGATGGATGTGATATCATGGCAAACGGAGAAGCAGGCCACTGGATTATTCTTACACAGGCTCTTTCTAATATTTATGAATTATACGGAGATCAAGTTAACGACCTTGGAGTATTCGCCGTACCCGGAGACACAGAAGAAGAAAACGGTTTGACAGCTTGGATGCCAAGTTCAATTTATGGAAATAAAAATAGTGAGAATCAAGATGCGATTCTTAAATTCATGGAATTCTATATTTCATACGAAGCTCTTGATGCTTACACAAGTGTCATTCTTCCTGATGGCCCATATTGCGTAGAAGGATATGAACTTCCTGACAATGCATATACGGCAGTTTCAGAAGATATGCAGGCATATTTTGATGCAGGCAAAACTAATGTTGCTCTTGAATTCCTTACACCTGTTAAGGGTGCCGATTGTATGACTATTTGCCAGGAACTTGTTTCAGGACAGACAACTCCGGAGCAGGCAGCAGCTAAATACGATGAAGATTGTGCCAAGATGGCTACACAACTTGGACTTGACTGGTAATTAGTATCTATTAAACAAAGGAAATGCCCCGGTCATCAGTAATGATAATCGGGGCATAACTTATAGAAAGAGGGACTACATATGGACCAAAAGAAAATATATAGCAATTGGTTTATGATGCCGGCGCTTTTAATATTTTTCATTTTTTTCCTGCTACCGATGATTATATCGTTTTACTTTAGTTTGACGGTCTGGGATTTTAATAGTGTTACATTCGTCGGGCTTGACAATTTCAAAACCTTTTTTACTACGGATTCATTGGTAGGCTCACTTAAGAATACATTAATTTATGCTATTCTTACCTGTGTACTCAAACTGGTATTTGCATTTTTTATCGCAGTATTTTTAACCAGTAAAATAAAAACAAAGAATTTCCTTAGATCTGTAGTTTTCTTCCCAAATCTAATAAGTACTGTTGCAGTAGGTATTACTTTTACAGCACTTATGCATCCTTCAAAAGGACTGTTTAATTCCGTATTGGCGATATTTGGTTCATCAGGAATTAATTGGCTGGGTGATACTGATTTGGCACTTTATTCGGTTATATTAACTGATGTATGGAAAGGTGTCGGAGTGGCAACGGTTATCTTTATAGCCGGAATGTCATCAATCGACAGAACTTATTATGAAGCGGCATCTATAGACGGAGCATCTTCGTGGCAGCAACTAAAAAGCATCACATTACCGCTTAGCAGACCGGCAATGAACTCGGTTATTATACTATCATTTATAAGTGGACTTCGTACATTTGATTTGATATGGGCAATGACTAAGGGCGGACCGGGATATGCTACAGAGGTACTGGCATCATCTATTTACAAACAATACGCAGCAGGGTATTACGGACTTTCGACAGCCGGAAATGTTGTATTATTTATAATAATCGCACTGCTTGCCTTCCCGTTGCAGAAATTCCTGCTTAGTAGGGAGGTGGACTGATGAAAAGTAAAGGTAAAATCAAATATCTCATCGGTGATATACTAGGCGTACTGGTTGCGGTGATTGTCTTTATAGTGCCATTTGTATTTATGCTTGTAAATGCACTTAAAGAAAGGCGAGAAGCTAATCTTTTAAATTTATCCCTTCCCAAGACTTTTATATGGGAGAATTTTGTTGAAGTTTTTCAGGCAAGTAACTATCAGATAGTAACAGCATTTAAAAATAGTGCGATATTAGTTGTTTGCTCGGTTATATTACTAGTTATTGTAGGATCTATGGGCGGATATATTCTGCAAAGAAGAAGGGATAAGACAACTACATTTTTTAATGCACTTATCATGGCGGGGCTTATGGTACCGGCAGCAATACTGCCGACCATATGGGTGCTCCAAAGAATAGGACTTTATAAAACGCTAGCCGGAATGGTTTTTATAGAAGTAGCTCTTCAGATTCCATTTACGATTATGTTGTATAGAGGATTCATGTCGAGTATACCAAAAGAACTGGAAGAGGCAGGTTATATAGATGGATGTTCCAGATTTAGAATATTTAGGTCAATTATATTTCCTCTTTTGAAACCTGTAACTTCAACAGTTGTAATTCTAAATGCAGTAACGGTGTTTAATGACTTTACAAATCCACTGTATTTCTTACCTGGTAAGGAAAACGCGACAGTACAGCTTACACTGTATACATTTATGGGACAATATGCGAGCTCGTATAATTTACTGTTTGCAAACGTTATACTAATTACAATACCTATGCTTATACTATTTATCTTCTTTAATAAAAAGATAGTCGATGGTATGGTGGCAGGGGCAGTCAAAGGATAAGAAGAGAGATAGAGCGAAAAGAATTGTAATTCGCTCTATCTCCATTTATTATATTAATAAAAGAAGTGATTTACTTCTAGTTATTATAAGTGGGGAAAACACACGAGATTTCAGAAAAAGGTACTTATACTATATGCTGTTTTTGCTGCTGCTATTATATTTATAGTCGGCGGAGTATATCTGACCATTAGCGTAAGGAACCAACAAAATGTTCTTAAAAATTCAATGGAGACGATATCGGATATTAAGTTGAGCCAGCTGGATAGTATGTTTGAGAATATGGAATCAGTAACAACATATTTACTTTCAGATCAAGATGTTTTGGAAGCTATTGGCGTGCTTTCGGAAACTGAAACTGATACTAACAACTTACGAGAGAGTAATACTGAGTTCTATTTCCAGCAGGAGGTGACTACTATTCGCTCCAGTCTTAAGAATTATTACATGCTAAAAGAGTTCAACAAGATCATCATATTTAGTGAAAGCGACAATGTGGTTTCAAATGATGCTAAACAAAATGTACGTACAGGATTTACCTTTGCGCAGTATCCATGGATAGACTTGGTAAATGACACGGGAGGCAAGGGGGTTATTATCGGGCAGCATGAGGACATCTGGAACGCAAGTGATGAGGAGGTAATATCTCTTGTAAGAGAAATACAGATGCCGAAAAAGAGCTATGTTGAGGTGCAAATCAATGCGAGCAAAATAGAAGAAGTACTCAGTTATTATGATGATAATATATATTTCCTAGTGACCTCAAAGGATGGCAAAGAGATTTACAGCACCAATAGTGATCTTGATTTTGAAGAAGCAAGAGGAGACAACTATATTATAAAAGAATCGGAAAATCAGGATTTTGTACTATTAACGGTCAATCATACAAACATATTTATATATGCCATGGGTGAAGTGTTGCCATTTGCAGTAGCCATTTTTCTGATTCTGATAGCGATTTCGTTTATATATATATATTATGCATCCATATACTTATCAAAGCCCGTCAGACAACTACAGCACATTATGGAAAATACGGAGCTTGCAAACCTGGGTGATGAAATGGAGGAGAAGATATCTAATGACGAAATTGAATCTCTTTATATATCATACAAGGATGTTCTAAGTAGGCTAAATGAATCCGTTGTGAAGGAAAAAAACATGTCAATACTACAAATGCAGGCACAGTTCGATTTACTGCAAGCGCAAGTAAATCCACATTTTATTTACAATGTGCTAAATGTAATTTCTGAAAGAGGCATGGCACTTGATGATGAGGTAATATGTGATGTCTGCAGTGATTTATCAAAGATATTACGGTATTCAACTAATACAAAGCAGAAGTATGCCACTATTAGAGAGGAGATAGATTATTTAAGTTTGTATTTACAGCTTCTTAAATTTAGATATCATGACAAACTGCAATACGAAATAGGAATCAACCAGGACGTTTATAATGAGCAGTTCCCAAAGATTGTTTTACAGCAACTGGTTGAAAACTGTGTTATTCACGGGTATAGGAAAACGGGCGATATAATCAAAATAGATGTCTGTGGCTGCATGGAAGAAGACGGATGGATTATTTCTATTAGAGATTATGGCGATGGTATGCCGGAAGAAAAGATAGATGAACTTAATATTAAAATGAACGAAATAAAAGACAAACTATCTAAAAATAGAAGTAATGTCGAGATGGAAATAGGGGGAATGGGTCTCGTTAATACATTTGCGAGGCTGTATCTGCTCTTTGGAGAAAGACTTAGGTTCGAAATCACTAACAAAGATGGTGGTGGTACACAAGTAGAGATTTTCGTAGGAGAAGAAATATAGATGTATAAAATACTTATAGTAGATGATGAAATATCAGCAAGACAGTTTATTAGACAAATAGTTGAGAAGAAATGCCCCGAGTATCAGGTTATAGACACGGCGGAGAACGGGGCTGAAGCGCTTGAAAAGATAGAGTCAAACAAACCGGATATTGTAATCTCAGATATCAGGATGCCGGTTATGGACGGAGTTAAGCTGGTAGAAGAATTAAGTATTAGATATCCGGATATCATACTAGTGCTAGTGACAGGATATCAGGAGTTTGACTATGCCAAAAGAGCTATTAAAGCGGGCGTAAGTGAATATCTTTTAAAGCCGGTAAAGCCCGGCGAACTGCAAAGATTGTTACAAACCTTAGAAGTGAGGCTTGATGAGAAATATCATAAACAGCGAATTAGGGTATTTAATGAAATTATTAAAAATAGCCGGGATCTTAAACAGCAAGAAATCGATGATGCCTTTGAATCCGGAAGGTATTTTGCGGTTTTGATGAGAAAAAACGGACTACCCAAGAGGTTTTCGGCGCAAAGCGGGGTGCCGGTGTATTCGCTTCCCAACGAGAAATTCTTCATATATGGAAGGGACGAGATGGAAGCCCTGTACTTAATAAATGTTAAGTATATGCTTGGGGAGTCGCCAAATAAGATGATCGAAGGGCTTATTAGGCATTTTAGCGAAGAGGGAACGTATATTACCTGTATTAAGTATCTGAATATGTTTAATATGAGTGAGTTTTATAGTGTTGCAAATCTGCTTTATAAATGCCTGAATAGAGATATTGTTATTGGTAAGAACCAAATAATTACTGCGTATGATATGGAGAAAAATCAGGCACCGACAAAGCAAATAGAGGATATGCTTTTTGAAAGAGCAGAGTATGTAATTAAATATAAAGAGACGGGTAAACTAAAAGAAGTGATATCAGCACTGTGTAAGCAGTGGGAGAAAGAAGAAAAAACGCAGGGTTTTGTCGAAAAGCAACTGGTCCATTTGTTTTATCTTATTAGTAATACGTATGAGATGGAGGAGCAATATAACGAAATCATTAATAGTCTTGATGAGGCTTTATCGTACATTTCAGGCATGGATGAGCTGGCAGAAGCGGTTTGGGATATAATGAGCAGGTATATTCCGGGAATGCTGATAACAGGCGGTGCACCTGAGAAAGAGGGCGTTTTTAATGAAATAAAAGAGTTCCTGATAAAGCACATGCATGAGGAAATAGTGCTTAGTCAGGTGTGCAAGGATTTCGGTATATCACAACCGACACTTAGCCGCATGTTTAGGAAGCAAGAAGATTGTTCTTTCAGTAATTATTTAATGCGTATGCGAATAGAGAGCTCCAAGAAGATAATTGACAATGACTCAAAAGTTTTCATAAAGGATGTTGCGAAACGAGTTGGTTACCACGATCAGTTTTATTTTAGTCGCATTTTTAAATCAATCGTAGGAATGAGTCCCTCGGAGTATATGGATAGCAAGAGCAGCGATTGAATAGGCTTGCTAAAATTAATTAAAAAAGGTATTCTTGTTATATCGACACGAGTGGGAGGGACATATGAGGATAATAAAACTTAACGAGGATCACATTGCGGAACTAACATATATTAATATGCATATTGCAGAGAGCTTAAAGGACTCTACATATTATATTCCTTTTACTGAAAAAGAGATAAAGGATGCGCTTATTAAGTCTGAAGGAGTTGTAATAGGAATTGAAGAAAACGGAAAGCTAGTTGCTGTATCAGGACTTACTACAGATATGAATGATTTCAAAAACGCACCACTGGATCTTGAAATAGACTTGGACAATACACTGGAAATAGGAGGGAGCATGACTATACCGGCATATCGTGGTAGGGGATACATGCGAACGCTTAACGAAAAACTGATTGAAATGGCGAGAGAAAAGGGTGTCAAACATGTAATCGCAACAGCTCATCCGGGAAATGCACCTAGTGATAAGTCATTGAAAAGCATTGACATGAAATTTAAAAAGGTATTTAACAGGCAAGGTTACCTAAGAAATATATATGTTATTGATCTGTAAGGATTAGTAGGGGTAGATTTTTAATGGTTGATAAAAAAGAAAGAAAAAACAGGGGAATAGCTTTTAGTCTAATCATTGCAGTTGCCATTATAGTCGGTATTATGATAGGATTCAATGTCATACAGAATATGATGATAGGCAGTGGAAACGATATGGAAGATGACACTAAAACGTATCAGGAACATATTGCTATGATAGTACGGGATCCATCGGATATGTTCTGGCAATCGGTTTATAGTTCTGCCTATACATCAGGACTTGAACTAGGCATTTATATCGAGAACTTTGGCGCAGAACTGAGTGAAGGCTACACCGTAGTGGAACTAATGGAGATGGCAATTGCAGCTGATGTTGATGGTATCATCTTGGAATCTGATGCAGGCGATGAGGTGGCGGAACTTATTAATGAGGCATCCGGTAAGGATATCCCTGTCATAACCATGGGTACCGATGTGCAAAATAGCGAAAGAAAGAGTTTTGTAAGCGCCAATGCGTATACACTTGGAGAGATGTATGCGAATCAAATATTAGAGCTACTAGATGGAACCGAACAGAAAATCACGGTTCTCATATCATCAGATAATGAACAATCACAATCAAATCTCATTAATTCAGGAATAAAATATGTAATAAATAAGAGCTATAGTAATGCAGAGTTTTCTACTATTGTCACCAACGCAAGTGACGAGTTTGCCGTTGAGGAGAACATTAGAAATCTTCTGATAAGTTCAAACAAGAGACCGGATATTATAGTATGTCTAAGTCCGGTTGACACGATTAGTGCATATCAATGCGTGGTAGATTTCAATTTGGTTGGCAGTGTAGAAATAGTAGGCAGTTACACTTCGCCGGAAATACTTGATGGCATTACAAAGGGTATTATACATTCATCAATAGCAGTGGATACAAAAGAAATGGGCGAAGTGGTTTCAAAAGGCATGTTTGATTACCTGATAAGTGAATATGTCAGTGATTATATGTCGGTAGATGCTAATCTTATTAATGCTTCGAACGTAGATGAATATAAGGAGGGCGAGGAGTAGATGCGAAAGAAGAAACAAGGCTCAATAGGGCGGAAGCTGACTCGCGTGTTTCTTATAGTTTTCGCCGTGATTCTTATAATCAATACTTTTATTTATTACAATATCAACAGATCCATTTCACAGATAGACAATGTTTACAGCAGTAATATAAAACTTAACGAGTTGCAGGAGAATTTGGAAAATGTACAGACCCAGCTCTATCAGTATCTGAGTACGAAGAGTTCGGATTCTCTTGAGAGTTATTATACATATGAACAGGATTATAGAAACCTGTTGTCGGATTTGAATAAAGATATAGTGAATAACCAGACTGCACTACTGGAGAAGAACGTGTATTATATGTCACTCTCTTATCTTGAAAGTACAGGTTATGCCGTAGAAGCAAAGAGGGGCAGAGATGTTTCGAGGTACAATGAAAAGTATGATGAAAGCAGCAGGTTATACTCATACATTCAAGTACATCTCAATAGTATTAACTCTACTGTTTTCATGGAGAATGCGCATAACTATTCCGTGTATAGAGAGATACTTAATTATATTATGATTTTTAGTATAATATCTCTTGTTGCTATAATAATAATAGCAATCGGATGGACGGTATCAATGACAAGAAGCCTTACTAAACCACTGGTTAAACTAGCACATGCGGCGACTGAGATAGCCGATGGTAATATGGACATTGACTTCCCTATTGTAGAAACAAATGATGAAGTATCCGCTGTTGCCAAAGCATGCAATAAAATGATAAGTTCAATAAGGTCATACATTGCATCCACCAAGGAAAATTTTATACGTGAAAGTAAGCTCAAAGAAAATGAGTTGATTATGAAAAGCGACTTAAAAGACGCACAGCTCAAATACCTTCAAGCTCAAATAAATCCGCATTTTCTATTTAATTCTCTAAATGCAGGCGCACAACTTGCTATGATGGAGGGTGCCGAGCGTGCTACTATGTTTATAGAAAATCTGGCGGACTTCTTTAGATACAATGTTAGGAAAACCGGAAGCGATACTACACTTAGTGAAGAGCTAAAATTGATTGATAATTATATATATATTTTAAATGTTAGGTTTTCAGGAGATATTCATTTCTACAAGAGTATTGATGACAGATATCTAAGCAAGAAGATGCCAAGCATGATATTACAGCCAATTGTTGAAAACTGTGTAAATCACGGTATAAGAGAGATGGACGGAGAAGGCGAAATTCACTTAAGTGTATATGGTGATAATAATAAAATCTGTATAAGTGTTACGGATAATGGCAAGGGAATAAGCAGTGAAAATGCAGATAAAATAATGCATGGTGAGGTTGTTAGAAGTGATAATGACAGAGACTCGGCCGGTGTAGGGCTTGATAACGTAATCAATAGACTGAAGAGCTATTATGGCACGGAGGATGTTTTTACGATATCGCCAATTGAAAAAGGTACAAGTGTTGTATTGTTTTTGCCAATAGAAAAAGGAGATGTGGACATTGTTTAAACTTCTAATATGCGATGATGAGGGAATAGTAAGGGAATCGCTGCAATATATAGTAAGTAACAGTTTCGGTGATGAATGTAAGTGTATGATTGCTAAAAACGGCAGACAGGCAATTGAAATAGCAGAAGAGTTCAGACCGGATATCATAATGATGGATATCCAAATGCCCGGAATTAACGGTATAGAGGCGATGCAGGAGATCCGAAGTGAAAATAAAAACGTAGTTTTCGTCGTCCTTACTGCCTATGATAAGTTTGAGTATAGCCAGGCGGCAATAGACCTTGGCGTATTCTCCTACCTCACAAAGCCGATTAATAAGGATGTGTTCTGTGATGTGATTAGAAGTGCGCGTAAAAAGGTAGAAGAGCGGAAAAAGAAAGCAAGCAGTGATCTCGCGCTTAAAGAAAAGATGGAGGCAGTTGTACCGATTATAGAAAGTGGGTTTGTTTATAGCGTTGTACTTGAAAAAAATGGCAATACGCAGGAGAATCTAGGATACAAAGAACTACTGGGAGTAGATTCACAGTACTGGTATGCCATGCTGATTGAATGTGGAGACGAACTACATAAAGGAAGACTAAGCAATATAGTTGGTGCCGGCGTAAAGCTTCAGAAAAGCATAATGGTATTTAGAGATACAATTAAGGAAATGATACCGGCTGTTATCGGAGAGATTATGGCTAATAAGGTCATAATACTGGTTCCATGTGATAGTGGTGCAGAGGACTATGAGGACAGGGTTAGAAAGATAAATGAAATGAGGGCTTTATTAAAGAAGCTTGAACAGCAAATCGACCTTAAGTTCAAAGCCGGAATAGGCAAAATAAAGAAATGGAGCCAAATCTCGGACTCATATAAAGAGGCCCTTGATACAGTGAGCCAGGGACTTGGTAAAGTAACGCATGCAAATGATCTGCCGGTAAGTTGTGTTTATGAGGACAATTATCCGATTGATATAGAGGACGAGATGTTTGCTTGCATCGAAGATGGAGACGCCGTAGGAGCAGCAGGTGCTGCAAACGCATTTGCTGAGTGGATGAAGAACAGTGTACCGACTATAGACAATAGCGTCCGATTAAAAACCATTGAATTTGTACTATGGGCAGAGCGTCTGGCTTATATGCAGGGGGGCATGCTTTATCGATTTGATGATAGGCGAATGTATCTGGATACTTTAATGTCACTTAACTCATATACTGAACTAACATCATGGTTTGTTAAGAAGATAGAGGATGCTACGAAGCATATTGCAGATAAGCAGCATGAGAAGACGGACAATGTTATAGATATGGCTAAGAGCTATATAAAAGATAATTTCAGTAATGAGATTACTCTTGAGGTTCTTGCAAGAGAAATTGGTATAAGTCCTTATTACCTCAGCAAACTTTTCAAAGAGATTGAGGGAATTAACTATATTGAATACATAACTAATATCAGAATGGAATTTGCAAAAGATAAACTTATGAATACTGATAACAGTATAAAAGAAATTTGTCACGAATCAGGTTATAGTAATCCTAATTACTTTAGCAGAATATTTAAGAAATCAGTTGGAGCAACACCTAGCGAGTTTCGTGAGAAAGGATAGGTATTATGGTAAAGCTAGCAAAGAGTATGACGTATCTTTTAGTTTTGATAATGCTGATAGGCACACTGAGTGCATGTCAGGCCTCCGATGAAGTGGGTGATGTGACGGTTGTAGAAGATGAAGGAATAAAAATAGGAATTACATTTGACACATTTGTACTTGAGAGATGGATAAAAGACAGAGATAAGTTTGTAGCTACTGCAGCGAAGTATGATGCCAGCGTAGACGTACAAAATGCAAATGGCGATGTTGACAAACAAAAAGGGCATATAAAGAAATTTATCGAAGAGAAGATGGATGCCATAGTAGTAGTGGCAGTTGATTGTTATAGTCTGACAGAAGAGATTAATGATGCTAAGGCACAGGGAATAAAGGTAGTTTCTTATGATAGATTGATACAGGGCACCAAAACCGACTTGTATGTGACCGTTGATAATTATATGGTTGGAGAACTTATGGCTAAGGATATCAAGTCAAGGCTACCGGACGGTGGAAATATAATTATGATATGCGGACCGGAAGCAGACAGCAATAGTATAGATGTAAAAGAAGGATTTGCAGATGAAATAGGGGACGATATCTGGAAGATTATTTATCAGGACTATGTGAAGGCTTGGACGCCTGAGAACGGATTTGAAGCAGTTAATGAGGCTTTTGCTAGCGTAAATGAAGTATCAGAAGTTGATGCAGTAATGTGTGGAAATGACGGACTGGCAGGTTATGCGATTAAAGCGCTCAGTGAATTACAGATGGCCGGGAAGATTTACGTAGTAGGACAAGATGCAGATCTCGAAGCGTGTCAGCGTATAGTAGAAGGTACCCAGTCTATGACGGTTTATAAACCGATAGAAGACCTTGCAAGAGTTGCAGCTGAGAGTACCATAGAGCTTATTAATGGCAAAAATGTAGATAATTCAGATTCAGTTGCTGAGATAAAGGAAATGGACAATGGAACTGCGGTTACCTACTACGGACTTGAACCTATAGCAGTTACCAAGGAAAACATGGATAAAGTTATTATCGATAGTTCATTTCATCTGAAAGATGAGGTTTATTTAAATATGCAGTAGCATTATTTAGTTAGAGGGCAGCACAAAAAAGTGCTAGCCCTTAATTTTTTATTAAGAACTCCATAAATTTGTGCAGATGAATGCAAACAAGTCCTATTGAAAGATTGATATATTATGTTTAACAAAAACGCATATACGAAATGGAGGAGAAGTATGAAGAACAAGGTTAAAAAGTTATTAGCTATTGGAGTCGCAGCGGTTATGATGTTTTCACTTGCAGCTTGCTCGAGCGGTAGTGGTGGAGCAGACGCAGATACTGACACAAATGAAGATACTACTGAAGAGAGCACATCAGAGGCAGGCTCAGGAAAAGTTGGTGTTGCAATGCCTACTAAGGATTTACAGCGTTGGAACCAAGATGGTGAAAACATGAAAGCACAACTAGAAGACGCAGGATATGAAGTAGATCTTCAATATGCTAGTAATGATGTTGCTACACAGGTTTCACAAATCGAAAATATGATTTCCGGTGGATGTGAACTGCTTGTAATCGCAGCAATTGATGGAGATTCTCTTGGAACACCTCTGGCAACAGCAGAGGAACAAGGCATTCCTGTTATTTCTTATGACAGACTTATAATGAACTCAACTGCAGTAGAATATTATGCAACGTTTGACAACTATTTAGTTGGAACGAAACAAGGCGAGTTTATAGTAGATGAATTAGACCTTGATAATGCAGATGGACCATTCAATATGGAAATCTTCACAGGTGATCCCGGTGATAACAACGTTAACTTCTTCTACGGAGGAGCTATGGACGTTCTTCAGCCATATATTGACAGTGGTAAATTAGTTGTTCAATCCGGACAAATCGCAAAAGAAGAAGTTGCAACAGCTGACTGGTCAACAGAAAAAGCACAGGCAAGAATGGATGCAATAATCAGTTCTAACTATGCAGGTAAGAAACTTGATGTAGTTCTTTGCTCAAATGACTCAACAGCACTTGGTGTTGAAAATTCACTTGATAGTAACTATGATGGCGATTGGCCAATAATAACAGGTCAAGATTGTGATATTGCTAATACTAAGAACATGTTAATTGACAAGCAGTCAATGTCAGTATTCAAAGATACTCGTACACTCGCAGCACAGACAGTTAAAATGGTTGACGCTATAATGGGCGGTGGCGAAGCTGAAACAAATGATCATGAATCTTATGATAATGGAACAGGTATTATTCCTACATACCTTTGTGATCCAACAGTTGTAACAGTTGATAACTATGAAGAGATGTTAATTGATTCAGGATACTACACAGCTGATGAACTGGAATAATTGATACATAATTTCACAGGCGGGTTGTACCCGCCTGTATTACTTAAGAGATGAGGAATAGGAGGAATAGAGTTGGCTGAAATCTTATTAGAGATGAAAAATATTACCAAAACTTTTCCGGGAGTCAAAGCACTTGATAATGTAAATTTAAAGGTGGAAAAAGGTGAGATACATGCGCTGGTTGGTGAAAACGGTGCAGGTAAATCTACACTTATGAATGTTTTAAGCGGTATTTATCCTTTTGGTAGTTATGAGGGAGATATTGCTTATAATGGTGAGATTTGTAAATTTTCAAAGATAAACGATAGTGAAAATGTAGGAATAGTTATAATTCACCAAGAACTTGCATTAGTACCGGAAATGACAATTGGTGAGAACATGTACCTTGGAAATGAGCAGGGTAAGGCTTACGGAATTGACTGGAACAAAACGTATGGTGAAGCAGACAAGTATCTGAAACAGGTAGGACTAAAAGAATCCTCAAGGACTCAGGTTAAAGATATAGGTACAGGTAAGCAGCAACTGGTTGAAATAGCAAAAGCACTTGCTAAAAAGGCGAAGTTGCTGATTCTTGACGAGCCGACATCTTCACTGAATGAAGAAGAGTCGAAGGCATTGCTTGATTTGATGTTGGAATTTAAAAAGCAAGGTATGACATCAATCATTATTTCTCATAAACTAAATGAAATATCATATGTAGCAGACAAGATTACTGTTATTAGAGATGGGTCTACAATTGAGACACTTGATAAAAGCACGGATGAGATATCCGAAGCCAGAATTATACGTGGGATGGTTGGACGTGAGCTCACCGACAGATTCCCTAAAAGGACCTCTTGTGAGATTGGGGAGATAGCATTAGAGGTTAAGAATTGGAACGTATATCATCCGTTATATTCGGAAAAGAAGGTGGTTGATGATGTTTCAATGCATGTTAGAAAAGGTGAAGTGCTTGGTATAGCAGGCCTAATGGGAGCTGGTCGAACTGAGCTTGCAATGAGTATATTCGGCAAAAGCTACGGCAAGAAAATATCAGGTGAGTTATTTATTAATGGAAAAGAAGAGAAGCTGCAGTCTGTAAAAGAAGCAATCGAACATAAGCTAGCGTATGTTACTGAAGATAGAAAAATCAACGGGTTGATTCTTAGCAATCCGATAAGAGTAAACACAACACTTGCAAACCTTAAGGGTGTTAGCAGACATGGCGTAATAGATATAGATAAGGAGGTTGCGGTTGCTAAAGAATATAAAGAAATGTTGAATACCAAGACACCCTCCGTTGAACAAAGTGTAGGAAATTTAAGTGGTGGAAACCAACAAAAGGTTCTCCTTGCCAAGTGGATGTTTGCACAACCGGATATTCTGATATGTGACGAGCCAACAAGAGGAATAGATGTTGGAGCGAAATATGAGATATACAGTATTATTAATGGGCTGGTTGAGCAAGGGAAATCAGTAATTATGATTTCTTCAGAATTACCCGAGGTACTAGGTATGTCGGATCGCATCTATGTTATGAACGAAGGAAGAATCGCAGGTGAGCTTAGTCGTGAGGAAGCGACTCAAGAGAGAATAATGTCCTGCGTCCTTAAATCCAGCAAAGGAGGAGCAGCTTAATGGATAAGTCTAAAGTATCAAATTTCTTTAAGAAAAATACAATGGTAATAGCCCTGATTGTGGTAGCCTTATTTTTTACATGGCAGACACAGGGGAGGTTACTATACCCACAAAATATTAACAACTTGATAGCACAAAATGCATATGTGTTTATATTGGCAACCGGTATGCTGCTGTGTATCTTAACAGGCGGTAACATTGACCTTAGTATCGGGTCAATAGTATGTCTGGTCGGAGCAGTTGGTGGAACATTAATGGTCAAAATGAAAGTCAATATTTTCTTAAGCATAATTATCATGCTTCTTGTAGGGCTTGCTATCGGTATCTGGCAAGGTTTCTGGATTGCATATAGGAGAATTCCACCATTCATTGTAACGCTTGCCGGTATGCTTATGTTTAGAGGACTTTCAAATGTTGTTCTTGAAGGCTATACTATAGCACCCATGCCTCAAACATATTTGAATCTATTTGGAAGCTACATAGTTGACTTCTTTAATGGACAGGGCTTTAACATAACAGCTATTTTGATTGGAATTCTAGGTTCTCTACTGTATGCCTTCCTTAGATTTAGACAACGTAGAATTAGAGTTAAAAAGGGATATTCAGTAGACAGCATGATAAGTGATATATTTAAATGTGCCGCTATAGCAGCAGTTTTCATAGCACTTACATATAAACTGGCTATGTACAAAGGAATCCCGAATATACTACTTTGGATTGGTGTAATAGTAATTATATACGGATATATCACATCCAAGACAACTGTAGGCCGTCATTTTTACGCAGTAGGTGGAAACGAAAAGGCAGCCAAACTATCCGGTATTAATACTAACAGAGTATATTTCTATGCATATGCTAATATGGGACTTCTGGCAGCAGTTGCAGCCATGGTAACAATTGCAAGACTTAACTCAGCAAACCCAACAGCCGGTGATGGTTATGAGATGGATGCCATCGGATCATGTTTCATCGGTGGTGCCAGTGCATACGGCGGAAGCGGTACAGTACCGGGTATCATAATCGGTGCGACGCTCATGGGTGTTATTAACCTTGGTATGTCTATTATGGGGATAGATGCTAACTGGCAGAAGGTAGTTAAAGGTCTGGTACTACTGGCAGCAGTTATATTTGATGTAGAGTCGAAGAAAAATTCCAGATAGCGATATTTAAAACCGCATATAATCAAAGTTGAGGTATATAAGAATTAAATCTTATATACCCCAACTTTTTTTAGAACCATTTATATTATTTAATTTGAATTAGTTGGAAAATAATACGTTATTAACAACGCCTTCTAAGTATTCCTGTGATCCGCTTCCCGGATTTGCAGGTGCACCCATGTTTTCAGCATAAGCCGCAAGTTCAGCTAGAGTAGCTTCCTTGTTACGGATTTTCTTGCCGATTCCACTGTCATAGCTAGAATACTTCTCTTTAACAAATTCATCAATACGTCCGTCTTCTATAAGAGCAGCGGCTTTAATTAGACCGAGTGCAAATGTATCCATACCTAAGATATATGCATGGAACATGTCTTCCATAGTATTACTTGGTCTTCTTGTTTTAGAGTCAAAGTTAAATCCTACAGTAATACCACCGGCTTTTAATACTTCGTACATACAAAGAGTAGCTTCGTATACGTCAAATGGGAATTCATCTGTGTCCCATCCAAGAAGTAAATCGCCCTGGTTAGCATCTATACTTCCAAGCATACCATTTATAGCGCTGATTCTAAGCTCGTGTTGGAAGGTATGGCCTGCCAGAGTAGCGTGGTTTGCCTCGATGTTCATCT
Source organism: Suipraeoptans sp. (assembly GCA_047973235.1). Taxonomy (GTDB): domain Bacteria; phylum Bacillota; class Clostridia; order Lachnospirales; family Lachnospiraceae; genus Aequitasia. Next base: position 93 of record JBKEBP010000068.1, on the reverse strand, counting down.
TGAAATCTTTATCAAGTCCGTATTGACGAAGGAAACCTATTGCTGTAGCTGCGTCGAAGTCATATTGGTGTTTCATTGGCTCTTTCGGCTTTG
>JBKEBP010000024.1:0-34512 GCA_047973235.1 Suipraeoptans sp. | reverse complement strand
AAAAGTCATAAAAACAAAACCCTGAACTAAATCGACATGTGATAAAACACGATTTATTCAGGGTTTTGCTAATTTTCAATTTTTGAGGTCAAAATCGGTTATTTCCCGATAGCCCCTTTTCGTTAAACAATTATCCACTTATTCTTCATAGTTATCTTTGTGTTCCGAATCCGCAAACTTAGTATACTCAGGCAACCATACAAGTTTAACCTTTCCGGTCGGACCATTTCTTTGCTTCGCAATTATTATCTCAGCCTGGTTTTTAAATTCCGTATCAGGGTTGTAATATTCGTCTCTATATATAAACATCGCAACATCGGCATCCTGCTCTATCGCCCCGGACTCACGAAGATCCGAAAGCATCGGGCGTTTATCCGGTCTTTGCTCCACCGCACGACTAAGCTGTGACAATGCTACTACAGGTACATTCAGTTCTCTTGCAATCGCCTTTAGTGAACGCGAAATATCAGAAATTTCCTGTTGTCTTGACTCAACTCTCTTTCCTACACTTCCTGACATTAATTGTAAGTAATCGATTATTACTAATTGTAAATCATGTTCCAGTTTGAACTTCCTGCATTTTGACCGAAGTTCAGTAACGGAAATACTGGGCGTATCATCTAATATAAGCCCGGATCCACCTATGTTACCGGCTCCTTCTATTAAGTTTTCCCAATCCGAATCCTTTAGCTCTCCGGTACGAATTCCCTGCGCATCTACTTTTGACTCTAGTGACAGCAGACGATTTACCAATTGTTCTTTTGACATCTCAAGACTGAATATAGCAACGCTTTTATTCTGTTTAACTGCGACATTCTGTGCGATGTTTAGTACGAAAGCCGTTTTTCCCATTGATGGTCTGGCTGCTATCAGTACCAAATCTGAAGGTTGCAGTCCCGATAGTTTATAGTCTAAGTCACGAAACCCGGTAGCAATTCCGGTTACACTGCCCTTTGACTTTGATGCTTCTTCAATCTTGCTCAGTGCATTTATCGTGATTTTATCTATTGGAACATAGTCTCCCGTAGTCCGCCTTTGAAGAAGTGAAAAAACATCCTTTTCCGTGTCTTCCATAATTGTATCGACCGGTTCTTTACCGGAATAGCAAGTATTAGCAATACCTTCGCTCACCTTAATAAGCCTTCTAAGCATCGCCTTATCCGATACAATCTGAGCATAATATCTAATATTCGCAGATGTTGGAACAAGGGTTAGAAAATCCTTAACGTACTCCAAACTTGATATCTCATCCGGTACATCCTTTTCCTTTAATCTAGTCTGAAGCGTTACTAAATCAACCGGCTTACCTTCATTATATAGCTCAACTATTGCACCAAAAACAACGCCATACGAGCTCTGATAGAAATCCTCTTCGCTTATTATATCATTAGCCGCTACGATAGCCTCCTTATCCATAAGCATAGCTCCCAGCACTGATTGCTCGGCTTCTACACTATGGGGCTGCATGCGTTTTATAATAGCTTCATCCATCTTAAATTCTCCTATGCTTCTTTAACATTTACCGTCAGTTCAGCACTGACCTTTTGGTGTAGCTTAATTGATACTTTAAAAGTTCCCAAACTCTTAATAGGTTCTTTAATCTGGATTTTCTTTTTATCTATTTCAATATTCATTTGGCTCAAAGTTTCATCTGCAATCTCCTTTGAAGAGACAGACCCGAAGGTACGTCCGCCTTCACCGGTTTTAATAAATACAGTTATTCCACCTTTTTCTATCTCAGATACTAATGCCTTAGCTTCCTCAAGGACTCCCTCTGCAATCTTTTCTTTGTTTGCCTGCTTAAGTTTGAGGTCATTTAAGTTCTTACCTGTTGCTTCCATTCCTTTATTTGTCTTCAATAAGAAATTTCTCGCATATCCTTCGCTAACGTTTACAATTTCGCCTTTTTTCCCAAGTGATTTTACGTCTTCTAACAAGATAACCTTCATCTATAAGTCTCCTTTTTCTACCAACTTGTCTATCATCTCTTTAACAGAAGCAACTGCCTCTTTCATATTCGTATGTTCGAATTGAGCGCCTGCAGCATTCATATGTCCGCCGCCATTTAGCTTCTCCATCAACACTTGAACATTTACTTCATCTATAGACCTTGCACTTACATATATTCTGTCTCCGTATGCAGTTAAAACAAACGAAGCCTTAATCTCACTAATATCGAGCAATTCATTAGCAGCCTGGGCACCGATTATTGTTGGACTGTCTACATTCAAATCTGCTCCAACTGCAATTGCATATTTATTACGATAGACTTCCGCACTTCGTATAATCTCCGCCTTAGCTCTATATGCATCCATATCATCTCTAAACAACTTTCTGAGAAATGTAATATCCGCACCATTTCTTCTTAGAAAGGCTGCCGCTTCAAATGTACGTACGCCGGTGCGATTAGTAAAGTTGTTTGTATCTATCATAATACCGGCATACATAGCGCTTGCCTCTATATTCGGTATCTTTATATCGTCAACTATATATTGTAATACCTCAGAAATCATCTCACACGTTGAAGATGCATACGGTTCTATATAAGAAAGTAATGCATTATCTATATTGTCACTATTCTGGCGATGATGATCCAAAACTACAATAGTTCTTGCAACTTTAAGAAGTTCCGGGCACTCAGTCATCTGAGGTCGATTCGTATCTACGACAATTACCATTGAACTCTCATCTACCATCTCCTGCGCTTCATGTGGAGTAAGGAACATATCATCAGGATAGTCCGGATTTTTATCAAAGCTGTCAAACATAGGACGTAGTGAAGCTGTTATTTCATCAAGAACTATGTGTGATGTCTTCTCCATACTAAGTGTCGCTCTGTAAAGTCCGATAGCTGCGCCAAATGAATCAACATCAGTTAGCTTATGTCCCATTATTAGTATAGTATCTTTTACAGTTATGAACTCTCTAAGTGCTTCTGCCTTAACTCTTGCCTTTACCCTTGTATTTCTTGAGGTCTGTTCTCTCTTCCCTCCATAATATGTTATACCACTACTATCCTTAATTACTGCTTGATCTCCACCTCTGGCAAGTGCTAAGTCAATTGCAACTCTGGCAAAATCATAACACTGAGAATATGTATTTGCACTAAGTCCAAGACCTATACTAAGAGTCGCAGGTATCTCATTTCCTACGTTTACTTCTTTCACATCCTCAAGTAATGAAAATTTATCATCTTCAAATTCCTTAAAATATTTTTTTCTAATAACAATAAAATACTTATCAGCTTCCACCTTTTTGACAATTCCATGGGCCTTGGCAATATATTGATTGATTTTTCTATCTACGAGTGCAATTAGAAGTGCCTGTCTCACTTCTTCAACTCGAGTCATCAACTCATCATAGTTGTCTATATAAATAAGTCCTGCTACTAGTCTTTGTTCTTCATTATCTCTAGCAATTTTCTCAATTTCCGTTATGTCATGCAAATGAACTGCTATGAAAAACTCCGCATCTTCTGGTATTTCCATCAATTGTTCGGTCTCTGTAAATCCCTGAATAGAAACCTTTCTTAGCTCTGCTCTATATAGTCTATCAGCATAATTTACTTCCAATTTAACAACGTCATCCGTCTTTTCAGGAAATATATTTCTATTAAGTTCGGGCATGTATCTTCCTATGCTTGAACTTTTTTTCATTGTGCCGCCCATTACACTTATAAATTGATCATTCATCCAAACAGGTTTACCATCAAGCATAAATATTCCATATGGAACACCAAGCTCTTTTAATAAAGTGTTTTGTACTATACCATATTGCGCCGCAAACTCAACTAAATCACGTGTAATCATAGCCTTGCTATAGAAATAAAGAACTAATGCTAAAAGGAAATATATTATTACAAATACAAATAAGATTTTTCCGGCTCTTTTATTCGAAATGTATATATATATATTCATGGCAATCAATAACACACCCATTATGGCCGGCCATTGCATAAATAATCTTAACTGTCCTTTTAGCTTTACTTTTTGCTTTTTCGATTCCTGATTCATCTTAATACCTCATTTATTAAGATATGCTACTTCTCATATCCATTCGGATTCATAGATTGCCATCTCCATGTATCCTTACACATTTGTTCAAGGGTTTTCTCTGCTTGCCAGTTTAGTTCCGTCTTAGCAAGCGTTGGGTCTGCATAACATGTTGCTATATCGCCCTCTCTTCTTGGCTTTATCTCATATGGTATGTCCTTACCGCAAGCCTCTCCAAAAGCCTTAACCATATCAAGTACCGAATATCCTACTCCCGTACCGAGATTGTATACCTTGAGCCCGGGGTTACTTAGCACTTTTTCGATAGCACATACATGACCTTTTGCCAGGTCTACTACGTGTATATAGTCCCTTACTCCTGTTCCATCCGGTGTGTCATAATCATTGCCGAAAACACCTAATTTCTCGAGCTTACCTACTGCCACTTGTGAAATATATGGCATGAGATTATTAGGTATTCCCTTTGGGTCTTCACCTATTTGACCACTCTCATGAGCTCCTACCGGATTGAAATATCTAAGTAATACAACATTCCATTTGTTGTCCGCATTATAAATATCCGACATAATTTGCTCTGCCATAGACTTGGTCCAGCCATATGGATTTGTGCATGATTTCTTTGGTGATTTCTCTGTAATCGGCACCATATCCGGGTCACCGTAAACCGTTGCCGACGAGCTAAATACGATGTTTTGTATCCCTGCATTTCTCATCGCATCCATTAATATAATCGTACCGGTGATATTATTATGATAATATTCAAGTGGCTTTCTAACTGATTCACCCACGGCTTTTAGTCCCGCAAAATGAATAACAGCATCTATCTCTTCTTTTGAGAACACCTCTTCTAATCTATTTTTATCAAGAACATCTCCTTCATAAAATGTTATCTTTTTCCCTGAGAGTTCTTCTACTCTTTTCATAGATTCAGGAGATGAATTGTATAAGTTATCATAAACAACTACTTCATATCCATTATTTAATAATTCTAGTGCAGTATGGCTCCCTATGTATCCGGCCCCACCTGCCAGTAATATGTTTGGCATCTATAATCCTCCCGAGTATTTATTAGGTCAAAAATGTATTAACATAGTTACGTAAAATTACACATTCACAGATTATTATATCATCTTTTTATTCACTCTTCAAATAATGATAGATTTTCACTCACAAAAAAGAAGCGTCTACCAAAGACGCTCCTTATAAATTCCTTCTTTTTTAAGTTGTTTTATAGCCGCTTCTACCATTGGCTTGTCTTCCTTATATGTAATGCCATACCATTTATCACTCGTTGGAAGCACTTCAACACTCGCACTATTCTCCTCTAAAAGCTCGCTAACTACACTTGGCAGAAAATATTCACACTTCATAGGATTTTTCGGTAACTCTTCATCTAGGAATTTTGGGTATCTGTTCTCAAGTTCTACCATCATATCATAGCTAAATCCCCACATATTCATTGATACTAATGTGTCTGCATCCAACCCATGATAAGTCTTACCTTCGTCGAGAGTATATGCTATCTTTTCATTTCGTTTTTCTATTCTGGTACGTTCAGTAATTGACACAAGCTCACTATTTTGATTTAAAGTACAGACACCTCTAGAAACATAGCCATTGTCCGTAACAGTATTTTTCAGAAGATATCCAACCATTGAAAAATGATATTTATTATCATTTTGCTCTTTAATCAAGAACTCATACGCTAACTTAAATGCATTTACGCCATAATAATCGTCCGCGTTAATAACTACAAATGGACCACTAACCAAATCTTTTGCACTAAGAACAGCCTGCCCCGTGCCAAATGGCTTGCTGCGGCCATCCGGGACACTATAGCCCCTTGGAAGATTAGTTAATTCCTGAAATGCATATCTCACAGTCATAAACTGTGAGATACGATTTCCTATAGCTTCTTGAAAAACCTCTTCATTTTCTTTTTTTATTATAAAAACTACTTCTTCAAATCCGGCTCGCTTTGCATCATATATAGAATAATCCATTATGATATTGCCATATTCATCTACCGGATCTATCTGTTTAAGTCCACCATATCTGCTGCCCATTCCGGCAGCCATAATAATCAGTGTCGGTTTTTTCATCTATTCTGCACTTTCACTAGAGCTGTCGTCTGCGCTATCATCTGCCACCTGTACACAGTTATCTGTAATCCATGAAACAACTATGTAGTTATGAGCTATCATTTTAAGTTGATCCTCATCTGCTGCTTCCTTAAGAGCATCTACTGATTCATATCCGTACGAATCTGCAATTCTCTGATATTCATCTTTGAGTTCGTCTTCAGATGGTTCCAGTTTTTCTTTTTCCATAATAGCATTTGTTACCATCTCTTGTTTTTGATTATCTTTAACCTGTGTTTCCAATGTTTCCTTGAACTCATCTTCATCGGCAGCGCCATAATACTGTACAAGTTCTTCATAAGTCATTCCATAGCTTTCAGCCATCTCTTGATATTGTTTGATATATGATTCTACTTCTTCATTGATTTTGTCGTCATCATATTTCTTTATCTCAGCTTTATCTAGGACTGCTGTCCATGCTGCACTCATGAGATTGTTTTTATATGTTTCTTCATTATTTTTTTCGAGACCTTCTTTTACTTCCTTCTTGTATTCTTCTACTGTTTTAGATTCTTCAGATACCTCTTTAACAAAATCATCTGTAAGTTCAGGCTCTTCCTGCTGTGTAATGCTATTGATTGTAATAGTAAATACTACATCCTGTCCTGCTAATTCTTCACTTTGATACTCCTCCGGGAAGCTTCCTTCCCAATCATATGTATCACCAATTTCATGACCTATTGCACTATCTTCAAAACCATCGATAAATGATCCGCTTCCTATTTCAAGTGATGCACCTTCAGCGCTTCCGCCATCAAATGCTTCGCCATCCATTTTACCTACATAATCAAGGTTTATTGTGTCGCCTTCCTCTACTGCTCTATCCGTAATCTCTGTTGAAATCATATGTGCCTGTAATGTAGATTGAATACTCGCTTCCACATCATCATCCGTTACATCTCCGGGTTTTTCAACTTCTGTAACTTCTATTCCTTTATATCCTTCTACTGTCAACTCGTCATTGTCGATTTGGTTACTGCCTGCACATCCCGTCAGTAGTGCTGTCCCTAATATAGCCGTCATGGTTATTGCCAATAATTTTTTCTTCATTTTCCACCTCTTTTAATTTTTCATACTTTTATAGTTATATCATACATCACTCGCGATGTGAACCGTTTTCACAATAATTTCATTTTTCATTGCAACCGCAATCAATCAATGATAGAATATATTTTATATGTAATAATCTACTTAGGAGGTCTAAATTTGAGCACTTTAACAATTGTATTACTTATTATTTTATTGGTATTAATAATAGCCGTTGCAGTTCTTTACTTTCTTGGTAAAAGAGCGGAGAAGAAACAAGCTGAACAGAAAGAGCAGATGGATGCTGTTGCACAAACAGTCTCTATTCTAGTCATAGATAAGGGTCGGATGAGGCTTAAGGATGCTGGATTTCCTGCTGTTGTAGTTGAAAGTTCACCCAAGTATTTGAGACGTTCAAAGGTTCCTGTAGTTAAAGCTAAAATAGGACCTAAAGTTATGACTCTAATGTGTGATGCACAGATATTTGATCAAATACCTGTTAAAAAAGAAATCAAAGCAACAATAAGTGGTATATACATAACTGCCGTTAGAGGAATTAGAGGAAACTTAGACGAGCCTGTTAAGAAAAAGGGATTACTCGCAAGGTTCCGACGATAATCATATTAGTTTAAAATTTGAGAGATAGGCATTCGCCTTTGCGAAATGCCTATCTCTTATTTTTTATACTTATCACCACATCACAATCAGCTACCCATTCGTCATTTATCTCCAAAGAGTATAATATCTGAATGTCAATGGTATCGTCCCCAAACTCTTGACTCATATGCCGCGTTGTTGTTCCTATAAGAATGTCACCATATGGTGTATTATATTGGCTCATGTTCATACGATCACGTTCAAACGTAATTCTCGTATTAAATGCCCCGCCCTTTATGATTTCTACCTTATCGGGCGATAGTTTAATCTTACTTGTGATTGATTCCCTAGAGCCTTCTATCATTTCTTCATATAGAATATAATGTTTATCATTTTTTAAATAGTATTTTGCAGGTGTTATAACTTCAACTTTATCGTTCTGATTATTGTTTGCTGCCATATCATCAAAGTGAAGTCCTGTTATACTAAGTATTACATCATTATTCATTTAAATTGCTAACTCCTCTGCTACCTTTAATTGATATTTAGGTATGCTCTTCTTCATTGCAAGTGCTTCATCAATATCAAAATCATCATACTTTCCTTGCTGATATCCAATTACTCTATTTGTCTTTCCCTCTATCAGCAAATCTACCGCCATAGATCCCATTATAGATGCATAAACTCTATCTTTACAAGTTGGACTGCCTCCGCGCTGCATGTGACCAAGTATTGTCGCACGTGTTTCCATTCCCGTAGCTTTCTCTATTCTTGTGGCCATATTAAGAGAGTCGCCAATACCTTCAGCATTTATAATAATATAGTTTTTCTTGCCTCGTTCATTGTTATGTAGTATGTCCTCTATTATCTTCTTTTCATCATAGTCGTGTTCTTCAGGCATAAGTATTCTCTCTGCACCATTGGCAATACCACACCACAAAGCAATGTATCCGGCATCTCTGCCCATAACTTCAATAATGGAGCATCTATGATGTGAGGTTGAAGTATCACGTACCTTATCGATTGCTTCCATCGCAGTATTCACTGCTGTGTCAAAACCAATTGTGTAGTCTGTACATGCAATATCAAGATCTATAGTTCCCGGAATTCCAATAGTATTTACTCCAAGCTTAGATAGCTTTTGTGCTCCTGCAAATGAGCCATCTCCGCCAATTACCACGAGACCGTCAATTCCATACTTCTTACAAATAGCTGCTGCTGCCTGTTGGCCTTCTTCCGTTCGCATCTGTTCGCATCTTGCAGTCTGCAATATAGTACCACCACGCTGTATTGTGTCTGAAACATCTCTTGCTGATAAATCTATTATTTCCTCGTCTAAAAGTCCTTGGTATCCTCTTCTGATGCCTCTTACCTTAAGCCCCTTGCCATGTGCCGTTCTTACAACTGCACGTATTGCGGCGTTCATACCGGGTGCATCACCACCACTAGTTAGTACTCCGACCGTTCTCATCTTTTTTGCCATTTCAAATTCCTCCGTTACTGTATCTTGTCATCTATGTTTTGTCTCATTTGTAAACATACATTTCATTTTACTCTATGTTATCTAGGTTTTCAATTAGTTTTTCCTGTACTCTTACATTTTCTGCGCCCACAAGATTCCTAAGTCTATTGAGTAGTTCATCAGTTATACTAACATTATTATAGGTAGAAAGACTTTTGACTGCTCGTTCCTTTTTACAAAAAACCTTCACCTTTGTTCCACCTTTTGAGCCATTTAATTCCTTTAGCAATAGTTTGTCCTGGTCCATATAGTGATTCTTATCTTCAAATTGCACCCATAATTCTTTCACTTTATAGTCAAAAGGTATGATCTGCTCACATATTAGTTTGCTCGCTGCTTCATCTTCTTCTGATACTCTGCCCTTTACAAATACCTTTGCCTCTTCTTCAAGATACTTGCTATACTTCTCATAATCTCTCGGGAATACAACAACTTCTACCGTTCCAACTATATCCTCAATCATAAGAAATGCCATCGTTTGATTATTCCTTGTGTATTTAATAGTTTTAGAAGTAATAATGCCGCCGATTATTTCTCTGCTTCCATCTAATACCTTAGTCTTTTTATTTTCCTCATCATATTGGAAGTCCAGCGTTGTCTTACTAATACCTCTTTTCCATCTGTCGTAATATTCCTCCATGGGATGACCCGTTAAATAAACTCCCAGCATTTCCTTTTCAAATGACAGCTTCGTTTCCTTTTCATACTCACCGACATCCGGAAGTGCAATATCAAAATCCTTTTTGTCCTCCTCAGAGACCATATCAAATAGAGACATCTGGCCGGTCATAGAATACTTTCTCTCTTGATTAACCTGATCAAGTATTTGAATATAAATCATCATGAACTGTTTTCTGGTTCCACCAAGGCTATCAAATGCGCCTGCTTTTATAAAACTCTCAATCGTTCGCTTATTAACTTCACGGCCTGATAGTCGTTCCATAAAGTCCTTTAATGTTTTAAATGGACCTCTAATCTCCCGTTCCTCTACTATACTCTCGATTACCGGTCTTCCGATACTTCGTATAGCTGCAAGACCATATCTGATTTTTCCATTATCAACCGTAAACTTACCATAACCCTCGTTTATATCCGGTGGCAATATTTCTATTCCCATCTGTTTACATGTATAAATATACTCTGAAACCTTCGTCGAATTATCCATTATAGAGGTCATTAGAGCCGCCATAAACTCAACCGGATAATGTGCTTTTAACCAAGCAGTCTGATAGCAAACAAATCCATATGCTGCAGCATGTGACTTATTAAAAGCATATTTGGCGAAATCAATCATATCGTCATATATTTTATTCGCGACCTTTTCTTCTATTCCATTTGCCACACATCCGGGTATCTTATCCTCAGCATTTCCATGTACGAAGTTCTGTCGCTCTTCTTCCATTACATCGCTTTTCTTTTTCGACATCGCTCTTCTCAGAAGATCGCTTCGTCCCAGACTAAACCCTGCCAAATCTCTAACTATCTGCATAACCTGTTCCTGATAAACTATACAGCCATAAGTCGGAGATAGTATAGGTTCAAGTTCCTTGCAGTCATATTTAATAGTCTCGGGGAAATTTTTGCCTTTTATATATTGTGGTATAAAATCCATCGGTCCCGGTCTATATAGTGCTATTCCCGCAATAATATCTTCCAGATTTCCGGGACGTAACTCCTTCATAAAGCTTTTCATTCCGGAACTTTCCAGCTGAAATACTCCCTCGGTTTTACCGGATGAAATCAGGTCGTATACAGCCTTGTCATTGTATTCCATGTTGTTTACATCTATATTCATTCCCGATGACAAGCTTGCCAGCTTTTCAGCATTTTGAATAACAGTCAGCGTTCTAAGTCCCAGGAAATCCATTTTTAACAGACCAAGTTCTTCAAGTGTAGTCATTGTAAACTGTGTCGTAACTGATTCATCTGAACCTAGTGATAATGGCACATACTCTTCTGCTGCCTTTTGAGAAATAACGACTCCCGCTGCATGTGTAGATGAATGCCTTGGTAATCCTTCCAGACGCATAGACATATCAACTAATTCACGTACTTGTTCGTCTCCTGCATATGCCTTTTTAAGCTCTGAAGTCTCAAGTGCTTTATTAAGTGTAATCCCCAGTTCAGTAGGAATCATTTTAGCAATTGAATCTACAAAAGCATATGGAAGATCCATAACTCTACCGACATCGCGTATTACCCCTCTTGCTGCCATAGTTCAAAAAGTTGCAATCTGAACGACTCTGTCATGACCATACTTCTCCACAACATATTCTATTACTTCCTGTCTTCTCTCATAACAGAAGTCTATATCAATATCAGGCATGGATATACGATCCGGATTCAGAAATCTCTCAAATAGAAGCTGATATTTAATCGGGTCAATTGAAGTTATCTCCAGACAATAAGAAACTATACTTCCTGCTGCCGACCCTCTTCCCGGCCCAACTATAATATCATTGTCCTTTGCGTATTTAATAAAGTCCCATACTATAAGAAAGTAATCCACATATCCCATGTTTTCAATTGTTTTTAACTCAAATTCCAGTCGGTCTTTTAGCTCCTTACCGGGATTTTCTCCATATCGCTTTATTAAGCCATCGCTGCAAAGCTTTCTTAAATATTCTTCCGAAGTATATTCACTTGGAACGTCATATTTCGGAAGCTTAGTTACTCCAAATTCTATTTCAACATTACAACGCTTGGCAATTTCATATGTGTTTTCGATAGCTTCAGGTGCATACGGAAACAGTTCTTTCATTTGCTCCTCAGATTTGATAAAATATTGACCACCCTCATATTTCATTCTGTCTTCATCAGCAAGTTTTTTCCCTGTTTGAATACAAAGTAAAATGTCATGCGGTTTAACATCGTCAGCATATGTATAATGAATATCATTAGTTGCAACAAGTGGAATATTTGTTTCCTTAGACATACGTACAAGCGATTGGCAAACTAATTCCTGTTCCTGCATTCCATGGTTTTGAAGTTCAAGGAAAAAGTTATTCTCTCCAAATATTTTTTGATATCTGAGTGCCGCTTCCTTTCCCTCATCATACATTCCTCTTAAAATATTCCTTTGAACATCACCTGCTAGGCAAGCGCTAAGTGCAATTATACCTTCATGAAATTCCTCAAGTACCTCCAAGTCAACTCGTGGCTTATAATAGTACCCTTCTGTAAACCCTCTTGAGACTATTTTCATTAGGTTATGGTATCCGGTTAAATTCTCAGCAAGCAAAACGAGGTGATAATATCTGTCATCACCACTGCCAAGAGCTTCCTTGTCAAATCTTGAGCCGGGCGCCACATATATCTCACACCCAAGAATCGGCTTAATACCTTCTGCTTTTGCTGCCTTATAAAAATCGATTACTCCATACATTACTCCATGGTCTGTAATCGCTACGCTGTCCATTCCCAACTCTTTAACTCTTTTTATACACTCTTTTATTTTATTCGATCCATCTAATAAACTATATTCTGTATGAACATGTAGGTGTGTAAAACTCATATAATTACCATACCTTCATTTATCTATCACATTTGTATGCTACATTATCAAGTATAACATATTAGTCAATAAAACGGCATTGTAAAACAATATTATCGAAGGGATTCCAGCGAATATGAACAATGAAAAGAAAACCTACAATTTAAACGAATACATACAGCTGCTTTCAGATAACTACTTATTGGTAGATAATCATAGTGCTGTAAATAATGCTGCATATATTGAGCATTTGACTTACAACTCTAATGATGTCATCAGTAATACTCTTTTTATTTGCAAAGGTGCAGCATTTAAGGAAGAATACTTACTTGATTCTATTAATAAAGGCGCTGTAGCATATGTAAGCGAAAAGAAGTATGAAGTTGCAAAAGACATTCCATGTATAATTGTATCAGACATTAGAAAGTCAATGCCGCTGCTTGCTGATTTGTTTTATAATTCTCCGTGGAAAGATTTACAGATTATTGGAATTGGTGGAACAAAAGGCAAATCTACTACGGCTTATTATATTAAACACATAATTGACGAATACATGACTTCTATCGGAGCACCCAAATGTGCCATTATTTCTTCTATAGATACTTATGATGGAGTTATCAGCAAAGAATCACACATAACCACTCCTGAATCAGTCGAACTAATGCAACACTTTGATAACGCCAGAACATCCGGAATTAAATATGTTGTAATGGAGGTTTCCTCGCAGGCTCTTAAATACAATCGCGTAGATAATATGCGTTTCGATGTGGGTGCATTTCTAAATATATCCGAAGATCATATTAGCCCAATTGAACATCCCGATTTTGATGACTATTTTAATTCAAAGCTTTCCATGTTTTCGAAAACAGATCATCTTATTATTAATCGAGACACTGATTGCTATGAAATGATTATGAATAAATCACTTGATGCCAAGTCTTATTCTACAATAAGTAAAATACATACTGATGCTAACTATTATGGCCATGATATAAGAAAAAAAGAGGTTGGGATAGAATTCGAAGTGAAATCTGATACATTTAACTCCACATTCTCAATATGTATGCCCGGAATGTTTAATGTAAGCAATGCACTGGTCGCTATCGCATGTGCGGAAGCACTTCAGATACCACTATCTTATATCAAATCCGGACTTGCAAAAGCAACTAGCAGTGGACGAATGGAACTTTTTAAAAGTTCTGATGATAAAATTATCGCTATAGTCGATTATGCTCATAACAAACTTAGTTTTGATGCACTTTTCTCATCAATGAAGACAGAGTTTCCCGACTATGATATAGTCTCACTCTTTGGGTGTCCGGGTAAGAAAGCACTGAAACGGCGTGAGGACTTGGGATTAATCGCAGGTGAGTACTCATCGAAGGTTTATATTGTGGCTGAGGATCCCGGTTATGAACCGGTTGAGGATATTTCAAATGACATTGCACAATATGTTAAAATAGCCGGCTGTCCATATGAAATTATTGAAGATCGTGGGGTCGCTATTCAATCAGCTATCAAAAATGTCAAAAATAAAACTTTATTGCTAATAACAGGAAAAGGTCGAGAAACCAGACAGAAATATGGCGGCGAATACATCGACTGTCCTTCTGATGTAGCTTATGTGATGGAATATCTTAATAATTATAATCAACGAGTATTAGAGTTGTCGTAGGTGACAACTCTTTTTTTGTGTCAAATTTATCCATTTTGCTACCCTTTCGGCTTAAATTGAATAGCCATCTCGTGCAGCGGGTAGTGGAAATCGACTTTGAAAGTGCTAATATCTCTGTTCGAAGGGAGCTTTAGATATGATTAAAATGCATAAGCTTAAAATACTATTAAGCATGGCTTTAATAATCAGTTTATTAGGAGCATATGAACCTATTAGTTCTGCCGAAGATGACATTAATACAGAAGGTATGGTCCCTGTTACATGTATAGTTGGAGGTGTAGAAGTCGAATCAGAGATTCCCGTAGGCGATGTGAATTCCGGATTTGAACAAATGGATAAATCTAACCTCGGTGATAGTCCTACTCTTAATAACGCATATGTTTTGTCAGATGATGCCAAAACACCGATTCAAAAAGTCGGAATTAAAACTACACACACCGAAAATGGTGATATATCACTTGAGTACTATGGCTTTGAATCAAATTCCGACTCCGGAATTCTACTAACAGATAGTGATAAAATCATACTCGAAATCAATTCACATTACAAAATCACCTATGATGTTAAATACGATGACAGCAATGAAACTATTCCCATGCAGGATGAATACGTGACCATTGGAGACCAAGTATCTTTCCAAATTCCCAAAGAACCTGATTATGTTATGAAGAGTGCTAATTATACTGATAGCGACAATATATCTCATGAGATTCCGGATCAAAACAAAGATATGTCTAGAGCAGTCGGTATAATTGCCGGCAGTGATGTTAACAGTGATATAACCGTCCATGTTCTCCTAACTAAAAAATCAAGCGCACCAAATTTTGTTCTTGATGACAATGATATGCAAAATTTAAGAACCTCTTTTTACACTACAGGCATAGCATCCGATTCACTACATACCATTGGTTATGATAACAATCTGCAGGACTATGTATTCACCGAATTAGGAGGAGTTATTTACGGCAGCATTTTATCGTGTGATGACGCAAATGATAACATGATTTTCTACAATCCTCAGCCGGGATACAATCCTTATGGACTAAAGGTAGTATATTACAATCACAGAAATGCATATGATGATACGGATGTCGCACAATCACCTGTAATTATTCCTAAATCCAATGTTCGGACGCGTGATCAGATTAATAGTCAAATGAGCAAATATTCAAATTTTATAAACGGTTATAACAATAGCGACGTAGCATATGGGTATACCATCCCTCAATCAATTACTAATGTATCACGTATAGATACTGTATTGACACCTTTCAATTATCATATGATTTTTGAAAATGCGTCAGATGATAATTCCACATATGAAGGTAACTCAACATATAATATTCGTACAGCTTTGGTTGGCAACACTCAAAGTGTAGTCATGCATGTACCACAATCCATTCCCGGCAAGGCGGGGTATTCATTTGATGGCTGGAAATTAAAGGAGCTCGGTGATATATATCATCCCGGCGATGATGTGCTTATACCCTCTGATTTACTTGATAAGGCATCTTTATACGATGGAGATGTCACCTCAAACGAAAGAGCATTTACCTTTGAGGCTATATGGACACCTATTTCAGATACTTCAATAGGACACTATACGATAGATTATTATTCAGAATTACCAAGAGGATCACAAGACGATAATTACATTTCAGTTGGTGGAAAACAATACAGTAACTTCTACCATGAAAACGGAACAGGACCACTGGGAAAGAGTGTTATATTAACCGATGACAATCTTAAAGAACCTATAAACAACTTTAAATACACTCTTAACAACTCTATAACAAAGCGTGCAATATTTTCGCTTTCACCAACAGAAAACGAAATTAAGGTTTTCTATGATTTAAAGGATGTACCTAAAACAGGTATAGCACACACTGAAAATAACCGAATGACTCTATTGATTCCTATTGCAGGACTCTCAGTAGTATATATAACAAAAAGGATATTACGAAAAAGAAATGGCAGATATTGATGACAAAAAACATATTGGAAAAGATAGTATACTGGGCGATTTTCTATCACTCATATTGAAAATTGCTGCTGCATTTTTAATTATTTTCTTGCTTTTTATATTTATTTTCGGATTTATCCGATATGATAATGACGAAATGAATCCGTCTGTTCGCTTTGGCGATTGCATAATTACCAACCGACTTAGCAAAGATTATATAGATAACGACTTAGTAGTGACAAAATATAAAAACAAAAAAATGATTTTGCGAGTTATTGCAACCGCAGGAGACACAGTTGATATAACGAGTGATGGGTTAATTATAAATGATAGCCCACAGCCTGAACCTGATGTCTCACAAAAAACAAAACGGTATGATAACCAGGTAAAATTTCCTATGACTTTAAATGACGGGGAGATTTTCGTTTTATGCGACAATCGAACTAATGGCACCGATAGCAGGGTATTTGGACCGATTAGCATAAAAAACACCTTAGGAAGGCCAATAGCATTACTAAGGCTAAGAGACTTTTAATTACAAGGAGGAGTTATTAATGATGAAACAACGCTTAAAGAACTTATTAACCGGTGTCGTAGCAGTAGCTATGGTACTTACAATGGGAAATGCATTCCCCGGAACAGTAAATGCAGCAGATGGAACGAAGGATAACTCCGGAGCACAAAGCACTCCGACAGTAACTATAACCGAAAACACGTCCAGAGCACAAGGAACGACAAGTCCCGATGTTACTTATCATATTGATGCACAGTTAGTCCCATCTAGTGATTATACAGGTGGTGAAGGTGCCGTCTCTGTCACAGATGTAAAAAATACTGAGGCAAAGACAACTGAGGCAACAATCACAGATACTGCAACAGCACAAGCTCAGATAGATATTTCAAAGTTTTCTAAACCGGGAGTATTTGACTATAGGCTAACTAATACATGTACCGATATAGACAATGTACAGAGTAAGAGCCTCTCTGTTGATAACAGTGCATATACGTTAAGAGTTATTGTAGAGAGTGATAGTAATCATAATCTTTTCATTACAAGTGCTAAAGTTATGAAGGATGGCGATGAAAATGAAAAATACGATAATATTACATACAATAACACATATGTACCTACAACCGGAGATGATAATGCCGGTTATACCATTAAAAAGCAGATAGCCGGTAAAATGGCTGACAGGAATCAGGTTTCGACATTGTCGGTAACACTAACTGCACCTGCTGTTGCTAAAGATACTAAGACAATGAACGCTACGCTAACTACAAAAGACGGTACAACTGACCAGTCGTTTACATCAGGAGAAACTGTGGATTTAAAACTTGGTGACCAAGATAAATGCACACTTAAAACAATACCGGTTGGAACAACAATAAAAGTTGTAGAAAAGAATACAGCTACAGTAAAGGGTGCAATACTTACTCATGTATATGTTACTAACCAAAAAGGATACCTAAATAACGGTAACAATGTTGTTCAATACAGAAGCAATGCTGACGCAACTACAAATAATGGTACTCAAATAGGCGAAACATTAACAACTGATACTACTATCATAGGGAGCAAGGATGCATTCACATCTATAACATCCAATGCCGGAAATAGTGTTAATACCGGTGTTGTAATGCACAATATGCCTACAATCGTATGTGTTGTATTATTAGCCGGTGCATTAACTCTGTACTTTGTATCGCACAGAAAAAATAAAATGAACCGATAAGGAATGCTTATGAAAAAGTCGAATCGAACATTAAAGAAAATAATACACTTTATCTCTGAATCCTTCGACTTTTTCATATTAATGCTATTTATTATTATGTTTGGAATTTGCCTTTACTCAAATTACCAATCTGACTTAATATACAAAAAGGCTGATCCTAAGCAATATGCATTATACAAACCCGATGACGAATCCAATTTAAACTTTAAAAATTTGATAAAGAAAAACCCCGATACCGTAGGTTGGTTGAACGTTTATGGTACTAAGATTGATTATCCTGTGATGAAGTCAACTGACAATGACAAATATATTAATACCAACCCGCTCGGTGAGTTTGCTTTATCAGGTTCATTGTTTCTAGACTATCGCAATAGCAGAGATAATATGGATTTTGATACTATTATTTATGGGCATCACATGGAGCATCAGAAGATGTTTGGAAGTCTTGATAGTTTTAAAAAACAAGGATACTTCAATAAACATAAATATGGCACTTATTATTTTAACAATAGAAACTATGGCGTGGAGTATTTTGCAGTATTGTCCTTAAATGCATATGATAACGCAGTATATGAACCTGCAATAACTGATATTTCAGCAAAAAGTAACTATTTGAATTATATTAAGTCTAACTCTCTATGCTATAGAGAATGTGGCATTACTGAAAATGATCATCTAATAGTTCTTAGCACATGTGCTATGGCAAATACGGATGAACGCACGATTCTAGTCGGAAGGATTACAGACAGCATTCATAAAAATACATACAGTAAGCCGGCTTCAACTGACTCCGATGTGAAAACACCTTATATCAGCCGAGTGTTACTGATAATTATATTGATGGCTATTTTGATAGTTATAGTTGTACTTAGAAAAAGAAAAAAAGAGAAGAGGAGAGATTCATGAAAAAAGCAAGACGTTTTATTGGAGCAATGTGTTCTTTGCTACTTATTTTGACTTGTGTGGGTGTTGTAGATACGAAAGTTGATGCTTCAAGTCATGCTTTAGCAAAGTTACCCATTGAGCAGGAATTTAATATTACAGGAAATGGAAATATAAACGATATATTCTATTATAACCTGATATCATTGGAGAATGGAAACCCAATGCCAAATCACGTAAAATCAGATATATATAAATTTTCAATCAGAGGTAACGATGAAGCAGGAATCAATCCAATTGAATTTACACATGTCGGAATCTATCATTATGTTATAGAACAAATTCCTACTAACAGTCCGGGATATGTGTTTGATAACGAACGTTATCAGGTAACCATTACTGTAAGTAATGGTGAGAATGGGGCGTTGGATGTAAAAGAAATAGCATATACGAATGCAAATGAAAAGGCTGACAAGATTCTATTTACTAATACATATCGTCGTGATTTGCCACTCGTTAGTACTAAATCATCAACGATTAAAAAGGCGTACGCTCATAAACCCGGCTCTATTTTAACAGGTGACCGCAACCTTTGGCCCACACTGATTTTACTTATTCTTGCAGGTAGTGCAGGTACATATATGCTAGTTAAAAAGAAAACTTATAAGAAATAGTACTTATACTTGCAACATATAGAAAACCTTAGAGGTTCTAATTTCATCTAAGGTTTTATTTGTATCATATTTGTATCATATTCAATAGAACTTATTCACCACTCATCATATAGTTAACGAGCTTATCAATATCTTCTTTTTCATAAGCAATTATTTCAAGCTCAGGAATTTCTCCATTGGAAAAAATGTTTGCCATCGACACATATTGAGACAACTTAGATTTTAAATTAAGTCTGTCACCTTCTCCTGTCACTAATTCAACTTTTCCTTTACAACTGTCAATTACTTCAAAGAACTTGTCAATATTTCTAATATTTTCAACTTTCATGTTTCTCAGCCTCCTCATTTACATCTATTGTTTGTCTGCTCTTTCACAAATTATAGTCTTATTACTATAATAATTCAATGTAATTTTCATAAATTTTGATTTTATTTTCTTTTAATAAATGGCCTATTGCTCTTTTAAATGCATTTTTGCTAAATCCAAACTCTTCCTTTATTCGATCCGCCGAGGCCTTATCTGTGAATGGCAGTCTTCCATCTAAACTCTGCATTCTTTCGACTATAACATCTGCATCATCATTCATCTGCATAAAAGCTTTCTTACGAACGCTTAAATCAAGTTTCCCGTCAGGATGAACAAATGCAATTCGCGCATTAACAACATCCAAAACTTTTAGTCCTCTTATACCTTCTTTAACAGGTATAAGCGCCGAGTATTTATCATCTATTACTACAAATGCTCCAAACCTCTCACTTATTTCATAAATTGTGCCCGTTACATGCTCATCACGTTTATAAGGAGAATCGCTTTCCAAATAGTGATATATTTTCATGGTAGCACATAGTCTTCCTGTTTTGTCCACATATAGCGCGACCGGAACAGTGTCTCCGATATCTACTTTTTTCGTTTGTTCTCTAAATGGCAGCATTAAATCCTTTGGAAGTCCCCAGTCAAGAAATGCTCCTATCTTTCCTGTAGACACAACATTAAGCCTTGCCACAGTACCTCTTATTATTTTGGGGGTATGTGATGTCGCAATAATCCTGTCCTCTGAATCCTTATATATAAATACCTCTACTTCCTCACCCGTTGATAGACCTTGCGCATTTAATATTTTGGCATCGTTAATAGGCAAGAGCACCTTATCTTCTTCATCACCCAAATAGTATCCGAAATCTACCTTCTTAACAACCTTAAGTTTACATTTTTCTCCGAGATAATCAATTATCATCCACTCACTCCTTTATCTCTATTATTGCGTATATATCCTCATCCTTGCTCTTAAGCTCTATATATGTACTGTCTTTCTCCTGAGCTATGGCAGAATATAGACAGTCTCCATAAATAGCTGAATGTCGATATTCAACTCTAAGCTCCTTTACATTCGGTTTTTCCTTAAGTGCTTCAAGTGCTATGGTAATATATTCGCTATTATTTACATGGTTATTTGTATCTATTTGGTATTTCCTTACAAGGAACTTATCTCCCGCGGCAAAACCATCGGGAATTTCAATCTTTCTTGGAGCATATTCCATTTCAATGGGTTCATCTGTTCCATATCCTTTTACTATATCTTCTGAAACACGAATCGGTCTCTTTTTTTCCAAATCCATGTATACCCATATAGAATATGCATATGCCAATACCTTTCCATCAGCATCTTCCAACACAAAGTTTCTGTATCCATATAGCCCCTTGAACTTAATGGCCCAAGTTGATATTTGTATCTCCGTGCCCAGAACCGGTCTTTCATTAATAATTATTTGCCATGAGGATAATATCCATCCCTTTTTTATTTGATTAGCATACTCAACGCCACTGCCTATGGCCTCGGATTGAAATGTAGAACAATCTTGGAAATAATTAACTATCCCGGCAATACTTAGTCGATTGTCAGTATCTACTTCCGAATATCTTACCTTGCTGTTAAATTTATACTTCATTGTATCTCCTATTGATGTCAACTATTGCTTCATTATATAACTTCTGTCTACCGTAATAACACATTCATATCTACTGTCTACTTCTTTTAATCTCTTTTCCACTTCTTTGACAAGATTATGTTTGTCATCATCTGAATATTCATAAGGAATAACCAAATCAAAAACGAGATTACTTCTATTCTCACCATGAACCATCCTAAAGTCATGCATAGTGACACCCTCGTCTATATCATGAACTGTTTTCTTTACGATATTTCTCGTTCTTAACACTATCTTATCCTTAGTCTCGATAGGGTCCATATGTATAACCAGAAATGTTCCCAACTCTTTAATTGCGTCTCTTTCTATCCTATCGATTACTTCATGGCTGATTTCGATGTCTACATCATTAGGAACCTCTGCATGTATCGAAGCCATGCTCCTGCCCGGACCGTAATTATGTATTATCAAATCATGACTTCCCAGTATGCCTGTATAGGACTCTACAAAGTCAGAAATCTTTTTATAATCTGCATAACTGACCGCTTCACCTATAAGCGGCGTTAAAGTATCCTTTGCAACTGAGAATCCCGCCCACATAACAACACACGATACCAATACTCCCATGAACCCATCAATGTTAAGCCCCGTTATCTTGTATATTAAAATGGATATTAGAGTTCCTGATGTAACAACTACATCGCCAATTGAGTCTCCGGCCGTAGCCATCATTATTTGGGAATCAATTTTCTTGCCTATTTTCCGGTTGAAAACTGAAATCCATATTTTTACAAGGATTGAAATAACCAGGATTATAATTGCAATATGCGAATATGATAAATCCTGAGGATTGCGTATCTTTTCTATCGACTCCTTTAGAAAGCTAAATCCTACTTGTAAAATAATAAACGCAACAACGAGAGCCGATATATACTCTACTCTTCCGTGGCCAAACGGATGCTCACTATCTGCAGGTTTCTGTGCCAGCTTTATCCCTACAAGTCCAATAACTGAGGAACCGGCATCTGACAGGTTGTTAAATGCATCTGCCATAACAGATACACTGCCTAGAAATACACCTGTAATGAATTTTCCTAAAAAAAGTAATGCATTCAATACTATACCAACTACACCTGTTAATATTCCATAACTCGTCCTTACATGTGCCTTTTTTACATTGCTATAGTCATTTACAAAATGTTTTATTAAAAAGTCAGTCAAAAAGCATCTCCTTAGTCTATCTCTTACTTCTGATTGTTGCACTTACAGAACTAATCTGGTTCGTTACATGCTCTCCCATTACCTTAATAGCACCTTCACAGTTTCTTTGTTCAAGATAATATATTATATCTTCATGTTCTTTAATAAGTTTAGGATATACAGATGCACTTTTCAAATACTCTACTCTATATCGATACATTTGTTCACGGAGATTAGCAATCATAGATGCTAACTTGGCATTCCTTGTTGAATCATATATCAGATCATGAAAATAAACATCTACCTCGGCAATTTTTGTAACATCTTTACCTCTTGTAGCAATCTTAAAATCACGTGCGGCTTTCTTTAACTCGACGAGTTCATCTTCCGTCATTCTTTCACACGCAAGCTCAACGCTTAGTTCATCTAGTGCCAATCTGACTTCCATAACGTCTAAAAGTGATTTCTCTGTTATTTCAGCCACCTCTGCGCCCCTTCGTGGAATCATTTTACCAGCCCGTCATTTTCAAGCTTCCTAATAGCTTCTCTAATAGGTGTCCGACTAACACCAAGCTTATTTGCAAGCTTAACCTCCATTAATCTCTCTCCCGGTTTTAATTCTCCTTTTAAAATTGCTTGCCGTAATGTATTAAATACTACATCTCTTAGTGGTAAGTATTCATCCATCTGCACTTCAAAATCAATTCCCATAATAACCTCCTGTTATGCGCCCCCTTACTACAAAGTTCCTAGTTGCAAGTTTCTCTCGTTCAATATTTTCTATTGCTTTATAAGATGATGACTCATCATTAAAAATTCCGAACACAGTTGGTCCACTCCCGGTCATCATACTACCATGTGCCCCACACATATTCATTATTTCTTTGATTCTATTAATATCGGGATGCATTACAGAAGTAACACTCTCCAACACATTTCCCATGTTTCTTGCGATTTTAGAAATATCTTGTTCCTTGATTCCTTCAATTATGCTCTCTGTATCCGGATGCTTGTATTCCTTTTTATTATCAATGGCATTAAATACCTCTGCTGTTGATACTTCATAAGGTGGATTTGAAATGGCAATAAAACAATCCGGCATATTAGGTAAGACAGTAAGTATTTCCCCAATACCCTCTGCTAAACACGTACCTCCTTGTAGACAATATGGCACATCCGCCCCCAGCTTAACACCAAATGCCTTCATATCATCCAAAGTAAGCTGCAGCTCAAAAAGTTCGTTCATTCCCTTAATCACTGCTGCCGCATTACTGCTTCCACCAGCCATGCCTGCTGCTGCCGGAATCTTCTTATTTAAAGTAATACAAATTCCGGTATCTAACTGAAATTCTTTAATCAATAAGTCTGCCGCTTTATATGCAATATTCCTGCCATCCTGAGGTACTCCTTTTGTATCGCAAATAATTGTGATACCACTTTCTTTGGTTCTTTCAATTATCACCTCATCATAAAGCCCTACTGACTGCATAATCATAACAAGGTCATGGTAGCCGTTTTCACGCCTTCCAAGCACATCCAAACTAAGATTAATCTTCCCATAAGATTTAAGTTTTATCCGCTCCATGCACTTCTCCTTGTTTTTTGTATACATACCTATGTATTATACTAACATTTGCTTTAAAAATCAATCTCTAGTATACTATGTTTAGCAAAAAGCCATGGCTTACAAGGAGATGCACTATGTTCAAATTCATAATAACAGTTATTTTCCTTATTTCATTCCTAATCATTAGTATTCCTATACTAATAGTAGAATGGATAATAGCAAAATTTAATAGACCGGCTGCTGATATAAGTTCACTTCGGATAGTTCAATGGGCTTTTAAAGTCATACTCAAAATATCCGGTGCCGATATAACAATTATAGGAGAAGAAAAGATTCCTGATGAGCCTGTCCTTTTTATAGGTAATCATAGGAGTTTTTATGATATTATAATAACCTATACAAGATGTAAAAGACTAACAGGGTATGTCGCTAAAAAGGAAATGCTTAAGTTTCCTCTCCTACGAGATTGGATGAAGCGTCTTTATTGCTTATTTCTCGATAGGGAAGATCCTAAACAAGGGCTTAAAACTATACTTACTGCTATTGATTATGTTAAGAACGGGGTGTCTATTTGTATATTCCCCGAAGGTACCAGAAATAGTGGTGAAGAATTATCTATGCTTGACTTCCATGCCGGTTCATTTAAAATAGCCGAAAAAAGTGGATGTCCTATTATACCTATGAGTATTAATAGTAGTGCTTTTATATTTGAGGAACATTTTCCCAAGATTAAAAAAACCAAAGTGATACTTGAATACGGTGACCCTATTTATCCAAGTAAAATGGATAGAGAAGAACGAAAGCATATTTCCGAATATACCAAAAATATAATTATGAATACCATTACTAAAAATAGCAAGAACCTATAGTACAACAAGGAGCGTTACAGATGAATAATCCAAAAAACTTAACATTATTAACCGACCTTTATGAACTGACTATGATGCAGGGATATTATGAAAAGGGGCAGAACGAAACTGTGGTCTTTGATATGTTTTATCGAACTAATCCCAGCAATGGTGGCTATGCGATTTGTGCCGGACTCGAACAAGTAATTGAATACATAAAGGGGCTGCACTTTAGTTATGAAGATATTGATTATTTAAGAAGTCTTAAACTTTTCAGTGAAGACTTTCTCGGCTATTTAAGTGGCTTTCACTTCAGCGGAGACATATATGCGATACCGGAAGGATCAGTTGTTTTCCCTAAAGAGCCTTTAATTAAGGTGATTGCACCCATTATGGAAGCGCAGCTGGTTGAAACAGCGATTCTTAATATTATAAATCATCAGTCTCTAATTGCTACAAAGACTGCACGTATTGTGTTTGCTGCCAATGGCGACGGCATTATGGAATTCGGTCTTAGAAGAGCCCAAGGTCCTGATGCAGGGTTATATGGTGCAAGAGCTGCTATGATTGCAGGATGTGTCGGTACATCTAATGTACTAGCCGGCCAGGAATTTGACGTGCCTGTTATGGGGACTCATGCTCATAGTTGGATTATGAGTTTTAAAGACGAATACACCGCATTTAAATATTATGCAGATATATATCCGGAAAACTGTACTCTTTTGGTTGATACCTACGACACACTAAAATCAGGTGTTCCCAATGCAATTCGAGTATTTACTGAAATGAAAGAGTCCGGTCTCCCCATGAAACGTTTTGGAATACGTCTCGATAGTGGTGACCTTGCTTATTTATCTAAAAAAGCTCGTATTATGCTAGACGATGCAGGATTTCCTAATGCGATGATTACCGCATCTAATGACTTAGATGAATATCTCCTTCATGATTTAAAGATGCAAAAGGCCGAGATAAATGCCTGGGGCGTTGGTACAAATCTGATAACATCTAACGACTGGCCTTCCTTTGGAGGGGTATATAAGCTGGCCGCTATTCAAAATCAAGATGGCGAATTTATACCAAAAATAAAAATTTCAGATAACCGTGATAAAATAACGAATCCCGGTAATAAAACCATATTCAGAATTTACGAAAAAGAAACCGGTAAGATAAAGGCTGACTTGGTAGCCTTCGCGGATGAAGTATTTGATACAAAATATGATTTATTACTATTCCATCCGGTCGATACATGGAAGAAAACACTTCTTCCCGGTGGATCTTATGAAATGAGAGAACTTCTCGTTCCTGTTTTCATAAATGGCGAATGTAAATATAACTCTCCAAGTGTTATGGAGATAGCGAAATTTTGTAAAGAAGAGCAGTCTACACTTTGGGACGAAACAAAGAGACTCTTCTATCCTCATCCGGTATTTGTTGATTTGTCTAAAAAGCTATATGATGTTAAAAGTAACTTATTAAATACGCTGAGTTAGGAGGTTATTATTATGAAAATTATTGTATTAGCAGGTGGACTCAGCCCTGAACATGATGTTTCGCTCTCTTCAGGAGCTGCTATTTGTACAGCACTTAGAGAAAAAGGACATGATGCTTATTTATTAGATGTTTATCTTGGTCTTAAATACGACTCCGATAAATTAGAAGAAGTATTTTCACTTCTTTCAGGTGGACTCGAAATAGCGAGCGGAATTAAAGCAACTATTCCCGATTTAAATGAAATTGCTTCTAGAAGAACCGATGACAGCCCGGCTTATTTCGGACCAAATGTTCTTAATCTATGTTTAATGGCTGATATTACATTCATGGCATTACATGGTGCAGTAGGTGAAAACGGTAAGATGCAGGCGACATTTGACATGCTCGGCATTAAATACACAGGCCCCAACTCACTTGGCTGTGCTTTATCTATGGATAAGCTTGTCGCTAAACAGATATTTAAAATGTCAGATGTTCCCACTCCTCGTGGCACATCTCTAAAATATACTACTAAAGATACGCCGCTTGAGGAACTCGGCTTTTATCTTCCACTTGTAGTTAAACCATGTAATAATGGTTCTAGTATAGGAGTATATATATGTCATACTAAAGAAGATTATGACGCGGCTATTCAAGCTTCATTTGATGAATACCCTGATGATGAAATTATTATTGAACCATATATAAAAGGTCGTGAGTATGCAAGTGCCATATTTGCAGGAAAGGCCCTTCCACTAGTTGAAATTCTCCCAAAGGGTGACAACTTTAATTACGAAAATAAATATCAGGCCGGAGGTGCAAAGGAACTTTGTCCACCTGTTTCTATAGGTCCTGATCTAATTGATAAAATACAAAGAGCCTGCGAGAAAGCCTTTGAAGCTCTACATATGGATGTTTACGCTAGAGCAGACTTCATAGTTGACGATAGCGACGGCGAAATATATTGCTTTGAAATGAACTCTCTTCCGGGAATGACACCTGCGAGTCTTATTCCTAAAGCTGCTAAAGAAGCCGGTATGGAATATGCTGATTTCTGTGAAGCAATTATCGAAGAATCAATTCACGCAAGATATTCGAATTAAATTTGGAGGAATAAATTATAATGAACCACTTAACAATAGGAGATGCTATTCACGCCTGCAAGGGTAAATTAATTGGTACCGGCATCTCACTTGATACAGAAATATCTGACGTTATAATCGATAGCAGAAAAGTAACTAAAGATTCGCTATTCGTCGCTTTAGACGGAGAACGTATAAATGCCCACCGCTTCATCCCAAACGTGATGGAGGGAGGGGCTTTATGCGTTGTATCCCAGGAAATTCTGGAAAATCCGTCTTTCCCTTATATACTTGTTGACTCTACTGATCAGGCACTTCTTGATATTGCCAAATTCTATAGAGACTCATTTGAAAATTTGAAAGTAATTGGTATTACCGGAAGTGTCGGGAAAACAAGCTCAAAAGAAATGATAGCCTCTGTTCTTTCTGAAAAATATAAAGTTCATAAGACTCAAGGCAATTTTAATAACGCAGTCGGACTACCACTTTCTATTTTTAGATTATCAAGTGATGATGAAATATCTGTTCTCGAAATGGGTGTCAATCATTTTGGTGAAATGAAGCTGTTATCTACAACTGCGACTCCTGATATATGTGTTTTCACAAACATTGGTAGTGCTCATCTGGAGTTCTTTAAAACTAAAGAAGGAATTTTCAAAGAAAAAACCACCATGCTTGAAGATATACGTCCGGGTGGGAGTATTATTGTGAATGGTGATGATAAGCTTTTAAAATGTGTTGCTCCAACAAAAGGGATTGTCCCAACACTTTATGGAACTTCACCAACATTTGATACATATGCTGATAATGTAGAATCCCTCGGACTTAGAGGAACTAATTGTGATATTCATTTAAGAGACGGATGCTCATTTAGATGTCACGTTCCGGTACCGGGATTCCATATGGTTCTAAATGCACTTGCTGCAGCAAGCGTTGGACAAGCGCTATCACTATCTTGTAGTGAAATTCGAAGAGGAATAGAGAAGTTTACCTCCTCTTCGGGAAGAAACCATATTGTGGATACCAACAAAATAATTATTTTGGATGATTGCTATAATGCAAATCCGGTATCCATGAAAGCGGCTATAGACGTATTGAGTCTCGGTATCGGCAGAAAGGTAGCTATACTTGGAGACATGGGTGAGCTTGGTGATAATTGCGAAGAGTTGCATCGTGAAGTCGGTAAATACGCAGCCGATGCAGGCATTAACCTTGTAGTATCCATCGGCGAGCTTTCCAAAGCAATTAAGATGGGTTCCTCTAACAATAATCCAAGAGTAGAAAGTCTTTGGTTTGATACCAAAGAAGAATTTATTAATAAAATGACGGATATTATAGAAGAAGGTGACAACGTTTTAGTAAAAGCGTCTCACGGAATGGATTTACCTGCTGTAGTGTCTGCACTAGAAAAACTATATTAAACATACCAAACAGTATAAGGAGAAATACAAATTATGATTATAGTAATGAAACCACGTGCTACGAAAGAAGACATTGAACGAGTAGTCGCAAAAGTTCATAAACGAGGTATAGAAGCACATATCGTTGAAGGACAAGACATGACAATAATTGGATGTATTGGTGACACTACCAAATTAGATCCAAGACAATTTGAAGTTGATTTATCCGTTGATAAAGTAATGCATGTTCAAGAGCCTTACAAACTGGCTAACAGAGCCTTCCATCCTGAAGACTCAATTATTGATGTTGCCGGAGTTAAAGTTGGCGGCGGTCATCTTGGAATGATTGCAGGTCCTTGCTCTGTAGAATCAACTAAGCAGGTTCTTGAAATTGCCAAATCGGTAAAAGCATCCGGTGCCAATATGCTTAGAGGCGGTGCATTTAAACCAAGAACCTCCCCTTATGCATTTCAGGGCATGGGACTTGACGGACTTAATATATTAAGTGAAGTTAAAGAAGAGGTTGGACTTCCAATAGTAAGTGAAATTATGTCACCTGAATATTTAGATTTATTCAATGAAAAAGTTGATCTAATCCAAATAGGTGCAAGAAATATGCAAAATTTTGACTTACTTAAACATCTTGGTGATATAGATAAGCCAATACTCTTGAAACGTGGTTTAAATGCAACATATGAAGAGTGGATTATGTCTGCAGAATATATAATGGCTTCGGGAAATGAAAATGTTATCCTTTGTGAACGTGGTATACGTACCTTTGAGACATACACACGAAATACTTTGGATTTGCAATGCATTCCGGTTCTAAGAAAACTTACTCACCTTCCAATTATAATTGATCCAAGTCATGCCGGGGGGAGATGGTGGTTAGTCGAAGCAATGGCAAGGGCTTCTATTGCTGCGGATTGTGACGGTCTGATGATAGAGGTTCATAATGACCCCGAAAATGCACTTTGTGACGGAGCACAGTCTCTAAAACCGGAGAAATACGATGAACTTATCACACAGATTACTAAAGTTGCACATGCAATAGGAAAGACATTATGAAGCTGCACGTAAATCTAGGAAAAGATAGTTATGACATTAAAATAGAGAAAAACTTATTGACGGATATATGTCCTCATATATCTGCCCTATATAGTGGTAGAAAATTATGTATCATATCAGATGATAACGTGTTTTCTCTATATGGTGATCAAATATCGGACTCTCTAAGCAGTGAGTTCGAAGTCTCACATCTAATACTTCCACATGGTGAGGCTACAAAGGCTTTTGATTCATTAAAATTGATATACAAAAAACTTACCGAAGAAAAGCTTACCCGAACCGATATCATACTCGCTCTAGGCGGCGGAGTTATCGGTGACCTGGCAGGCTTTGCAGCGGCAAGTTTCCTAAGAGGCATTGACTTTATACAAGTTCCAACATCACTTCTTGCGCAAGTTGATTCATCAGTTGGCGGAAAAGTCGCTGTGGACTTGCCTCAGGGAAAGAATCTGGTAGGAGCATTTTATCAACCGAAACTTGTTCTTATTGATCCAAGTGTCCTTAGCACTCTCCCGACTAAATATATAAATGATGGTATGGGCGAAGTGATTAAATACGGATGTATTAAAGACGAGGCATTATTTGACATTCTAGAATCCCATAACGATTTTTCAGACCTCGAAGATATAATAACCGATATTATTTTCACCTGTGTAGATATCAAACGCCGGGTTGTGGAAAACGATCAGTTCGATAGGGGCGAGCGCATGCTGCTTAATTTCGGACACACTTTGGCTCATGCGATAGAGCAGTTTTATGACTATAAAAGAGAGAGTCATGGTGAAGCAGTCGCTATAGGCATGTATGCCATAACCAATTTTTCAGAAGAAAAAGGACTTACAAGTATCGGAACAGCCGAGCGAATTAAAAGTATTCTTATAAAATACTCTCTTCCCTACCGCTGTGATATAAGTACTGATAAACTAATAGAAGCCATATCTCTTGACAAAAAGAATCTATTAGATTCGCTTAATGTAATACTACTAAAAGACATCGGTGAAAGTTACATATACAAGACCGGTACAAGTTTCTTTACTTCAACAAACATCACTATTCTTTAGGAGGTATATCATGAAAAGATTGGAAGGTAAAATAGCAATAGTAACCGGTGCCGGAAAGGGCATAGGCCGAAGTCTCGCTGTATCATTGGGCTCTGAAGGTGCAACTGTGTTTTGTGTATCACGAACTCTTTCTGATTTAGATGAAACTGTTGCTCTAGTAAACAACGCAGGTGGAAACGGTATCGCCTTTCCCTGCGATTTAACCATAGAAAAAAATGTTGCCACATTAGTAGCTCAGGTAGAAAAGATATGTGGCGGCATAGATATTCTTATAAACAATGCAGGCGGATACCCGAAAGAAATATATTCTGATAATCAACAAAAGGCCATACGCCTATGGGAATGGTCTAAAGAACAGTGGGATCAGATTATAAAAACTAATCTTGATATACCCTTCCTTTGCATGAAGCATGTTATTCCCGTGATGATACGACAAAAATCAGGCGATATTATTAACCTGTCATCACGTATGGGACGAATAGCATCCGAGATGGGTGGCTATGCTGTAGCCAAAGGTGGAATAATCACAATGACTAAGACTGCTGCCATTCAAACTGCGGATTACGGAGTACGTGTTAATGCAATCGCTCCGGGTATGCTCGATACTCCCGGACAACGAGATTACAACCATAATGTTGGACAAGACAATGCTAAAATGGGTAGTCCCGATTCAGTAGCTAAGGCCGCCTTATATCTTCTCTGCGATGCTCCAAGTGTAATGACCGGACAAACACTTGATTTATTCACTACAATATAGCATTCTCATCCCTCCGAATTTTTGATATAACCTCCGGATATAAAGGATATCGCTTTGTCAAATATCGGTAATGACAGCAATATAACCAGAAATATCGAAAATGCTAACAGACCTATTACCTCAATTGACGTATTAACACTTTTTAAAAGGTTTGTTTCTGTTTGTACAAACTTAAATACAAATCCATGAATAATATATATCGGTAAGGTACGCATACCTAGGACCGAGAACCTGCTTTTCTTATCTGTAATCATTCCGAGAAGGGCAATCAGCATAGTAAAAGCTATAATGTAATAGCACAATCTAATCAGCAAGCCCTCTATATCTGACTCTCCCAAGTATTCATAATTATATCTTCCATACATAACCCTTGGTGGCAGTGACAATATCTTTTCCATAATAAGGATAAATCCTGCTGAGGCTATAAATACCCCTGTACATATCAGACGGCCTTTTTTAGTCCTAAGTTTTGTCACCTTCTCACTACTAAACCATCTTCCCACCAGGAAAAAGGGTAAGAAAGCAAACATTCGTGGAATGCTTAAATAATTGCTTGATATGTCTGACACACCTATTAATAATCCGGCTATAACAGAGAGTCCTATAAATAAGTATTGAATGTTTTGCTTAGTTGGAATTAGTCTCCATACAAATAGACACATCAAATACCATAATGTAAATTTAGGATTTAATAGGTATAACCCTGTTTCTACATGTAAAATGTACGTGTAGTACAAATAGTAAACCACTTCAAAAACCAAATAAGGAACTACCAGTTTAATAAACAAGTCCTTTATTTTATATTTCTTTTTCGAAAAATATCCTGATATAAATACAAATGCAGGAATATGAAATGGGTAAACAATCCATTTGAAATAATATGAGAATCCATTGCTTTTATAACTTAGATCAAAAAAGTGCCCTACTACAATAAGCAGGATAAGGAGCGCTTTGTAATTGTCAAATAAATATTCTCTATTTTTATATTCTTTCATTATTCCCTTCCATATTTGCATTATTTCTCTAATTTAGTTGATACGACCATATAATATATCACTAAAATCTCTTGATATCAAATTATATGGTAATCTTTTTTGCAGCACTTAGCTACTTTGTGCAA
Organism: Suipraeoptans sp.; assembly: GCA_047973235.1. Lineage (GTDB taxonomy): Bacteria > Bacillota > Clostridia > Lachnospirales > Lachnospiraceae > Aequitasia. The sequence goes on along the minus strand of JBKEBP010000024.1, from coordinate 1,294 downwards.
ATATTCGTGTTTTATGTTATTATAGTGCTATGAACTTTTGTAAGGAGTGAAATAAATGACATGGACGGAAAAATTAAAAGACAATATAACTACTGCTGAAGAAATAAGGACCATTCTTAACTTGAATGATGAGGATACCAATAAGCTGGACAATATTTTGGATCAATATCCTATGACCATTCCCAAGTATTACTTATCTTTGATTAACCTGAACGACGAAAATGATCCAATTCGGAAGATGTGCATCCCTTCCATACACGAGACTAGCTTGGACGGTGATTTTGATACAAGTGGTGAAGCAAGTAATACTGTGGTTCCCGGATTACAGCATAAGTACACACACACTACGCTGTTTCTCTCAACTCATGTCTGTGCCATGTATTGCAGGTACTGTTTTAGGAAACGACTTGTAGGGACCAATGATGATGAAATAGGAAATAAAAATTTTGAAAAAATCGTAGACTATATCTCAACTCATACCGAAATCAGCAATGTACTTATCTCCGGTGGTGATTCTTTTATGAATAGTAATGAGACAATCGCGAAGTATCTTGAAGCATTTTGCAAGATTGATCATTTAGATTGCCTTCGATTTGGTACCAGAGTTCCGGTTACATTTCCTTATAGAATAACTGAGGATCCTGAACTTCTTGAAATATTAAAGAAGTACAATAAGAAAAAGCAAATATATGTAGTAACACACTTTAATCATACTAATGAGATTACAGAGGAAGCAAGGCTGTCAATTAAACTGCTTGCGAAAACCGGTATAAGAGTTCTTAATCAGAGTGTACTGCTAAGAGGCGTAAATGATAATCCTAATGTGTTAGGACTTTTACTAAAAAAGCTCACATCAATAGGCATTATACCGTATTATATATTCCAGTGCAGACCTGTTACCGGTGTGAAAGGACAATTTCAAATTCCTATAATAGAAGGTTATCAGATTGTTGAATCTGCAAAGCAATTGCAAAATGGTATAGCAAAGTCAGTTCATTATATTATGTCACATGAAACCGGTAAACTTGAGATACTGGGCCCCGGTGAAGATGGTAATATGATGTTTAAGTTCCACCAATCAAAAAGTCCGGAAAATACTAGTAAGATTTTTACCAAAGAACTTGATAATGACCAGTGCTGGTTATAGATTAAGGAGCCCAAGAAGGGCTCCTGTGAGACTGTTTCAAGTTTTGTGTAAATGCAAAAACTGATATAAGAAAGGTTGATAGTTATATTCGGGCAAAGCCGATTTTTCGGGCTTTGCCCTTTGTATGTATTATAGCTCTATTTTAGA